>DYWZ01000019.1 GCA_020742395.1 Enterococcus columbae
AAAAAACCACTAGGTTGGTTAGACCTAGCGGAAAAAGGAGTAATTACTCAACTAAGGAGTAAAATGAAAAATAAAAAGGTTATTGTTGGTTATGAACTAATTATATACCAAGTAAAACATTTTATCATAAAAATAAGCTAATATTTAGATTAGATTCTTCTCCTTTTTTAAGGACTTTTTTTCATCTATCTCTTCAATAAAAGCATCGTCATACGTTGAATAGCTGAACCAATCGTATCTGTCGCCTCATCTTGTTGCTTTTCAGCAACATTAAATCCTTCAACATCAATCGGTGTTTGTTGTAGACTTGTTATCATCGCCTGACAACCAGCTACATAATTACGATAAGCTGCATGCAAACGTTTATGCAATCCTAAAATACGTGCAGGCGGTCTTAAGCCATTTAATTTATTCAACATCTGCTCATATTCTTTAGTTCCCACTTCAAAAGTTTGAATAATTTCATCAACTGTATTGGCATCTAGTTTTGCTAATTCACCTTGATCAATTGCCTCACGAATAATCATATATTTTGGGTGCATCTTTTCACCAACAGCTTCAGTGTCTTGCACTAATTGATTAATTTTTTGGACATAAAAGCCTAAATCCGGTACCAATAAAACTCCTCCTAGTTATAAAGTGCTTTTATTTTATCACACATTTCAATAAATTTCATCCTTGAATATCCAGTTATATAAACGCTATCAAGTAATAGATTACCCATTTTTTTAAATAAAAATATGCTACAAAACTAGTATGAAAGGCATTAAAGGAAATTAAATATAGCAATAAGCAAGAAACTGCTATTTGGGTTCCTTTAGCTAGAGCCGATAAAAGTAACGCAAAATAAGTACAAAACTACCAACGCCTATTCATGGATTAATGAGATCCATTGAATAGGCGTTTTTTTTACAAAAAAAGATGACTACTATTCCATCAATGAATAGTAATCATCATAAGTAGCTATCGTGTTTTTATTTTTTACCTGCAGCTCGTTGGAAGAATTTCACAATTTCAACAACAGGGATAATTGCAAATGATGTACCAATCACGATTGCCCATTGATATAAATCTAGATGTGAAACTCTAAAGATATCATTTAAGCCTGGAACAACGATAATCACCATCATTAAAACAAGGGATAATAAGATTGCCCAGTTAAATACGCGATTCTTAAATGGTCCCACTTTAAACAATGATTGATGAACTGATTTAACGTTAAAGGCATGGAACAATTGCATTAAACCTAAAGTAGCAAAGGCCATCGTTAACGCATCAGCATGTTGTAAAGCTGTTAAAGCTTCACTTGATAAGTGTGGCATATTCGCCGCAGTATGATCTGGCCATTGGATAGCAGCCCAGTAAACAAACAATACCGAAGCAGCTTCTAAAATCCCTTGATAAATAATACTACTTAATACACCACCAGAGAAGAAGTTAGAATTCTTACCACGTGGTTTATTCTTCATCAATCCAGCTTCAGCAGGTTCCATTCCTAAAGCAATCGCAGGGAATGTATCTGTTACTAAGTTAATCCATAGTAAATGAATTGGTAATAAAGTATCCCAACCCCATAGTGTTGCTAAGAATAGGGTTAATACTTCCCCTAAGTTAGCAGCTAATAGATATTGAATGGCTTTTTGAATATTTGAGAATACTTTACGTCCTTCTTCAACTGCTACAACGATTGTCGCAAAGTTATCATCGGCAAGAACCATATCAGAAGCGCCCTTAGAAACTTCAGTACCAGTAATTCCCATACCAACCCCGATGTCAGCTTGTTTTAAGGCTGGCGCATCATTTACGCCATCACCTGTCATAGCTACAACTTTACCAGCTTTTTGCCATGCTTTTACGATACGTACTTTATGTTCAGGAGAAACACGTGCATAGACTGAATATTGGGTTACTTTTTGAGCAAATTCTTCATCAGACATTTGATTTAATTCCGCCCCTGTTAAAACAGCAGCATCATCTTTTTCTTTAATGATACCTAAACGAGCAGCAATCGCTTCAGCGGTATCGCGGTGGTCACCGGTAATCATAATTGGTCGAATACCTGCTTCTTTTGCAACCTTAACCGCTTGAGCTGCTTCTGCACGTTCTGGGTCAATCATACCAACTAAACCAGCAAAAACTAACTCATTCTCTAATGTTTCACTAACTAATTCAGGCATTTGATCAACTACTTTATAAGCCATCGCTAATACACGTAAGGCTTGTTGAGCCATGTCTTTATTATTAGCTAAAATATCTTCTTTGTCGGCAGCAGTTAATGAACGAACTTCGCCATTCATCAGGATTCGATTAGTACGAGTTAATAAAACATCTGGAGCACCTTTAACTGCTACTAAGAATTTACCATCTGCTAATTGGTGAACTGTAGACATTAGCTTACGATCTGAATCAAATGGTAGATCTGCTACTCGCGGTTCGGCAACTAAAGCCACTTTTAAATCAAAACCTTGATCTAAGCCAAATTGGATTAAAGCCGTTTCTGTTGGATCGCCAATTAGATTGCCTTCTTGTGAGAATTTAGTATCATTGGCAAAATTCATCACCTTAATTGCCATATGATCATTTGCAAAATCATCACTTACAGCATATTGATGGTTATCTACATATAATTTTTCAACTGTCATTTGATTTAAGGTTAACGTACCTGTTTTATCAGATGCGATAATATCAGTTGCACCTAGTGTTTCAACAGCAGGTAATTTACGAATCATCGCATTACGTTTAGCCATTACTTGCGTACCTAAGGCCAAAATAATCGTAACAATCGCAGGTAATCCTTCTGGAATAGCAGCAACCGCTAATGAAATTGAAGTTAATAACATATCAGCCCATGAAGTATCATTAAAGAAGATACCTACAAAGAACATGATCACTGCGATTACCACAATCGCTGCCGTTAAGAATTTACCTAATTCATTTAAGTTACGTTTTAATGGTGTTTCAGTCTCATCAGCATTGGCTAACATACCAGCAATCTTACCAACTTCTGTGTTCATTCCGGTATTCACTACGATACCCTTACCACGTCCGTAAGTGACATTACTGTTTGAATAAGCCATATTCACTCTATCGCCGATTCCTACTTCACCATCTTCTAAGACAACTAGTTCTTTATCAACCGGTACAGATTCACCTGTTAAAGCCGCCTCTTCAATTTTTAAAGAGCTAACTTCAGTTAAACGTAAATCTGCAGGAACAATATCACCGGCTTCTAGTAAGACTAAATCTCCCGGTACTAATTCATCACTTTTCACCGTCATTGGATGACCATCACGAATGATGTTCGCATTTGGTGTAGACATTTGCTTCAGTGCTTCAATGGCTTGTTCAGCTTTAGCTTCTTGCACCACCCCCATGATAGCGTTGATAATCACTACGGCCAAAATAATCAATGAGTCAACTACTTCATGCGATACTACTGCTGAAATAATCGCGGCTACCAATAAGACTGCAATCATTAAGTCTTTAAATTGCTCAATGAACTTTTGTAGCAGACTTTTTTTCTTACCTTCTTCTAACTCATTTGGTCCATAAACAGCTAAACGTTGTTTGGCTTCTGCACTTGTCAGTCCATCCAAACTAGTGTTTAACTCCTGTACAACTTGCTCTACACTTTGCGTATAGAACTTTTCATGTAATTGGTCCTTTTTTCCTTCTGACATAATCTTCCTCCTTTAATCTTTGTACAAGTCTATTTTAGCTTTTTTTGAAAAAAAAATAAAAAAAATAGACCTTGTATGTGCTTCACATACACAAGTCTCACTAATTAAGGCAACACCAGAAATTGCTTTCTTGTTGGTGATGTTGCCACAGCAATTTTGCTGCCAGTTACTCCCTCATGAATAAAATAATAATTACAAAAGTATTATACCGAATCATTTAGTAATTGACAATGTTTTTATCTAGACAATTAAAGAATAAAACGTTTTACTAAAAATCTTTTTTCAAAATAACAATATTAAAATGCTTAGCCACTAATCTAAAAAGATTAGTGACTAAGCAAGCTACTTTTCTTAAATTGATAGTAGTGAGTAGCACTCGAATTTTTGTATGTCTAAGCAAGCTACTTCACATTTTTGGTTAATCTATGTTCAGTAGCTAGACATTCAAATTTGGCTAGGCGATGATTGAGCCATTTGGCATGCCAGCTGGGGCTTCAACGACTTGTAAGCGCCCCGTTGCATCTTCAGCTGATAAAATCATCCCTTGGCTAATTTGTCCACGCATTTTTCTTGGTTTTAGATTAGCCACAATCACAACTTTTTTACCAATCAAAGCCGCTGGATCTGGATAGTAAGCAGCAATACCCGATAAAATCTGACGATCTTGACCATCACCAGCATCTAAACGAAACTGCAATAGTTTATCTGCATCTTTCACTCTTTGACAATCGATTACTTCAGCTACTTTTAATTCTACTTTATCAAAATCTTCAAATTTGATTTGTTTTTCTTTTGTTGAAACTAAGGTCGTTTCTTCTGGATTCCAGTTGACTTTTTCTTCAACAGAAGGTACACCTGCTGACATTTTTTCTTGAATGTAAGCCACTTCTTGTTCTAAATCAAGACGTGGGAAAATCGGCATTCCTTTTTCAACTACTTTAGTATCTACTGGAAATTCTCCGAAACGTAAGTTGATTAAATCTTTGCTTGCGTTACTGATACCTAGTTGTTCAAAAATTTGATTTGGGACATTAGTCATCACCGGTTGTAATAAAATAGCCACAATTCGCAAAGTTTCTGCCAAGTGAACCATGACTGAATCTAATTCAGCCTTGCGACTTTCATCTTTAGCTAAAACCCATGGAGTTGTTTCATCGATATATTTGTTTGCGCGTGAGATTAAATTCCACACTTCTGCTAAAGCCACATTAAATTCCATATTATCCATTGCTTCATGGAATTTGCCGATAACATTGGCTGCAGTTGTTGACAATTCAGCATCAAATGGAGTTACTCTTGAAGCATAAGCTGGTACATAACCACCACAATACTTATTAATCATCGCAATCGTTCGATTTAAAAGATTGCCTAAGTCGTTAGCTAAATCATAATTAAGTCGAGAAACAAAATCTTCTGGTGTAAACACACCGTCTGAACCAAATGGTACTGAACGCAATAAATAATAGCGTAAAGCATCTAGACCGTAACGTTCTACAATCATTTCAGGATAAACAACATTTCCTTTAGATTTAGACATTTTTCCGTCTTTCATCAATAACCAACCATGACCAAAGACTTTCTTAGGTAATGGTAAATCTAAGGCCATTAACATAATTGGCCAATAAATTGTATGGAAACGAACAATTTCTTTACCTACCATGTGAACATCTGCTGGCCAGAATTTATTGAATAAAGTTTCATCGTCAGAGCCATAACCTAATGCAGTAATATAATTGGCTAACGCATCAATCCAAACATATACTACGTGTTTTGGATTAGCATCTACTGGAATTCCCCATTTAAAGGTGGTTCTAGAAACCGCTAAATCTTCTAGTCCTGGTTTGATGAAATTGTTAATCATTTCATTTTTACGTGATTCTGGTTGAATAAAATCAGGATGTTCTTCATAATAAGCCAACAGACGATCTGCGTATTTACTCATTTTAAAGAAGTAAGATTCCTCTTTAACCAATTCAACTTCATGACCACTTGGCGCTTTCCCACCGATCATCTTACCATTTTCATCACGATAAACTTCAGCTAGTTGTGTTTCAGTGAAATATTCTTCATCAGAAACGGAATACCAACCTTCATATTCACCTAAGTAAATATCCCCTTGATCTAGCAGACGTTGGAAAATTTTACGAACAGCTTTTTCATGATAATCATCAGTCGTACGAATAAATTTATCATAACTGATGTCTAAAGTTTTCCATAGTTTCTTTACATCAGCAGCCATTTGGTCCACATATTCTTGTGGTTCAAGTCCTAACTCTTCTGCTTTCTTTTCAATTTTTTGACCGTGTTCATCTACCCCAGTTAGATAGAATACATCAAAATTCATTAAACGTTTGTAACGTGCCAATGCATCACAGGCAATAGTTGTATAAGAATTACCAATATGCAATTTACCGCTTGGATAATAAATTGGCGTGGTAATATAATATGTAGGTTTTTCTGCCATTGATTATTACATCCTCCAATCGAAAAACATATTTATACCAAATTATTATAGCAAAGCTAAACTAAAATAGCTAGTTAAAGTTAGAAAAAGTCTTGATATATCAATGTTTTACTCTCTTTTTTTCATTGTGTTTTACTTAAACGGATTATTTACAATCAATAGCAACTATTTTTATTCGATACCCTTATAAAAATTATGCTATAATAAAAGCTATCAAGTCATATAGGAGGAAAAAACATGAATGTTAAAAACAAACAACAATTTTTTCTTGCTTGTTTAGTGACTTTTATCCATATTCTATGGCGTGTTTTTCATGAATATATTCAAGCATTTTTCAGTATGAATCAGTTATTAAATGCTTTTTTTATCAGTCAATTTGTCCTACAATTACTTAGTTTATTCTTATTAGCCATTTTTTTAGGTAAAACAGCACTTGCTAAAAATAAGCTCGCTTGGCTTTATTTAGGACTATTTCTTTTTAATTTAATTCTTTCATTATCTGTATATTAGTTTTTGTTTATTGGAGGGTATAGCAGTGAAGTCTTTTAGTTCAAAAGAAGAAGAAAAAAAATACTATGAACAGCTTGCTAGCGAAGCAGAATTTTTGGATTGGTATCATCAACAAGACCATCCAACTTATGAATCACCTTCATTGACCGTTGATATGGTACTATTATGCTACAATCGTATCGAAGAACAACTAAAGGTATTATTAATCCAACGTAAAAGTCATCCTTATCAACATTCTTGGGCTTTACCTGGGGGATTTGTCACTAAAAGTGAATCAACTGATGATAGTGTCATTCGCGAAACTTTTGAAGAAACAGGCGTTCAAATTAACCAATTACAAATTGAACAACTCTATACATTTAGTACACCTAACCGCGATCCACGTGGTTGGGTCGTTACCGTAAGTTATTTAGCTTTTATCGGCGAAGAACCTATTGATGCTGGTGATGATGCCAAGGAAGTTCGTTGGTTTAATTTAAATCGTCAAGGCGAACAACTTATCTTAACCAACCAAGATATTGAAATTATCTTAGATTTAAAAACTGGAAAATCAGTCGGCAAAGATCAATTAGCTTTTGACCATAGCCAAATTGTTTTAAAAGCTTTTCAACATGTCGTTGATACGATGATGCACGATCCTAGAGTACTATTAGTATTAGGAGATGGATTTACCATTACCGATGCTCGAAAAGTTTTTGCTAAGTTTTTAGGAATTGATTACCGTAATATTGATCATTCTAACTTGAAAAAGGCTTTAAATGACCAAATTGTTGAAATTGGTGAACGGGCAATCGGTATTGGTCGACCATCTAAAATCTATCAATTAAAGACTAAATAAAGGCAATAGATAAGGCGTAGTCATTCAACTACGCCTTTTGATTGGTTTTTCATAATTAGTGAGCGTATTTCCTAGAAACAAAACATTTGTTTTTATATACCCTAGGCGAACCCTGGTGCCCCGACCAGTTAATGTTTAATAATCATTTTAATTTTTCGAAAATTTAGACTTTTAATTTTATTCTGAAAAAATGAACTTAAATTCTTTGCCATACCAAACGGCTTTATATTTTAACATTCGCATAAATTGATGCCACTCGTTTAAGCTAAATACCGCCCGATCATCAACCTTTTTCTTAGTATTTGCTGTTGGCTCCACAAAATAAATCACATCATATTGTCTGATTAACTGTGTAGAAAGTTGATTTAAATAATCTTGCAACTGATTATGATATAACGTTTGATACTTAGTAATTTTCGCCTTTACTTTTTGGTAGTTCTTCGCTTTAGATAAAGGAACTTTGTGCTTACGTGCGCAGTGAGCTTTTAAGGCCAAACGTTGATTTAATTTCATCAACTTTTGTTTAGTTTGTTCCAAATGTTCTACCGGTAGTAAAGAAATATCAGCATGGATTAACTTTTGTGGATGAAAGATTAACTCAATTTCTTGATGACTTTTTGGTAATGGTTTAATTTCTTCTACGCAAAGTAAGGAAACGTAAAAGTCTTGATTATTCTTAGCTGAAATAGTTACAGATTTTATTGTCCCTAAAACTGGGCGGTGACAACAAATCGTTACCCACTCTTTAAGTTTAGGTAATTTTAATTGGTTTCCTTCAATGGCAACTGTGCCATTTTGATTGTTCGTAGTGTAGGATTGCCAAGCACTCTTTTTATTTTTTAGCTTGGGATAACCACTACGACCGCTGAAATAATTTTTAAATGCTCGATCTAAATTTCTCTGAGCATTAGCCAAAGCCAGACTATCTGTCGCTTTTAAAAAGGGGTAATCACGCTTGAGCATAGCTGGCGTGATTACCTTACCTTCCATTAAGCGATTATCAGGTTTTTTAGCTGCTTTTAATAAATAATTATACGTAAACCGTACACAACCAAATGTTTGAATGAAGAATTGTTTTTGCTCTTCATTCGGATAAATTTTAAATCGATAACCTTTTAATATTTTCATAGGCGTACCTATTGATTAGCTTGTTGCTTCTTTTCTGCAAGTTTTTTAGCAAAAAATTCTGCTTCATCGTCACTTGCGTAAACAAAGTGTCCTTCAGCAATTTCATGCATCTTGCGTACCTTACCATCATCTGCTTGCGGTGTGTATTTAATCCGTTTACGCGTACGTTCATAATCTGGATCTGGTAATGGAATCGCTGATAATAAACTTTCAGTATATGGATGTACTCCAAAGTGATAAATTTCATCACTGGTACCCATTTCTAATAATTTACCATGATGCATAACCCCAATACGATCACTGATATGTTTTACCATGGACAAATCGTGCGCAATGAAAAGATAGGTTAAATTCTTTTCTTTTTGTAAATCTTGTAATAAGTTAACTACTTGCGCTTGAATCGATACGTCCAAGGCTGAAATTGGTTCATCACAGATAATAAACTTAGGATTAACAGCTAAAGCACGCGCAATCCCGATACGTTGACGTTGTCCACCAGAAAATTCATGTGGATAACGCGTACCATGACTTGGGTTTAAGCCGACAGTACGTAACAAGTCATCAACAATTTTATTACGTTCTTCAGCATTAGCCGCTAAATTATTGATATCAATTCCTTCAGCGATAATATCGCGAACTTTCATTCTTGGGTTTAATGAAGCATGAGGATCTTGATAAATCATTTGTACTTCTCGACGGAATTGTTTTAAGGCTTCACGCCCTTTTAATTTCATCACGTCTTTACCATCAAAGGTAATTTCGCCACCACTTGGTGTATTTAAGCGAATGATTGTACGACCTGTCGTAGATTTTCCACTACCTGACTCTCCTACTAAACCGAAAGTTTCGCCTTCATAGATGTGGAAAGTAATGTCGTCAACCGCTTTGACTTCATCTTTACGTCCTACGTTAAAATATTGTTTTAATCCTTTAACGTCTAATAAAACTTTTTTCACGTACTTTCTCCTTTCTAGGCTTGACCTTTACGATTTTTTTCAGCAAACTTCGCCCAACGAATTTGAATTTCTCGCGGTGGCGTTACTTTTGGTGCTTGTGGTGCAAGCAACCAAGTCGCTGCTTTATGCGTTGGTGAAACTTCAAAGAATGGTGGTTGCTTTTCAGCATCGATCTTCAACGCATATTCATTACGAGGATAAAAAGCATCCCCTTTAGGTGGTTGTAATAAATCTGGTGGTGAACCAGGAATCGCATATAAGCGATCTTCTGAGCCATCTAATGAAGGCATTGAACCTAATAATCCCCAAGTATATGGATGTTGTGGATTATAGAAGATTTCTTCAGCTGTACCAATTTCAACAATCTTTCCACCATACATTACGGCTACGCGGTCAGCAACATTGGCCACCACTCCTAAGTCGTGTGTGATGAAAATAATTGAAGTTTTAATTTTTTCTTGAATATCTTTTAACAATTCAAGAATTTGCGCTTGAATGGTTACGTCAAGAGCTGTTGTTGGTTCATCAGCGATTAAGATTTGTGGATAACAAATCAATGAAATCGCAATGACAATTCTTTGACGTTGTCCACCAGAAAATTGGTGTGGATAGTTCTTCAAACGTTTTTCTGCATTTGGAATACCAACTAATTTTAGTAACTCTAATGCTTGATCCATCGCTTCTTTTTTAGAAACTTTGGTATGTTTTAATAATGACTCTGCTACTTGTTTACCAATTGGCATGGTAGGGTCAAGTGAAGTCATTGGATCTTGGAAAATCATTGCAATCTCTTTTCCACGAATCGATTGCATTTCTTTTTCAGTCTTTTTAACGATATCTTGGCCATTGAATAGAATTTGACCATTTTCGATGTTGGCATTACTTGCAAGCAAGCCCATGACACTTCGCGTGGTTACAGATTTACCACTACCGGACTCACCAACAATCGCTAATGTTTCTCCTTCATACAAATCAAAGCTTACATTACGGATTGCTTGGACTTTACCGGCGAAGGTATCAAATGAAATTTCTAAGTCTTTTACTTCTAAAACTTTTTTCATATAATTCCTACTCCTTCATCTTAGGGTCAAAAGCATCACGTAAACCGTCTGCTAAAAGGTTGAATCCAATCATAATTACAGATAGCATGATTGCTGGAATCCACATTTGATATGGTAAGAACAAGAATGTTTTGTAACCATCACTTAAAAGCATACCTAAAGAAGCTGCAGGTGGTTTCAAACCTAAACCGATAAAGCTTAAGAATGCTTCGAAGAAAATAGCCGATGGAATACTAAACATCATTTGAACGATAATCACGCTAGAAATATTCGGTAAAATATGCTTGAAGGCAATTTTCATTTTAGATTCACCCAAAGTAGTCGCTGCTAACACAAACTCCTGATCTTTTAGTTTCAAAGTTTGTGCCCGCACAATTCTGGCCATTGGAATCCAGTTAGTAACCGCCATCGCTGCAATAATTGATGGGATCCCTGGTTTAAATACCACTAACATTAAAATCATTACAACTAATGTAGGAATCCCTGATAAAATTTCAATAATCCGTTGCATAAAGGTATCGATTTTACCACCCAGTAACCCTGAAGTTAAACCAAAGACTACTCCGATGGAAATATCTAATATTGCCGCAATAAAGGCAATCAATAATGAGATACGTGTTCCCATTAATAGACGACTTAATAAATCACGCCCTAAACTATCTGTACCGAAAATGAAATAAACATCTTTTGGTACATTCGCTTCTTTATATTTATCAACTAATTCGCCACCTACCATGGCTTTACCATTTAATCCATTAATGTCAATCCCTGGAATTTTTGGTGGTAGATTAATATAATCAATATTTTGTTTAGCCGGATCATGTGGTGAAAAGAAGATTGATCCCACAGATAAAACTAAAATAATCCCTAATAAAGTAATAGAGAAAACAGCCGCCTTATTTTTTTTCAAACGACGCCATGAATCTTGTAAAAAGGTCAAAGAAGGTGTAGCAATGGCTTCACGTTCTTCAACTGTATCACGTTTTAGAAATTCAAATTCGGATGCTGGAATTTTTGCAATTTCATCATGCATTTGATTTGCTTCCATGATTAGCCACGACTCCCTTCTGAAACTCGAATACGAGGGTCAACAATACCGTATAAAATATCGACTACTAAAATAACTACTACTAACATGGTAGAGTAAAGAATTGTAACTGCCATGATTGTTGGATAGTCATTAGTAGTAATTGATTTTACGAATTGTTCCCCAATACCCGGAATGGCAAAAATATTTTCGATAACAAGTGAACCAGTCATCAACCCAACCGCTAATGGTCCTAATAATGTTAATAAAGGAATTAAACTGTTACGCAAACCATGACGGAAAACAATTTGCCAACGACTTAACCCTTTGGCACGAGCTAGTTCAATATAATCACTGTGTAAAACCTCAACCATTTCTGTTCGGATAAAACGAGCAGAATCGGCTAATGGACTCATCGCTAAGGCAATGGTTGGTAAAATAGTGTAGGAAAAACCTTCCCATTTCGCAATTGGTAAAATGTGTAATTTTATTGCAAAGAAATATTGTAATAATACCGCAAATACAAAGTTTGGAATAGAACGGCCAATAATCGCTACTAAAGTTGCTAAGGTATCAACCCAAGTATTTTGTTTCATTGCTGAAATTGCACCTAAAATCGTACCGAAAATAGTACCTACTACAATGGCTTGGAAACCAAGTTGTAAAGATGGGCCAATACGTCCACCTAAAAGATCAGCCACTGGTTGATTTTTAAATTGGAAACTTGTACCAAAATCAAAGTGTAAAGCATTCCATAAATATTTACCGTATTGCACTAACACGGGTTGATCTAAGCCCATTTGTTTGTTTAAAAGAGCAATTTGTTCAGCAGATAATTTTTCTGCATTTGTATATGGTGTTCCTGGTAAAAGCTTCATTAAAAAGAAAGTAATAGAAGCAATCAACCATAGCGTAATCACCATATAAAATAGCCGTTTAAGAATATATTTGATAAAGCTATTCAAATGAATTTCCTCCTCATTTCTTTTTGACTTCTAAACAATAATTGTGTACATTATGCTTATCAGTTATGTATTGAAAGGAATGTAGTTATGCATCTAAATAAAAGATCCCTATTGATTTTTTTAGGATTACTTCTAGCGAACGTTGGCTATCTTATCATCAAACAAGATTTTTCAATCGTTCACCTATCAGATACACTTTTTTTAACCATGCTTCCTTTGCTTATTATCGGTGGCTTTTTGTTCGTCTTTGCTTCTGGTAGTTTTGATTTTTTCCATCGCTCAATGAAAAAAGCATTTCATCGTCTAAACGAAGAGGATCCATCCCTTTCTCAAGCGAGCAAAGGTTCCAGTCGACAATTCTTAGAACCAGCCATATTATTATTCATTTGTAGTATTCTTTTATTAATTATTGATCGACTACTATAAATCTTAAAGCTGATACATAGTTGAACTATGCATCAGCTTATTTAATTGTCTAATTATTCAGCAATATAAGCATCTTTGAAATCGTATTTCGCACCAGCTGGATGATTGATTACATCTTTCACTTTAGGATTACGTAAGTATGCGACTGCTTTTTGGTAAATTGGCACGACACCTTGTTCGTCCATGATGATTTTTTCAGCTTCAACAAAATCTTCATAACGTTTTTGAGGATCGTTTGCATCAGTTGTACCAGCAGCTTGAACTAATTTAGTATATTCTTCATTGTTCCATTGACCACGGTTGTAGCTATTGCCAATTGTGAATAACTCTAAGAAGCTACTTGCATCAGCGTAGTCAGCACCCCATCCACTCATTACAATATCAAAATCACCTTTGTTTGAGCGATCTAGACGTACTGAGAATGGTACTGGACTAACAGATACTTTCACACCAGGAAGATTTTCTTGTAAAGCACTTTGTAAGTACTCTAACATCTTCTTAGAAACGTCTGAATCTGAAGAAAGAATATCAATATTTAATGAATCGATACCTAATTCAGATTTTGCTTTTTCCCAATATTCTTTCGCTTTCTTCTTATCGTATTTCACATCAGATTTAGCTTCTTTCGTTAAATCTTCATTAGTGTCAGGATTATAAACAAATTTTTCTGGTACTAAGCTAGTTGCACCGATTGAACCATTGGCTAAAATTTGTTTAGCTAAGGCATCACGGTTGATAGCATAAGAAATAGCTTTACGTAAATTTTCATTCTTATATGGCGAATTTTCTTTACCTTGATTAAATTCTAAATAGAATGTAGAAGCTTCAGGAACTGTAAGATAAGCTTCATCGTTAGCCATTTGTTGTGCTAATTCACCTGATAAAGTAATTAGGTCTGCTTGACCATCTTTAAATAAGTTCAATGCTGTAGATGAATCTTTAATGACGTTTACGTTAATTTTATCTAACTTCACGTTTTTAGCATCCCAGTAAGTATCATTTTTCTTATAACCCCAGTCAGTATCAGTACCAGGTCCATCAAAATCAACTAAAGTAAATGGTCCGTTATAAACAGATTTATCTGATTTCGTTGCGTAATCAGCACCATATTGTTCTACAACTTTTTGATTTTGTGGGAAGAAGGTTGGTAAAGCTAACATTTGTTCAAAGTAAGGAGTCACTTTGTCTAACTTCACTTCTAAAGTATAATCATCAACTGCTTTTACGCCTAATTCACTAGCAGCTTTTTTACCAGCAGTAATGTCAGCTGCATTAGCGATTGGTTCAAAAAGGTATGAATATTCAGAAGCTGTCTTAGGATCTACGGTACGTTGCCAACTATATACATAGTCTTTAGCAGTTACTGGATCACCATTTGACCATTTTGCATCTTTACGTAATTTGAAGGTGTAAGTTAAACCATCATCGCTAACTTTTGCTTCTTCGCTAGCACCCGCTGGCACTGGTTTATTGTCTTTATCTAGACGATATAATCCTTCATACACATTGTTTAAAGCAGAAAAACTTACTTCGTCTGTTGCTAAAGAGATATCTGCTGATGGCATTTCTGCTCCTTCAACCATATTGAATACTTGTTCTTTAGCTGCACTTTCTTTTTTAGAACTGTCTGATTTATCTGATGAATTACCACCAGTTGAACAGCCAGCTAAAACTAAACCACAAACAGCTAATGTTGCAATTGCCCATTTCTTGTTCATAATCATGTCCCCTCACTTAAATTAATCTTAAAAATATTTAGCTAATTGCAATTTTAAATAATAATTATTAAAATTGCAACAAATTATTCTCAATTCTTTCTAATTTTTTTGAAAATTATAAAAAAGACAACAGTTTTTTGTTTTTATTAGTTAGACTGAACGCTTTTATTTCTTTTGTTTGTGTAAACTCTCCTTAATCACAATAAGTTTTTTATTATTTTAAAAAAATTTCTCCATTTTTCTAAAAGCTTGACATATCTAGAAAAAAACTGAGCAACACTTGAAATATTGCTCAGTTCTTTACAAAATTTCATTATTTTACAACTACCCATTTGTAATCGTATTGTGCACCGGCTGGGTGAGCTACGACACCTGTAACTTTAGGATTACGTAGGTGTGCTTCAGATTTATAGTAAACTGGAATGACACCACTTTCATCTAATAAAACTTTTTCAGCATTTAATAAATCATCCCAACGTTTTTCCTCATCTGTTGCATCAGCATTACCTGAAGCATCCACTAATTTATCATATTCAGCATTACTCCATTTTCCACGGTTATAGCTATTACCAGTGACAAAAAGATCAGTAAAGCTACTTGCATCAAGGTAATCAGCACCCCAACCGCTGACGATCATATCGAATTGACCTTTATTCCCGCGATCTAATCGAACAGAGAATGGAACTGGGGTAACGTTCACCTTCACACCATCCAAAGTATCTTGTAATGAATTTTGTAGATATTCACTTACTTTTTTCGTCGCATCAGTATCATCAGAAACTAATTCAATGGTTAAGCTATTAATGCCTAATTCAGATTTGGCTTTTTCCCAATATTCTTTTGCTTTTTTCTTGTCATATTCAACTTTAGCTTTAGAAGCTTTGGTAAAGTCTTGGCCGTCTGGACCCGTCATGTTACCCGTTGGAATTAAACCAGTTGCAACCTTAGAGCCATCCCCTAAGATATTATTCACTAAAGCTTTACGATCAATTGCATAAGAAATTGCACAACGTAGGTTGGCGTTTTTATATGGTGAATTTGCTTCTCGTTGATTTACTTCTAAATAAGTGGTACGCGCATCTGGTTGTGTTAAGTAAGCTGCATCACCTTTCATTTGCTTGGCTAATTCACCAGTTAAAATGACATCATCAGCTTGGCCGTCTTTAAATAGATTCAAGGCAGTTGAAGATTCTTTAACCACATTGACATTCACCTGATCAAGCTTCACATTTTTTGCATCCCAATAAGTATCATTTTTCTTATACACCCACTCAGTATCTGTACCTGGTCCATCAAAACCTTCTAAAGTAAATGGTCCATTATAAACGGATTTATCAGACTTCGTTGCATAAGCATCGCCAAATTCCTTAACGGTTGCTTCATGTTGTGGAAAGAATGATGGAAAGGCCATCAAGTATGGGAAGAAAGGGGTTGCCTTTTCTAATTGAATTTCTAATGTATAGTCATCCACGGCCTTAATTCCTAAATCCGTTACTGGTTTTTCACCATTAATAATCGCTTCACCATTTTTAACTAGCGCCAATAGATAAGCATATTCAGCAGCGGTCTTAGGATCAGCAGTACGTTGCCAGCCAAATACATAGTCTTTAGCTGTAACTGGATCGCCATTAGACCATTTTGCTTCTTTTCGTAATTTAACCGTATAAGTTAGACCATCATCACTGACTTTAGCTTTTTCGCTAGCACCAGCTGGCTGAGGTTGATTATCTTTATCTAGACGATACAATCCTTCATAGACATTGTTTAAAGCTGTAAAACTGATTGTATCTGTCGCTAAAGACAAATCGCCTGATGGCATTTCTTGTTGTACAACTACACTAATTTCTTGTTTGGCACTAGCTTCTTTTGAACTGTCGCTACTTTTAGATGAATTTCCGCCAGTAGAACAACCCGCTAAAACTACGCCGCATACAGTTAATAAACCTAAAGCGTATTTCTTCTTCATTTAAACCACCCTTTTTCAAATCTCTGTTTTATTTATGAGAGTTAAGATAATCATATAGATTAATTATTAAAAAATCAATAGAATTTTTATTTATTTTTAATAATATAACAAATATTTTAACGAAAACTTCTAAATTATCAGAAAAATCAGTTTTTTAGACTGTATTAAAAAGAAAAAATTTTAGCGTTTCATGTAAGTTTTTCTAACACAAAAAGAACTACTTCACAAACTGCAAGTAGTTCCCCATCATTTTTTCATTAAATTTTAAGCTTGGACTTTTTCTTTTTTCATTTGTTTACTTCTTAACTGACCACAAGCAGCATCAATATCGGTACCATGCTCTTTACGGATGACACAGTTCACACCATTTTTCTTCAAAGTATCGTAAAAACGCAGGACATCCTCTTTGCTACTTCTTGAATATTGATCATGTTCACTAACTGGATTATAAGGAATTAAGTTTACATAAGCCAATTTTTTCTTATCCTTTAGTAAGTCGGCTAATTCTTGTGCATGATGCACGCGATCATTAACGCCTGATAACATGATATACTCAAACGTAATGCGGCGATTGGTTTTTTCCAAGTAAAAATCGACAGCTTCCATTAATTTAGCTAACGGGAAGCTGCGGTTAATCCGCATAATTGAGGTACGTAATTCATCATTTGGGGCGTGTAATGAAATAGCTAAATTAACTTGTAAGCCATTATCGGCAAATTCTTTAATCTTAGGCACAATCCCACTAGTTGAGACCGTAATATGACGGGCACCAATGGCCATTCCTTTAGGGTCATTTACGATGCGTAAAAATTTCGTTACATTCTCATAATTATCAAAAGGCTCCCCGATTCCCATCACCACAATATGTGAAACCCGTTCGCCAAGTTCGCGTTCGTCAAAATAATGTTGGACAAGCATGATTTGCGCCATAATTTCCCCTGCAGTTAAATCGCGTTGTTTTTTCAACAAACCACTTGCACAGAATGTACAACCAATATTACAACCAACTTGAGTGGTTACACAAACACTCATACCGTAATCTTGGCGCATCAAGACCGTTTCAATCATATGTTTGTCAGGTAATTGAAACAAATATTTTACCGTCCCATCACTTGATTCTTGAACAACTACTTGATTTAACGGACAAATTTCAAAATGTTCATTTAATTTAGCAATCAACGCCTTCGATAAGTTTGTCATTTCCTCAAAAGACATCACTCTTTTTTCATATAACCATTCCCAGACTTGGGTTGCTCTAAATTTTTTCTCGCCATTTTCTTCAAACCAAGCGATTAACTCAGCTTTTTCTAATCCATAAATTGATGGTTTCAATCGTTTTTTCCCTCATTTCAAAATAATCGGTATCACTATAATGGATAATGTCTTGAATTGCAAGCAATGCTTATTACTTCTTAGCAATTTATTAATCAAGCATAACTTTGGCAATTCATCACTCTATTTCTTGATCTTCATATTCACTTACTTCTTCTTGTAGTGATTGAAGATAGACTTTACGTGGCTTACTACCTTCAGAAGGTCCTATTACACCATAGGCTTCTAATTCATCAACTAATCGCGCGGCACGATTATAACCAATTCTAAAGCGCCGTTGTAATAGCGATACACTAGCCGTCTGCATTTCAACCACTAAGGCTTTCGCTTCTTCATACAATTCATCTTGCGGATAATCATTGCTACTTTCGGCAGCAGGCTCTTCTTCAAGATTCATCATCTTTTCGTCATAATTAGCGCCCATTTGATCGGTTACAAATTTAACAATTCGCTCTACTTCACCATCTGAAATATATGCACCTTGAACGCGAATAGGTTTGTTTTCACCCATTGGTAAATACAACATATCGCCACGGCCTAGGAGTTTTTCGGCTCCATGACTGTCAATAATCGTCCGTGAGTCCGTTCCTGAAGAAACCGCAAAGGCGATTCGGGAAGGTACATTGGCTTTGATAATTCCAGTAATGACATCAACACTTGGCCTTTGGGTAGCTAAAATCATATGAATACCCGCAGCTCGTGCCATTTGGGCCAAACGAATAATCGCATCTTCTACTTCATTACTTGCAACCATCATCAAATCAGCCAATTCATCAACAATTACTACAATAAATGGTAAAATAGGACGTTTTTGTCCATCTTCTTGATTTTTAGCTTCAATCAATTCATTATAACCCGCAATATTTCTAACACCCGTTGCCGCAAATTTTTCATAGCGTTCTTCCATTTCTTTTACGACTTTTTGCAAGGCTTGCGCCGCTTTTCTAGGGTTAGTAACTACGGGCGTTAAAAGATGAGGAATACCATTATATACATTTAATTCAACCATTTTTGGATCGACCATCATCAATTTGACTTGATGCGGTTTAGCTTGCATCAAAATGCTTGTAATAATACCATTAATTGCCACCGATTTCCCACTACCAGTTGAACCGGCAATTAATAAATGGGGCATCTTGGTTAAATCACAAGTTTGCACTTTACCTGAAATATCTCGTCCCAATGGTACTTCTAAAATTTTATCTTGATGAGCCGGAGTGGCTTCTATCACTTCTCTAAAAGAAACCATCGAAATATTTTGATTAGGTACTTCAATTCCTATTAGCGATTTACCTGGAATCGGTGCTTCCATCCGAATATCTTTAGCAGCTAAAGCTAATGCGATATCATCAGTTAAACTGACAATCTTACTTACTTTCACACCCACAGCTGGTTGAATTTCAAATTTAGTAACCGATGGCCCAAGACTAGCTTTTACTACTGTGGCATCTACGCCAAAACTTTGGAAGGTTTGATTTAAAATTTCACCATTTTGTTTAATTTTTTCATATTCATCACTTTGGTCTTGCACCTTAGCTGGATCAAGCAAACTACTTGGTGGCAATTCATAAAATTCGTCAGCTTCTTCATTTTCTATACTAAATTCTAATGGATCATCGCTATCCATTTCTTCAGCTTCTACCTTCGTTTTACGTGAACGTTTTGGTACTACTTGACTAGCTGCTAGTTGCTCTTGCATTAATTTCTCAGCATCGGTAGGTTCAATTAAGCTCATTTGATGAGGCTCGATAATCATTTCTGGCGCCTTTTGTTCTCTTTGATTATTTTCTTCTTCGGTAAAAGGCCGCACTTGATTTTTTTGTTCAGCTAGCATCTGCTTTCTCAATGCTTCTTTTTCAGCAGCCTTTTGCTCTTGTTTAGCTTTTTTCTTCTGTTGGCGAAGTTGTTTTTTCTCTTCGCTTACCCTTAAACGACTGCTGATTGCATCGCCAGAATCTTGTAAAAAATCAATTAAATCCTGAGCTGATTTTTGTGTAAATAAAAAGCCCCCAATTAAAATACTCATTGCTCCTAAAACATAGCTACCAAATTGTGAGACTAAAAAATAAGTAAATTGGTACAACGCTCCACCAATCACACCACCACCAAGATTTTGGGTAATAGTACTATGTTTAAAGTCACTCATCCATAAATTTACGATTGTTCCAAGAATATTGGGATTTTTCGTATGAACTTTAGCAAAAAGCATTGCTGAAACAATAATCAAAATTCCCAGATACATTAGACCTAAGCCAATGGAACGCTTCGGCGAATCAAATACTCGCACTTGATGTTTAAATAATAACCATCCATCATAAAAAATTAATAATATTGCTAATATTGGGTAAGCATTCCCCACAAAAAAGCGGAGTAAATTAGCAAATAATACCCCTAAAAAACCTAATTTAAATAAACCAAGTAAACTTAAAAAAACAAATAAAAAGCCCGCAATAATCATGTAGAGTGTCTGATTATTTGCCTGTTGCTTTTTCGTTTTCTTTGACGTTTTTCTTTTCTTTCTTTGCGCCATGTATCATTTCAATCCCTTCATCCTTTCCATTATACTAAAAAATACTACAAAAAACGATGGCTTTGTTTAAATTAAAACAGACAGCCCCTTAAATAAGTGCTGTCTGTAATCATTTCAATTATTTACTTGGTGTGACATCTTGGCCAAACCATTTTTCTGAGATTTCTTTGAATTGACCATTTTCTTGTAATTTTTTAAACCCAGCATTGATTTGTTTTGCTAATTTTTGATCATCTTTACGTACGCCTACTGAAAAATCTTCGCTATCAAATGGTAATTCAATGATCGTATAATCTGCTAATTTATTCGCTTTTGTTAGGTAATATTCTGCATAAACCTTATCGATTAATAGTCCATCAATGCGTTTGCTTTCAAGGTCGATAAAGGCTTCATTAAAACTAGCATAAAGGGTTGCATCGCCATCTTTGACAATATCCTTTAACACCTCTGGCTGCTTAGTAAAAGTATCATAACCAGATGAACCTTCTTGTGCACCTAAAATCTTGCCTTTCATTTGGCTAGCTTTTTCAATCCCACTACTTTTTGGCACAACCAATACTTGC
Organism: Enterococcus columbae; assembly: GCA_020742395.1. Lineage (GTDB taxonomy): Bacteria > Bacillota > Bacilli > Lactobacillales > Enterococcaceae > Enterococcus_E > Enterococcus_E columbae_A. The sequence goes on from DYWZ01000019.1 coordinate 21,165, forward strand.
GTGTTTTTCATATAAGTATCAGTAAAAGTAACATTTTTTTGACGTTGGGGAGTGATACTATACCCATTCCAGATCATATCAATCGTACCATTTTTCAATTCAGTTTCTTTCATTGACCAATCAATTGGTTGGAATTTGACTTTTTGATCCGTTAATTCAAAGACCGCTTTGGCTAAATCAACGTCAAAACCAACAATTTTCCCATTATCATCTTTAAAGCCCATCGGAACAAAAGTATCATCTAACCCTACAACGACTTCTTTTTTATCTGCACCTGATTTGGTACTATTTTCTTTTTGTTGATTAGAACAAGCGCCTAATACTAAACCTAAAGCAACCACTGTTAATAAACCAAATAATTTTTTCATATGTTTTCTCCTTTATAATCCTTTATTTTTTATTCTATTGGGGTAACTTGATAGAGTTGATCCGCAATTTGTTTGGCAAAATCTAAATCATGTGTCACAACAATCTGAGTCATCCCCGCTTGTTTCATTTCTAAAATTAACTCTGCTACTTGTTGGCTCAATCCTGGATCAAGCGCACTAGTTGGCTCGTCATAGGCTAAAACCTTTGGATTCATCGCCATTGCTCTAGCGATAGCTACCCGTTGTTTTTGCCCACCAGATAATTGATAAGGATAATGGTTTAATAAATTAGCTAAACCTAGACGTTGAGCCAAATCTTCAGCCGTCTTAGTATAAACGGCTTTTTCTTGTTTCAAAGCCAGTTTTGGGGCTAGAGTAATATTTTCAAACACATTTAAGTGTGGGAATAATTGAAAATCTTGAAAAACCACGCCTACGACTTGTTCCTGTTCTTTCAAATTCGTTGGCTGAAATGGTTGACCGGCTAATAAAAATTCCCCACTATCAATACTTTCAAGGCCGGCTAACATTCTTAAAATCGTCGTCTTCCCACCACCAGAAGATCCAACGATACATAGAATACTACCTTGTTCAATTTTTAAATCTAAATCAGTAATAATTTTACGATTACCAAATGCTTTATTAATTTTCCGTAGTTCTAACACATTCACCCCTCCTAACGATAATAATTCATGCGACCTTCAAGGAATTTTAATAGTAAGGTTACAATAGCAGTCATTGCCAAATAGATGATAGCTACCCCAACTAAAGGTAATAGCGTAGATTCTCTTTCCATAGCAATTTTACCAATTCGCATCACATCGGATAGCCCTAAAATATATACCAACGAGGTATCTTTAACTAAGTTAATAATTTCATTGCCCACTGAAGGTAAGGTAATTTTGGTTACTTGTGGAATAATAATTTTACTGATTGTTTGCCATGGGCTTAAATGTAACACTTGTGCTGCTTCATATTGACCTTTTGGAATCGATTGAATGCCTCCACGAAAGATTTCTGCATAATACGCTGCATAGTTTAAAATAAAAGCGATTAAAGCTGCTTCAAAACGATCAAAAACAATCCCGATATAAGGTAACCCATAGAAAACTAAAATCAATTGTAATAATAATGGTGTTCCTCGCATCAACCAAACATAAAACTGAACAATCAGTCTTAATGGTGCCAAACGACTCATCAGAATAAAAGCTAAAAGAATCCCTAAAGGAATCGAGCCTAAAATAGTTAAACCAAATAAACTCAAAGTTGTCTGTGTGCCGGCTAAAATTTGTGGAAATGTATCAATAATTACTTGCAAAATAAATCCTCCTTTTCCTAATAAAAAAGCCTCTAAAGCATCATTTGTGCTTTAGAGGACGTAGCAACGTGGTTCCACCTCAGATTCATTTTTCTCTCACAAGAAAAACCTCATCTAGTCAAGGACTGCTACTGGAAAAACAAAAAAGTCCTTTAATCACTTAGGATTAAAGGACGTATCTACGTGGTTCCACCTTTTGTTCATAATTACCTCACAGTAATTATCTTAGCTAGTCAACTTGACTAAAGCGTTAACGGGCATACCCGGATTTTCCTACTACCAACTTCAGAAAATCAACTCCAAGATGTGTTTCACTTTAAACTTTTATCTCTTCACACCAACCAGAGACTCTCTTCAAAAATGAGTAAAGTTACTTTTCTTATCAGCGTTTTTTAATGTTGGTCTAAATTTATCAAAATAATTTTGGCTTGTCAACAAAAAAATCAATTTTTTAATTGTAAAACTAAATAAGCCAATAATAAATTGTCTAATTCTTTTAAGTTTAAATTATTTTTTTGTTGGAATTTGTCTAACTTATATAACAATGTATTCCGATGCATAAACAAATCTTTAGCTGTAGAAGAGACGTTTGCTTGGTTTTTCCAAAGAGCACTTACTAGTATTTGCCATTCCTCACTATCAAACCATTCTTTTGCCAGCATAGAGAACAAATAACTATCACTTAAATTTTGATAACAGGCTACATAGATTGCTGCCATGCTCAAGTCATAACATTTTTTCTGTTTTTGTTCTTTCTTTAAGCCAGAAAAAATTGGGGATTCCTGTGAAAAAATCTGACTAAAATTGGCCTCACTGGAAAAAAAGGTACCAATATATAATTGTGTATAAATCGAAAAGTCATCATCCAGTGCTGTAAAAATTCCTTCTATTTCATCAAGGCTAAAACAAAGGGACTCTTGTTTTTCTATTAAAACGGCTTGATGCGAATTTAAAAATAGTACTTCAATAATAGAAGGCCAAATCGCCTGAATCGCCTCTTGCCATTGTTGATAACTTAGTTGGTTAATTTGCCGAAAATCAACTTGAATAACACGAAAGCGATCCACAGAACTCTTTAGATCAATAGATTGGCTCTGAAATAATATTTTATACCAAGTTTTTTGTTTGGATTGTTCAAAAAATAGATTGGTTGGATAAAGTGCTTGCAATAATTGGCTTTCAGCAAAACTTAATTCCTTTTTATCAATACAAAAATATTGTTGTTGATAAGGCAAGCAGAGTAAATCATTTTGTTCAATATAATCAGGTCTATAATAGCCTTTAGGATAGATTTTGGCTAAATCAAGTACTTCTTGCATAAAAATCAAGCCTCACTTTAGTTTGATATAGTTATTGTACAAAAAACTAGCCAATTAACCAAGTTTATTTCGAATGACATTTAGAGTTTGTACAAGTTGTACAATAAAGCGTTTTATTCTTTGTACAATCTTCCGTTGCGTAAGTAAATCGCTTTCAAATATACTGTAGATGTCAAATAAATGAAAAGAGGTTACAAATTATGGTAGAAATGGCTTTAAGACATGTATATAAAAAATATGATAATTCTCAAAAATATTCAGTGACTGACTTTAACTTAGAAATCGCTGATCGTGAGTTTATTGTTTTCGTTGGTCCTTCTGGTTGTGGTAAATCTACTACTTTACGCATGATTGCCGGACTTGAAGATATTTCTGAAGGTGAATTAATTATTGACAATAAAGTAATGAATGATGTAGCACCTAAAGACCGTGATATTGCAATGGTATTCCAAAATTATGCGTTATATCCACATATGACCGTATTTGATAATATGGCTTTTGGTTTAAAACTTAGAAAATATGATAAAGCTGAAATCAAAGAACGGGTAGAAAATGCCGCCAAAATTTTAGGCTTAAGTGAATACTTGGATCGTAAACCTGCAGCATTATCTGGTGGTCAACGTCAACGGGTGGCTTTAGGTCGAGCTATCGTACGTGATGCCAAAGTCTTTTTAATGGATGAACCGTTATCAAACTTAGATGCTAAATTGCGTGTAGCCATGCGTGCAGAAATTGCTAAATTGCACCAACGTTTAAATACTACGACAATCTATGTTACCCATGACCAAACCGAAGCGATGACCATGGCCGATCGGATTGTTATTATGAAAGATGGAATCATCCAACAAATTGGTTCACCAAAAGAAGTATATGACACACCAAATAATGTCTTTGTAGCAGGTTTCATTGGTTCACCAGCTATGAATTTCTTCCATGTAACTTTAAACAATGGTTATATCACTAATGCAGCTGGTCTAAAGGTAAAATTACCAGAAGGCCGTAATAAAATTTTAGTGGAAAAAGGTTACGAAGGTAAAGAGGTTATTTTTGGTATTCGTCCAGAAGATATTCATAGTGAACGCGTGGTTTTAGAGGCTACACCAGAAGCTTGCGTGAAATCAACCGTCGTTGTCTCAGAACTATTAGGGGCAGAAACGATGCTTTATACTAAAATCGGTGAAACTGAATTTGTATCTCGCGTAGACGCACGTGATTATCATAAACCAGGTGAAGAAGTTGAATTAGCCTTCAACCTAAATAAAGCCCACTTCTTTGATATTAACTCAGAAGAAGTAATTCGCTAAGTCGTTTTCTCAAGGTTCCCCCTTTTTAATCTATGGTTTAACCAATAAAAGGCGCTTGCTTTCATTAAAGCAAGTGCCTTTTATTTTTATTTAATTCTCTTCGTTTAGCATGGCTTTTAACGCTAGAGCTAATGGACTTTCCATTTCAGTATTTTCTTGACTATATTTTTTCAATAAACGTTTTTCTTCATGTTTAGTCATTTTTTGTTTACGTTGCGCTTTTGTTTGTAGCTTCTCGGTCGTACCATCATATTTACAACGATAATATGCCCCATTTTTTCCTTCGATAATTTCCATTTTCTTATGACATTGGGGACAACGATGATTGGATAATTTTGGTTCTTTACGTCTTGAATAGTGACAATTTTCCCCAGTACATACTAACAGTTTGCCATCACGGGCATTTTTTTCTTTTAATAATGCCCCACATTCAGGACAACGTTTTTGCGTAAGGGAAAAATCTTGATATTTTTGCTGACTTTGCTTGATTTCTTCTACTAAGCGTCGTGTATCTTTTTCAATTTGTTGGATAAAAGGTTGCATTTTCCCTTTTGATTGGGCAATTTGTTCTAACTCTTTTTCCCATTTAGCGGTTAATTCTGGACTCACTAAAGATGGATTGACCAAAGATAGTAATTGGCGCCCTTTAGGTGTAACCTGTAAGTGATTACCTTTTCGTTCCATCAAATCACTGTGAAGTAATTTTTCAATAATTTCTGCACGAGTGGCTGGAGTCCCTAGACTATGTTTTTCCATTTTTGCTAGTAAAGTACCTTCATTTAACGGTCTTGGCGGCGTAGTCACTTGTTTGAGCAATTCAAAACGCCCTTTGATTTTTTCACCTTGTTGGAATTTTAAAGGAGTCTTTTCTTCCTGAGTATCTACTTTATCTTGTTCTTTTTTCCAACCTGCTTGTAATACTTGTTTATGTTGGGCAACAAAGTCGTAGCTTGCAATCTGCAAATGAATGGTTTGTACTTGTTCTTTATAAATTGGAGCAAATAACATCAAGAAACGTTGGACAATCAATTGATATATTCTTGATTCATCATTAGATAGTTTGGCATAATTTGGACTTTGCTCAGTTGGCAACAAAGCATGGTGATCTGAAACTTTGGCATTATTAAATACCTTCGTCTGTACCACTTTAGCCCCATTTTTAATATACGTTTTTACCTCAGGTGCAAAAGAGGTGATAGCTTGCAATCGTTCCATCATCGTTGCTTGCATATCGTCAGTCAAATACTTACTATCAGTCCGTGGATAAGTGACAATTTTATGCGTTTCATATAAGCTTTGAACTAAAGAAAGCGTCTTTTTCGCGGAATATCCGTAAAGATTATTCGCCTCTCTTTGTAATTCCGTTAAATCATATGGTAAAGGCGCTGCTTGTTGTTTGATTTTTTCTTCAACTTTAGTAACCACAGCTGATTTCTCACCTAATTGTTGGATAAATGCTTGTGCTTTTTCTAAGCTGTCTAATTCATCTATTTTTTTAGTCACTAATTGGAAAGTCGCTTGGTTGGTCACATAATGAACTTGATAATAATTTTTAGGTATAAAACGTTCAATTTGTTGTTCTTGTTTACGAACTAAAGCTAAAGTTGGGGTTTGTACCCGACCTGCACTTAAATTATCCTGATATTTAACGGTCAATGCACGGGTAACATTTAAACCAATTAACCAATCAGCTTGTGCTCTAGCAAGTGCAGAATAATATAGGGAATCGTATTGACTAGATGGTTTTAGATGTAAAAAGCCTTCTTTAATCGCACGATCAGTCTGTGAAGAAATCCATAAACGCTTCACTGGTTTATCAAATTGAATCCATTGTAAAATCCAACGCGCGACTAATTCACCTTCACGACCCGCGTCGGTGGCAATTACAGCTTCGTTGACATCTTTACGTTTGGCCAATTGTGCGATAGCTTTTAATTGATGAGTAGTTTTGGGTAAGGGTTTGATCCCTATTTTTTTAGGAATCATTGGCAAGGCTTCCATTTGCCATTTCTGCCAATCTTTGTTTAAATCTTCTGGCATTTTTAAAGAAAGTAAGTGGCCTAAAGCCCAAGTCACGATAACTTGACTACCTTCATAATAATTTTTATGTTTCTGATTTGCCTTTAAGACGCGACTGAGATCTTTGGCAACACTTGGCTTTTCCGCAATGATTAGTTGTTTCATAAAATGTCCTTTCACTTTCTTTAGTGATTGGCTGATAATTTTGTAAGATTGCTATGCCTGTATATTGTTGTAAGTCTTCATCACACTCTTCACAAAAGCGTAAATCTTTTTCATCCCAAAAAGCACACAGATAATTCGCATATCCTTTAAAACATGGATATTGTGCATGAAATTGAAACCAAAGTTGTTCATAAGCTAGCTTAGCTTCCTCAAAGCTGGCAAAAAGTTGTTCGCTTTTTATATCCGCTTGCCAATCTTCAAAAAACCACCACGGCTCGTTATCTCCATACATCACGATAACCTGATACATTGTTTTCACCGACCTTTTTATTGATAACACTATACTATTTACTTTTAAAAAATCTTGCAAATAATTTACTTGTGAAAAGTTATTCTATCTAATTTAGTCAATGAAAAAACGGTTGGGTAAAGTCTTTACCCAACCATTTATTTTTTTGGTTTCTGTTGAGTGTTTTTTTTTACAAATATCTTAT
>DYWZ01000020.1 GCA_020742395.1 Enterococcus columbae
ATCTTTATTTTTTACTTCTTATTTATATTTTCAATATCATGCAAAATACTTTTAGACAATTTAATGGTAGTCAATTAAAAAATATGCCGATAATTACATTAGTATTTGACAGTCGGGTGTTTTACATATTATAATGTGCTTTGTGTAAAATAATGCAGCAGAAAAATAGTATCACGTCCCTAGTTTATCGCTTAGTATTAAGTTCAATTGAGTAACCGCGGCTGCAAATGTGAAGATTGAAGAATAAACTATACGCATATGAATTTTTCAAACGGATTATTTTACTCCAACTATCTATTTTTTAATTGGAGGAATTTATCAATGTCTCGTTATACTGGACCATCATGGAAAATTTCACGTCGTTTAGGTATCTCATTATCAGGAACTGGTAAAGAATTAGCACGTCGCCCTTACGCACCAGGTCAACATGGACCTTCAAGCCGTGGCGCTCGTTCTGAATACGGTCAACAAATGGCTGAAAAACAAAAATTACGTCATATGTATGGAATGAATGAACGTCAATTCCGTAACTTATTCGTAAAAGCAAGCAAAATTAAAGAAGGTAAACACGGGGTTAACTTCATGATCTTACTAGAACAACGCTTAGATAACGTTGTTTACCGTTTAGGTCTTGCAACTACTCGTCGTCAAGCACGTCAATTAGTTAATCATGGCCACATCTTAGTAGATGGCAAACGTGTTGACATCCCTTCATATCACGTAGAAGTTGGTCAAGTGATCAGCGTTCGTGAAAAATCTCAAAACGTTGCAGTGATTAAAGATGCTGTTGAAGCAACTGTTGGTCGTCCTGCATTCGTAAGCTTTGATGAAGAAAAATTAGCTGGTTCATTAACTCGTTTACCAGAACGTGATGAATTATATCCAGAAATCGATGAAGCACTAGTTGTCGAATTCTACAACAAAAAACTTTAAGATTTTTCTATCAATCATTCAAAAAGCCATTCAGCAAATTGCTGGATGGCTTTTTTGTTAGTACTATTTATGCTATTAAATGAAATCGGCTATAAGCATGATTGCCAAAGCTAGTAAGAAACGCTCTTTTGAAATGATCTGTCAACTGCTTAGTAAGTGCCATCTCCAAAAAGGCAGGCTCCACAAAAGACACTAATAAAATCAACACTAGTTCTTTCGAATGAAAAAATTAAAATGATTTCGTAGCCATTATACGCCTAGGCAAGCAAATACCCATACCGTCTACAACAAAAATAATCCGTTATAATTTTTCAGTCTTTATAGCTGTAAACGTTCATCTGACATTTTTTTCATTCTCACTCTTCCTAATTAATAAAATAATTTTTCGATATCTGTGATAGTCATTGTCGAAGGTGCGGTCAATTCCGTTAAAAGCTGCCCTTCTTTAATAAAGTAAATCCGATCACAAATATCTACTATGTACGATAAAATATGCGAAGAAAGTAAGATTCCTTTACCAAGCTGTGCCTGATTTTTTAATATTTGCTTCAATACAATTGCTTGTGCGGGATCAATCCCTTCAAATGGCTCATCTAATAGTAAAATATCTGGCTGATGAATTAAAGTTACAATCAAATTAAACTTCAATCGCATTCCCTTTGACAATTCAACTAAAGGCACCTCTAATGATGCATCTAGTTCAAAAGCAGCCAGCATCTCATTCACCCAACTTTCATTATAGTTTTGACCGCGAACATCAAAAATAAAAGATAGATTTTCCTTTAAAGTTAGATACTCATACAAGTTTAACTCAGTAGGTAAATATCCTAAGCTGTTTTGATAAAAGGAACGGTTAACCAAGCGCCCTTTATAATAGCAAGCACCTGAAGCCTTCTTTTCCAAATTCGCTAAGGTCTCTAACAAGGTAGTCTTGCCCGCACCATTTTTACCAATTAAACCTACAATTTCCCCTGAATCAATTTTTAGCGAAATATCCTTCAACACAAAGCAACTGTCGGCATAACTTTGATTTAATCCTTGCACTTCAAATATAGGAGTGGTCATCTTCAATCTGTTCCTTTCCCTTATCAATGAATGCATCATATTGATGAAAAATTTTAATTAAAATCAGTACAAAAACCCCAAATAAACTAGCAAAAATGCCCATAACTAAAAAACTAACAAAAAACATCTGTATTTGACGAGCCAGACAAAGCCCCCACACGATAACTAAAAACCAGCATAAAGTATTAATGATATAGCTAATGATTAGTACGAAGCGAGAAGGTTGATTATAGCCGATAATATAGGGGCGTTTTAAAATAGGAAACAGCATTGTTAACACGAAGTACACAAGTGGTAGTAATAAACAAGCTGGCACAAAAACGAGCAATAAGATAAATAATTTGTCTACCAAGCGGTCCGGAATCAATAGCAAGTATACCAATGCATAGGTAAAATAAATCAGCGTATGAAATCCATAAGCCAGTAGTAACTTATATTTTATTTTATAACGAATAAAGTTCCCCATATTCCTTAGTTGAGACATGCGCATTTTTTCCAAGTCAAAAGCATAGAGATAAATAGCGGATGTGGAACTAACTCCGAGAAAAACTAACAATGCTTTTATGGGGAATAACCGTATAGCTGAATAAACAGCCAAATGCGGATTAGAGGCAATAATATATAAAAAGACTAAACTCCCCCCTGGAAATAACGCCTGAATGAATAAAAAGCTAGACAAAGGGGCTCCCCCTTCGTTAAGGGCAATCTTAAGCTCACGAATCAATTGTCTACCTTGACGAGAAAGCTGTAGTCCTTTAAACGCTAGATAAAACACCAAGCAAAGCAACAGTACAAAGCTAATAAACAGACTTCCTTTTTGATAGTCTAAAAATTGAAACAAATATAAAACGATTGTTACTGTCTGATAATCAAAAAACGCATTACCTACCAACAAAAAAGTAGTCGAAACCCTATCTTCATATCTTCTCAAAAATATCCCTAATCCACAGCCTAACAAAATGCAGATAGGAAAAACAATAGATAGCTTTAAAGTCGTGATTGCATAACCACATAGCACTAGCAAAATTACTGCTCTTGAAAAATAAAACACCAAATTCGTTGCCAAATCAATCAGTTTGAACACCTGCACGTGATTAAAGCCCAGCAAATATAGGGTTCGACAAATAGGCAGACGGACTAAATTTTTCTTAGCAGTATATTGCCCACCAAAATAAAAATAAATTGGAAATAAAATGAGATGAACATATACTAGCAGCGAGCCAAATTGAGCACTAGCTACTAACGTTAAAAGAATAGCTGGCATGATAACAATTTCGCTTACTTGATTAAATAGCTGCAAAATATTTTCTAAACGATTTTGCATACGCCAATTATTCAGATAAAAGGCTTTCAAAAAACGGTAATAAGTTATTTTTCGCATTGGTTAGACCACCTATTCTCAGCTTAAAAACATCTTTCTCTTACCTAACAGTCTATTTCTATCTAGATTTTACAAAAATAAAAAAACAAATTCAATATTTTTTAGTATGTTACTGATAATTCCAAAATACGAAATCCTATTTACACGCAATCAGCCTCTTAAAATAGAAAGCGAATATCCAAGCTAGAGAATACCTTTTTCCTAGTCTTAAATATTCGTATAATCTTGTTCAACCGTTTATTGAAAAATCTTACTTGCAGAGAACCCTTGTTTTAAATACGATCTTGCAAATCTTGATAGGCGATATCTTCCGTTACCTCCATGTAGGCAGGGCGAATGATTTTTTGCGCATTCACCAGCTCTTCCATGCGATGCGCTGACCAACCAACAATCCGAGCAATCGCAAAAATTGGGGTATATAATTCCTTAGGTAAGCCGAGCATTTCATAAACAAAGCCACTAAAGAAATCGATATTCGCACTGACTCCTTTATACATTTTGCGTTTACTCGCAATAATTTCAGGCGCAATTTTTTCAACTAAAGCATACAATTCAAACTCTTTGGCGGCTTGTTCTCCTTTTTCCTGTGCCAGCTTAGATACATAACGTTTAAAAATAGCCGCTCTAGGATCATTATCGGAATAAATCGCATGTCCCATTCCATAAATTAAGCCTTTATGATCAAATGCTTGCTTATCTAAAACAGCCGTCAAATATTTTCTCACATCCTCTTCAGTGTATTCACTTGGCAAGTGCGCCTTTAAATCTTCCATCATTTGTGTCACTTTAATATTGGCCCCACCATGCTTTGGCCCCTTTAGCGAACCTAGAGCCGCTGCAATCGTAGAGTAAGTATCGGTACCGCTAGAAGTCACTACGCGTGTGGTAAAAGTTGAATTATTCCCACCCCCATGCTCCATATGCAGCACCAAGGCCATATCTAACGTTTGGGCCTCTTGTTTGGTATATTGCTGGTCTGGACGCAGCATGGTTAGAATGACTTCAGCTGTACTTAAATTTCCTTGGGGATTATGAATATACATGCTGCCCCCTTGATCATAGTGATTATAAGCATGATAAGCATAAATCGCAATCATCGGAAACACACTAATTAACATCAACGATTGATCTAAAACATTGGCCAATGAAATATCGTCTGCTTTTTCATCATAACTTGCCAGTGTTAGAATACTCCGCGCAATTGAATTCATAATATTGGCAGAAGGAGCTTTCATAATGACGTCTCTAACAAAGTTTGTCGGTAACGTTCTTCGTTGGGTCAACTCATGTGTGAATCTCGCTAACTCCTGTTCATTTGGTAGGTTACCAAAAAGTAATAAATATGCAATTTCTTCAAAACCATACCGATTTTGTGAAACAAAGCCTTCAACTAATTCATTAATATCAATTCCGCGATAGCGCAACTCACCACCGCCTGGAATCACTTTTCCATCGACTATCTTTTCCGGATAGATTGTTGAAATGGTCGTTAAGCCAGCTAAAACGCCTTTCCCATTTTCATCTCTCAATCCTCTTTTTACCGAATATTTTGAATAAAGTTGCATTTCTATTTTATCATTTTCCTGACATAACGATGCGAGATTCTTCACATAATCTGCCGAATCTTTTGCATTTACCATCCAATAACTCCTCCTTTTTCTAAATATATCAATAAATCATCATGTGATTATAATTATAACACGTTAAAACAAAAATTAAATATTTTTAATAAATAAGTTTACAATCTTTTTACAAGACCGTATAATTATTCTTAAGTATTCACTACTTATTTCTCTAGGAGGTGTCCAAATGAAGTGGGAAAACCAACTATCATTACATGATAAAACCTACTTTTTTACTGATCTACAAGCAGTCGCTGATCATTATCAAACATCCATTAGTCAATTACCTTATTCTATTCGGATTTTATTAGAAAGTGTTGTTCGTCATCAGGATGAAGAGATTACTTTAGAAAATGTCAAACCACTTATTTTATGGCAAGCAGCCAATCCTCAGGGGGTAGTGCCTTTTAAAACCGAGCGTGTCATTTTACAAGACTTTACCGGTGTACCTGCAGTGGTTGATTTAGCCGCGATGCGTGATGCTGTGGTTAAATTAGGGGGGCAAGCAACAGATATTAACCCTGAAATTCCCGTAACACTAGTGGTCGATCATTCTGTTCAAGTCGATGCTTTTGGTAATCCCACTGCCATGCAGTTTAATACCGAACGTGAATTTGAGCGCAATGCCGAGCGTTATCAGTTTTTAAAATGGGCGCAACAATCCTTTGATAATTTCGATGTGGTTCCTCCTGAAACTGGGATTATCCATCAGGTAAATATCGAATCCCTTTCACCTGTCATCTTAGAAAAAACAATCGCTGAGAAAACCTATCTATTCCCTGATACCGTTCAAGGAACCGATTCACATACAACCATGATAAACGGGCTAGGTGTACTTGGTTGGGGCGTGGGTGGTATCGAAGCCGAAGCCGCTATTTTAGGAGAAGCTTCTTATTTCCCTACACCTGAAGTGATTGGGGTAAAATTTGTGGGCCAATTACCAGCCGGCACCACCGCTACTGACCTTGCTTTAGCAGTGACTGAACTACTTCGCAAGGAAAAAGTCGTTGGTAAATTTGTCGAATTCTTCGGTCCAAGCTACCATCAATTAAGCCTGGCCGATCGCGCCACTTTAGCAAATATGGCACCGGAATACGGCGCAACCTGTGGCTATTGTCCGATTGATGAAGAAACCCTTAAATACCTAGAAACGACTGGCCGCAGCCAAGAAGTGATTGATCGGGTGGCTGCTTATGCCAAAGCCAATCATTTATTTTACGATGATCAAGAGGTGGTTCATTATACTAAGGAGGTTGTACTTGATTTAAGCCAAATCGAACCATCCTTAGCTGGACCAAAACGTCCACAAGATCGTATTGCTCTATCCCAAGTAGCCCAAGACTTTGAGCAATCTATCAGTGCACCTGTCGGACCAAAAGGCTTTGGATTACCTGCCGATGAGCTAAACAAAACAGCCACCATTCATTGGCAAAGTGGCAAGCAGACCACCATTCAAACAGGCGATTTATTATTAGCTGCCATTACTAGCTGTACCAATACTAGCAATCCATTTGTTTTGATGACAGCTGGACTATTGGCTAAAAAAGCGGTAGAAAAAGGCTTGCAGGTGCCTGATTATGTCAAAACTTCACTAGCGCCAGGCTCTAAGGTCGTTACCTCATATTTACAATCAAGTGGTTTATTAACTTATTTAGAGCAGTTAGGCTTTTATCTAGTGGGCTATGGTTGTACCACTTGTATCGGTAATTCTGGTCCACTTGATCCTGATGTGACTAAAGCCGTACAAGATAGTCAATTATTAGCTGCTTCGGTTCTTTCAGGGAATCGTAACTTTGAAGGCCGAATTCATCCATTAATTAAAGCAAACTATCTTGCTTCACCTCCATTAGTGATTGCTTATGCCTTAGCCGGTAGTGTCCGCAAAGACTTAACCAAGGAAGCCTTAGGTGTAGATAATAACGGTCACGCAGTCTATTTAAAAGATATTTGGCCAAGCAATGAAGAGGTCAGCGAATACGTTCAGACTTACGTTTCAAGACAAGCCTTTCAGGAAGCCTATCGTCATTTATTTGATGCCAATGAACGTTGGAATGCGATTGAAACAACTAGTAGTGATTGTTATGCGTGGGATGAAAACTCTACTTATATTGCTAATCCGCCGTATTTTGAAACCTTACAAGAAAGCTTACCAACACACGGTCAGCTCAAGGATTTAAAAGTATTAGCCAAATTAGCTGATTCTGTTACAACTGACCATATCTCACCAGCTGGTAGCATCGGCTTAGATTCAGCAGCTGGCAAGTATTTAGCGAGTCGAAATGTAGCTTATCGTGACTTTAACTCATTTGGTGCTAGACGTGGCCACCATGAAGTAATGATGCGCGGAACCTTTGGCAATATTCGCTTACAAAACCAACTCGTTCCTGAAATCAATGGCGGCTATACTAAATACCAACCAACCCAAGAGGTCATGACAATTTATGAAGCAGCGATGAAATATCAACAAGCTGGTCAAAATTGTATCGTATTAGCCGGTAAGGATTACGGGATGGGCTCTTCACGTGACTGGGCAGCTAAAGGAACCCAATTATTAGGGGTAAAAGTTGTTTTAGCCGAAAGCTTTGAGCGAATCCATCGCAGTAATTTGGTCATGATGGGTGTGATTCCATTAGAATATGTGGACAATCAAACCGCCAATTCACTAGGGCTAACTGGTGAAGAAAGCTTTACGATTGATTTCCCTGAAAATCCACAAATCAATCAATTATTAACCGTCACTGCCCAAAAGGAAAATCAAGCGCCGATTCAATTCCAAGCCAAATTACGCTTTGACTCACCAGCTGATATTCGTTACTGGCAACATGATGGGATCTTACCGATGATGATTCGTAAAAAAATTACCCAAAGAAAGGCGGCAAAGGCATGAGTTATCTAACTGTAGAAAATCAAGGGCTAAACGTTCCTGATCAAGTGACCATTCCAGTCATCCCAGGAGACGGCGTTGGTCGCGAAATCTGGCAAGCTTCCCAAGCTGTGATTGATGTGGCCGTAGCCAAAGCCTATCAAAATAAACGGCAAATTCTCTGGCAAAAAATCTTAGCTGGTGAAGAAGCCTTTAAACAAACTGGAACTTATCTACCAGAAGCCACTTTAACAGCTATCAAGCAAGCGAAAGTTGCCTTAAAAGGACCTTTAACCACTCCGATTGGTGAAGGGTTCCGTTCTTTAAACGTTACCTTGCGCCAAACACTAGATTTATTTGCTTGTGTACGACCTGTTCGCTATTTTACTGGGGTACCTAGCCCATTAAAGCACCCTGAAAAAACAGATATGGTCATCTTTCGTGAAAATACCGAGGATGTTTATGCGGGGATTGAATTTTTGGCTGGCGAAAAGCAAACCCAAGACTTAATCGCTATCTTGAAGGAGCAATTTCAAGTGCAAAAAATTCGCTTCCCGCAAACCTCTTCTATTGGAATTAAACCAGTTTCTAAAGAAGGGAGCCAACGCTTAATTGGATCCGCGATTGATTACGCACTAGCGAATCAGCGCCAATCAGTCACTCTGGTACACAAAGGCAACATTATGAAGTTTACCGAGGGACATTTTAAAAAATGGGGCTATGAATTAGCCGAAACACAGTATGCCGATGTTTGCTTTACTATGCAAACCTTTGAAAAAATTGCTAAAGAACAAGGCAAAGCGCAAGCCCAAGCTGCCCTAGAGCAAGCGCAAAAAGCCGGCAAGCTCATTATCAAAGATGTCATTGCTGATAACTTCTTACAACAAATCTTACTTTATCCAGAAAAATACGATGTGATTGCCACTTGTAATTTAAATGGCGATTATATCTCAGATGCTTTAGCCGCTCAAGTCGGTGGTATCGGCATTGCACCCGGAGCAAATATTAACTATCATACTGGTTATGCCATTTTTGAAGCCACTCACGGCACAGCTCCTGATATTGCTGGACAAGGCAAAGCCAATCCATGTTCGTTATTATTATCAGCGGCGATGTTACTGGATTATCTTGGTTGGCAAGAAGCGAGCCAGCTCATCACGCAAGCCATCGAGCAGGCTATAGCTAACAAAGCAGTCACAGCTGATTTTGCGCAAGCGATGACAGAAGCAACTTTACTTTCTACTCAAGAATTTGGCAAATTATTAGTAGAAATCATTTCATAAAAATAAAAAAGCTGGCAGCAATTTTGACTACCAGCTTTTTTATTATTCATCACTTTCTTGGTACACACCTATATCTCTATCATTTATCCAACACAACCTCTTGCCAGCGATTCGCTATTTTTTCCAAAGCAGTATAGCGTTGCGTTTGTGTATCATAGAATAAAATCGGAATGGTCCCACTTTTATTCACATAACCATCAATAAAATAATGACTCGCTTGATCATAATAGACTCGACCAAGATACTCCTCATCATTGGCAACTATCGAAGAACGAAAATGCCCACAAATAATGATTTTACAAAATTCACCAGTCGTAAATGGACATTTACAAGTGTAGATTTCATCTAACGATATTTTAAATTTGCATGTCGATCGAATATCATCAAACTACTCTTTCCCTTTAAATAGCCTATAAAACTTGATACACTAATTTTGGGCGGTATACTCGTTAACATGTGAATATGATCTCTACATGCATTGGCTTCTATAATTTCTACACCTTTTCTTTCGCATAACTCTCTTAAAATTTCTCCTATATTTCTTTTATATTTACCATAAATAATTTGTTGTCTGTACTTCGGTGCAAACACAATATGATACTTACATTTCTATGTTGTGTGTGATAAACTTTGATTATCCTTTTTCATAAGGAACCTCCTATTTGATGGATAGTTTGTGGTCGGGAAACCAAATCTATTCTATCATTTTGGGAGGATTTTTTTTACCACGCTAGAAGCTCTCTGGAACCACCCGCATAGCAGGTGGTTTTCAATGCATACAAAAAAAGTCGACATTTCAATAGAAATGACGACTTTGACTCTCCAAAATTTTTGGTGTAATAGAAAATCCTTTCATTAGCCATTCAACTTGTTCAGGCGTTAAAGCCCGAACCTCCGCAGTACTTCTTGGCCAAGTTAGTTGTCCATTTTCAAAACGCTTATAAAGCAACCAGAATCCTTCACCATCTCAGTAGAGGGCTTTAAATCGATCACTTTTTCCACCACAAAAAAGAAAGACGGATTTTGAAAAAGGGGCTAAATCAAATTGTGACTGAATAAGGTAAGCCAGTAAATCGATTCCTTTTCGTAAATCCGTTTTCCAATAAACAATGTAGACGGGCCCCAGATCACTTAAGTTTAGTTCCATAAGCAAGCCCCTTCTCTAAAATTTCATTTCGTTGAGTAGCATCAAGTGATGAGAAAAAGCTGAGCTCAATCGCTCCCACTTTACAACGAAGTAATAGCTCATTTTTGGTTCGTTGCTTGCAGTGTTGCATGCCAGTTTTAGGCATCTCTAGAGGGACAATGGGTTGTTTCATCATAAAAAATCCTCCA
>DYWZ01000021.1 GCA_020742395.1 Enterococcus columbae
TGTTACTCACCCGTTCGCCACTCACTTTCTTTCGATGTAGCAAGCTACGGTGAAAGAAAGTGCGTTCGACTTGCATGTATTAGGCACGCCGCCAGCGTTCGTCCTGAGCCAGGATCAAACTCTCATAAAAAAAGTTGATACAATCTTGCGATTGTTAAGCTCAAAAAATTGATTTGCTAGCTTTTGCTTGCATGTTGTTTGTTGCTTCTATTAACAGAAGCGCCTTACACATATTGGTTTGCTTTTTTGTTCAGTTTTCAAAGGTCTACTGTTTTGACAACTTCTAAAGTTTAACACTTTAATCAAGATTTGTCAACAAGTTTTTCAAATTATTTTTTGCTGTTTTTCAATTAAGCAGCGACCATCTCAATATATCATCTTGAAGTTTTTTTGTCAACAAGTTTTTTTATATTTTTTCGAGATGTTTTTTCGTAAATTGTCCAAATGAAAATTCGTTGTTAAATCAACGTTTATCTCAAGGACAAGTAATACTATACCAAGATTTCCGCTTTCGGTCAACAAAAAAATTCAACTTTTTTGTAATTTTTTCGTCTTTTTTAAAAATATGTATATTCGTATCTATAAATAAAAAAATATTCGCTTTTTTACCAAAAAATCCCCTTATCAATCCTTTTTATAAAATCAATGTTCACAAAATATTACTCTACACGCAATCATTCTTTATTGTTAACCAAAAGAATTTCGCTGAATTTTACTGATAACGTTTTATATTTCTTATCAATCAACTAAAATTTCATTTTCAATCATGCTCATTCACAGTGATAACTCCAACTATATTCTCAATAATCTCGTCTTTGGAACATCAACAAGCGCCTATGTTCAAATTAATTCATTTTGTCTCTATGATTTAGCAAGGAAATTTACTTTTTTAGATTACTATTACTGTATACAAAAACAGTCCATAAAAGATTAAATTTCTTTTATGGACTGTTGATTGATAGCATTCAATTATTTATCAATATTTTTTAACGTAGGAAATAGCAATACATCACGAATTGATTGAGAATCGGTCAATAGCATTACTAAACGGTCGATACCAATACCTAATCCTCCGGTTGGTGGTAACCCGTGTTCTAATGCTTCTAAGAAGTCTTCATCTACACCGTGTGCTTCATCATTACCCGCTGCTCGTTCACGTTCTTGAGCTTCAAAACGTTCTCTTTGATCGATTGGATCATTTAACTCGGTAAAGGCATTGGCAAACTCTTTACCTACAATGAATAATTCGAAACGATCCGTAAAGCGTGGATCTTCTGGATTTTTCTTCGCAAGTGGTGAAACAGCCACTGGATGACCATAGACAAATGTAGGCTGACGTAAAGTATCTTCCACATATGTTTCAAAGAATTCATTGATAATATGACCAATTTCCATTGCATCAGTAATTTCTACATTATGCTCTTTAGCCAATTGGCGAGCTTGTTCTAAACTCATTTCTTGCCAGAAATCAACACCGGTTTTTTCTTTGACTGCATCAACCATGTGTAAACGTCTAAATGGTGAAGTTAAATCAATTGTTTCACCTGCATAGCTGATTTCTGTTGTTTTCAAGACTTTTTCAGCGGCGTTACGAATAATACCTTCTGTTAAATCCATGACATCTTGGTAGTCAGTATAAGCAGTATATGCTTCTAACATGGTAAATTCTGGATTGTGTGTAGTATCAATACCTTCATTACGGAAAACGCGTGAAATTTCATAAACTTTTTCCATACCGCCGACAATTAAACGTTTTAGATGTAATTCTAAGGCGATACGTAAATATAGATCAGTATCCAATGCGTTATGATGGGTAATAAATGGACGCGCTGCTGCACCACCAGCTTGGTTATGTAATACTGGGGTTTCTACTTCAATATAGCCTTTGCCATCTAAATAACGACGAATTTCGCTGATGATTTGACTACGTTTCATAAAGCGATCAAAGCTTTCGCGGTTACTAATTAAATCTAAGTAACGTTGACGATATCTTTGTTCTACATTAGTCAATCCATGATATTTATCTGGTAAAGGACGTAGCGCTTTTGATAAAATTTCAAAAGTTTCAGCTTTAATAG
Organism: Enterococcus columbae; assembly: GCA_020742395.1. Taxonomy (GTDB): domain Bacteria; phylum Bacillota; class Bacilli; order Lactobacillales; family Enterococcaceae; genus Enterococcus_E; species Enterococcus_E columbae_A. Next base: position 2,079 of record DYWZ01000021.1, read on the forward strand.
ATACTTCACCAGTATTAGTCTTCATAATTTGACCAGTTACACCATAAAAGTCACCTAAGTCAGCTTGTTTAAATAATTCATATGCTTCTTCGCCAACTTCATCTTTACGGACATAAATTTGGATTTGGCCTTCACGATCTAATAAGTGAGCAAAACCAGCTTTTCCTTTACCACGTTTTGTCATCATACGACCGGCAATGCTTGCCTTTAAATCTAAATCATGTAATTCTTCTTTTGTTTTGTCATCATACGTTTCATGTAATTCTTTTGAATTATGTGTACGTTCAAAACGTTTACCGAATGGATCAATTCCTTGTTCCATTAGTCGTTCCATTTTTTCACGACGAACAAGCATTTGGTCATTCAATTCTTCTTGCACTTGACGTTCTTCTGTCACGAGTTGATCCTCCGTTTCTTTTCTTTCACTCTTTATTAATATTGCCAATGAAAGGCGAAAAAATCAAGTGAAACTTCAGTAATTTCACCTGATTTTCTGATTTTCGCTATCTTGTAACTGGATTTGCTTCAGTCTTTTCCAAGAATTCATCGAGTAAGGCAACTATTGTTTGTTGATCTTCAGCTTGATTAATAGCCGCTTTTACTTTAGCTGCTCTTGGAATTCCTTTTAGATAATATGCCGCATGTTGACGAAACTCGCGTGAAGCAACTTTTTCACCTTTTAGATTAATTAAGCGTTGGAAATGAACTTTAGCAATATCAATTTTTTGACGTGGCGTTGGTTCATCTAATAATTCACCAGTTTCTAAATAATGCACCGTTCGTTTAATCATCCAAGGATTTCCTAGAGCTGCACGACCAATCATTACGGCATCACAGCCAACTTCATCCAACATTCTCTTAGCATCTTCAGGTGTACGAACATCGCCATTTCCCATAAACGGAATATCAATATTTTCTTTGACTTGACGTAAAATATCCCAGTTAGCCTGTCCTTCATACATTTGCACACGGGTACGGCCATGCATCGCTAAAGCTGCCGCGCCACCTGCTTGGGCAGCTTTGGCATTTTCTACAGCAAAAAGATGTTTTTCATCCCAACCTGTACGCATTTTTACGGTTACTGGTAATTTGACAGCAGAAGAAACGGCATCAACCATTTCATATACTTTATCTGGATCTAATAACCATTTTGCCCCAGCTTCAGCTTTAATTACTTTATTGACTGGACAGCCCATATTGATATCAATAATTGCCGCTTTCGTATTTGCTTCCACAAATTGAGCAGCTTCAACCAAACTTTCTTTTCCGCCACCAAAAATTTGCACGCTTAGTGGGTATTCTCTTTCATCGATATAAAGCATATCTAATGTCTTTTTATTTCGAAAATGAATGCCTTGGTCACTAATCATTTCACAAACAACCAAACCAGCACCGGCTTCTTTGACGGTAACACGAAAGGCAGCATTAGAAATTCCTGCCATTGGTGCAACCACTACACGATTGACAATTTCAATGTCGCCAATTTTCCATGTTTGTCCCATTAATCTTTTTTCCCTTCTATTTCTTGAACTAATTCATGTAAGTCTTGTTCGCTAAAGTGATATTTATTCCCACAAAATGAGCAAACTGTTTCTGCGCCATGATCTTCTTCAATCATTTCATTTAGTTCACTTGTGCCTAAAGTAATCAAAGCCGAGCCAAATTTTTCTTTACTGCAGTCGCACTTAAATTGCACAGGCATCGTTTCTAAATAAAAGATGGTTGTGTCATCTAAAATGGTTTCTAAAATCTGTTCCGGGGTCATTCCATCGGCTAACAGACTTGAAACTCGTGGTAAGGATGCTAATTTTTGTTCTAAGCGCGTAATGATTTCATCGCTAGCTCCTGGCATGATTTGAATCATGAAACCACCGGCTGTTTGAATCGTGTCATCAGGGTTAACCAAGACACTCAAGCCTACTGCTGAAGGAACCTGTTCAGAAGAAGCTAAATAATAAGTGAAGTCCTCACCTAATTCCCCTGAGACAATCGGTGTTTGTCCGGTAAAAGGTTCTTTTAATCCCAAATCTTTAATAACCGTAAATAAACCTTGCGTCCCCACTGCACCACGCACATCAAGCTTTCCTTGGGCATTTAGTGGTAAGGCTACTTTAGGATTTTGGATATACCCCTTTACTTCACCTTTGGCATTGCTATCGACAATAATCGCGCCTGCTGGTCCATCTCCCATAATTTTTACTGTTAATTTATCTTCACCTTTTAGGGTTGCACCTAAAAGTAATCCACCGACTAACGAACGACCTAAAGCGGCTGAGGCTGTATGCCAAGTTTCGTGTCTTCTTTGCGCTTCAGCTACAGTCTCTGTGGCATTGACCGCATAAGCACGAACAATCCCATCATAAGCTAATGCTTTTACTAAATAATCTGCTGTCATATTTTTTCTATTCTCCTTTAAGCTGCGCTAACTAAAATAATTTAGAGTACTTTAGTATTAAATAAACTTTTAGCTTTTCTAGCGCTTTTCATTTATGAATCATACCGAATTATGCTATATTTTTCAAATGAATTGTTTGAGTCTAATATCCATTCATTCGATTCTTTCTGACAATCAAACGGTAAAAAAGGAAGTATACCCTACTGGCATACTCCCTTATTTAAAAGAAATTACTCTTGAGAATCTTCATCATCATCTGGTGTAATGACTACTGGTTCTTCTCCTTTAATCTCTTCTTGTTTTTCTTGTGCTTGTTTTTGCGCATCACGTTCTTCTAAAGCATGTTTCGCTTCCTCATAACTTTGCGCTTTTTCACTTGGAAATTCATTTTCATCTTTTTCAGGCATTTTTCCTGTTTCAAACAATGATTTAATTGCCTTAGCATCAAGAGTTTCAAACTCTAATAGTTTTTCAGCAATTAATTTATGTTGTTCACGATGAGATTCGATGATTTCACGTGCTTTTTCATGAGCTTCCATCAAGATACGACGAACTTCTTGGTCAATTTCATAAGCAATTTGTTCAGAATATGCCTTAGTTTGACCATAGTCACGACCGATAAAGACTTGATGATTTCCTTCATATTGAACTGGTCCAAGTTTGTCACTCATACCATATTCAGTGACCATGCTACGAGCTAAAGCTGTTGCTTGTTCAAAGTCGTTAGAAGCCCCTGTTGATTGTACGCCAAAGATAATTTCTTCAGCCGTACGTCCGCCTAAAAGTCCAACAATTTGTTCAAATATATCGTCTTTAGTCATTAACATTTGATCTTCTTTTGGCAAGGCGATCATGTATCCACCGGCACGTCCACGCGGAATAATAGTTACTTTGTGAACTACACGGGCACGTGATAAGACTAAGCCTACGATAGTATGACCAGCTTCATGGTAAGCCACCATTTCACGTTCACGTTTGCTAATAACACGATCTTTTTTAGCCGGACCAGCAATCACTCGGTCTTCAGCTTCATCGATATCAGATGCATCAATTTTCTTTTTGTTACGACGAGCAGCAACTAAAGCCGCTTCGTTTAACACGTTTTCTAAATCAGCACCGGCAAAACCTGGTGTTTGTTGTGCAATGACTTTTAAATCAACATCGTCTGCAAGAGGTTTGTTTCTAGCATGCACACGTAAAATAGCTTCACGTCCTTTAACATCTGGACGTCCTACTAAAATTTGACGGTCAAAACGACCTGGACGTAATAACGCTGGGTCTAATACGTCAGAACGGTTCGTAGCAGCAATTACGATAACTCCTTCGTTACCACTGAAACCATCCATTTCAACAAGTAATTGGTTTAAGGTTTGTTCACGTTCATCGTGTCCGCCACCCATACCAGCGCCACGTTGACGACCTACAGCATCGATTTCATCGATAAAGATAATCGCTGGCGAATTTTTCTTAGCTGTTTCAAACAAGTCACGTACACGACTTGCCCCGACCCCGACAAACATTTCAACAAAGTCAGAACCAGAGATTGAATAAAATGGCACTCCAGCTTCACCAGCTACCGCTTTAGCTAATAAAGTTTTACCGGTTCCTGGAGGTCCTTCTAATAAAACACCCGCTGGTATTCTTGCACCTAATGCTGAAAAACGTCTAGGATCTTTCAAGAATTCAACTACTTCGACTAATTCTTGTTTTTCTTCTTCTGCACCGGCTACGTCAGAAAAACGTACGCGATTGGCTTTTTTATCCGCTTCTTTGGCTTTAGATTTACCAAAGTTCATCACACGGCCGCCACCGCCACCGCCACCTTGTTGGCCCATAATCATATAGAAGAAGAAAATCATAATGACGAATGGTACCATGCTAATTAAAAATGATAGCCATACTCCACTATTAGACTCTTCTTTAATTGTTGTGGCAACTTTATGGGTATCTGCCAATGAAGTGATTTCACTTAACGTTGAATCATTTGGCAAAATAATAGTTGTAAATTTATCCGTTTTGGTTGAAGTTGATCCTAAAACAGATAAGCCACTGTTGTTACTTACCGTTTGCTCGTCTTTGTACTCACCGCTAATTTTATACACACCATTAGCAGGTTGTACTGAAAACGACTTGATTTTGCCCTCTTCTAATTGCTCGGTAAATTTCGAATAATCAATTGCTGGTGATTGGCTACTGCCATTGCCAACAAAAAAGATTAAAATCGCTGCCATAGCTAATAGCACGAGGACGTAGTATAAGGTATTTTTAAACATACCATTACCTTTTTTGTTCATTTGGCCCCTCCTTGCCATTTGTCTTTTATTGACCTTTTATATTTTAACATAACTAACGTCAAAATAGGGATTAATTTGATTCATAAATTTCAGGTTTTAACACCCCTACATAAGGTAAATTACGATAACGTTCGCAATAATCTAAACCGTAGCCCACAACAAATTCATTTGGCACATCAAAACCGACATAATCAGCTTCAATATCAACCACACGACCTTCTGGTTTATCTAAAAGAGTAACAATAGTAACTGAATTAGCTTTACGATATTTAAATAAATCAACTAAATAAGCTAATGTACGACCACTATCAATAATATCTTCAACGATTAACATATCGCGACCAGCGACATTGGTATCTAAATCTTTAATAATTTTTACTTCACCTGAAGAAACAGTAGCATTACCATAGCTAGAAACATCCATAAAATCAATTTCTACATGGCTATCCATCTCACGAATAATATCAGCCATGAATGGAACGGCACCTTTTAATACTCCTACCACTAAGGGAGTTTTGCCATCAAATTTTTCCTTTAATTCTTTTCCTAATTCTTCACAACGAGTTTTAATTTGCTCTCGTGTAATCAACACTTTCTCAATATCATTGATTAACATTATTTTTCTCCTTCCAAGCGTTTAAGCTAAATATCGATAGACTAGTATGTATCGTATTTTATCAGTTTCTGCGTCAATACTCAAATAAGAATTCACAAAAGGCAAGAAACTATAAATTTTATTTTCTGGATTTGATGCCACCCAAGCTTGTGCTCTTTGTTCAGGTGGGATTTTTTGATCAATCAGCCAACGCGAAATACGCTTAGTAAGCTGAGGGTGTAACTGAATGCGATCTCCAGCTTGCCGTTTGCGAATCACTAAACATA
>DYWZ01000022.1 GCA_020742395.1 Enterococcus columbae
CCGTGTTCAGCAGCTAAACACTTCGGCGTATAAGTCAGCTTGGCTAGAAAAGTCTTTACACCTTTTCAAACTTTTCTGCCCGGCTGCAAAACTTATCCGCTCGTGTCTAACCAAGCTGCTTCACAACTTTAAATAAAAAACCATTAGATGAGCTTGACTCAAGTAATGGTTTTCGTGCGAATTTATATCTTTTTGAAGGCTTTAGCCATTCAATGATTCGCTTATTATTCGGTGTTGCTAAAAACTACTTCTTATGCTAGATGGCTTCTGATAAGAATTCTATTTCCACGGTCTTAGTTAATACATCTGAGTAACTATAAGATACGCGTTCAAAAGCATTTTCATTTGGATCCAAGTCGACTACAAAAACAGAAGGATAAGTTTGGGTTAAAATACCCTTACGCTCCGTCTGACGTTTTCTACCAGTCTGTGCAACTAACATAATCTCACTGCCAATATGACCTTCAAGTTCTTTTTTAATGGTTGTCACTGTTGTTGTCATCGCATTCACCTCGAATGCCATTATAACACAAATAGATAAAATTATCAATTTACCACAGATATTTCTCATTTTCAAGTAAGAATATAGAATAATTTGAGATATTTAATCTAGTAAGCGGTTTTATTTAAAAAATTAATGATGCATCAGCCAAACTAATTTTTTTCTAAGTCTGGACTGTGCACTTCGAACTTTTTTGGCGAAACCTTTAATTTCTGTGCAATTTGCTCTAAGTCAATCCCTCGTTGTAATAATTGAAAAACCTGCAATTCAAAATCAGATAGAAAATGGATAAATTCCTCGATTAACTCTTGCAGTAGTAGTTCTTGTTCGGGTGTTTGATTGGATACTAGCGTAGTTAGATATTCTGGATGTTCTTCAGAGATTTTTTCTAAACTACTGGATAAATAATCCGTCTGGCGCTTATAAGCGGATTGATAACGGATTAAACTAATCAAACGATTGCTCAATGCCCGACTATAAAAACTACCAAAACTTACTGATTGTTTCGTATCAAAACATTTTAGTGCTTGATAAAAAACAATTCTAGCCTCTTGCTCAACATCTTCTTTAGCAAAACCGATCAAGAAAAAACGTTGCTGATATTTTTGTAAAATTGGTCGATATTGCTCAAATAATTCCGTAAATGCCTCATAATCTCCACTTTGTGCCTGTTCAAAAAGTCCCATCAAAAAAACCTCCTATTTGTTTATTACGCGCTCATCGTAACACAAAGTAAGAGGTAAAATTCTCATAAAAGTGTTTAACTTTTATCCATTTTTATTTTTTTGACTCAATTCCGCTAATTTTTGGGATAATTTTGCCAATTGATCTTCATTCCAGGGTGAATTACGGCGATAATGGGTGAAATGAATTTCCTTTTGGTGTTGATGGATTTGTTTTTCGACCTTTTGCACTGACTTGTATAATTCACGAGCCGAGGTTCTTAGCGCACCTTGTGAGAAGACCACCCATTGCTCGGCTAAATCACTTGTTGCAACCGTGACTTGGGTCAAACGAGTATTTAATTCACCAGCGACTCGTTCAATATAACTATCCGCTGTTTCGCCTTCTTGCGTAAAAATGACTTGTAACTGATACTTGGCATAGCTTTGTGTAATCCCTGGCACTAGCTGCGCATCAAAGACGACCATCACACGAAGGCCCTCGTATTTGGCATAGTTGGATAGACGATTTAATAGCGCTTCTCTGGCTTCTTCTAATTTATCTTGTTTCTTTAATATAGCTAATTCCGGCCAGGCGCCAATCATATTGTAACCATCAACAATCAGTAATTGTTCTTTCATCATTGAGCCCCTCTTTGGTAAAACGCCTCATACATCAATAAACTCGCAGCGACACTCGCATTTAAACTTTGCACATGACCAGTCATTGGAATAGTCAACATTTGATCGACTTCTTTTTTCAAGCCTTGCGCCATGCCTTTGCCTTCGTTACCGATAATTAAGGCAATTGAACCTGTCGCATTCCACTGACGATAATTCACGCCTTGCATATCAGTCCCAAAAATCCAAAAGCCTTGTGCTTTTAATTGACTAAGCGTTTGTTGAAGATTGGTCACTCGTGCAATGGGCACATGCTCGATTGCTCCTGTTGAAGTCTTCACGACAATAGGCGTAATGCCGACCGCACGATGCTTAGGAATAATTACGCCATCCACTCCAGTCGCATCAGCTGTACGCAAAATCGAACCAAAATTATGTGGATCTTCTAAGCTATCCAAAACTAAAAAGAAAGGATTCGCCGGTGCTTTAGCTAACAACTGCTCTAAGGACAAATACTCATAAGGCGTAATTGTCATAACAACCCCTTGATGGACCGCTTGATTGCTTAGACTATCCAGCTTGGCTTTAGGCACCCATTTGATAGGTAAATGTTGTTCAGCAGCTAAGTCTTTTAACTGTTGGACTTTTTCTCCTTTTAAGCTATCTTGGATAAATAATTTATTTCCACGCCCTTGTTGTATCGCTTCAATCGTCGCATGCATCCCAAAAACAAATTCATCGCTAGCTAAGCCTTGATTTTCACTTGGCTTACGCACAGCTTTTTCTACTTTTTTAGGCTGATTGTTGCGTTTTTTCATGAATTTTTCTGACCTACTCATTTTTCGCCTCCTATTCTTTCAATACACCAATTGATTAACTCTTCCATTCGCACTTGCTGTTTCGTTAAATAAAGATAACCCATCAAAGCTTCAAAGCCCGTAGAAATACGATAGGTTAAAATATCCGCATTTTTAGCACTCGTATGACTTTTACTATTCCGCCCTCGACGATAAAAATCAATTTCTTTTTCATTTAACATTTCATTATCTAATAAAGCTTGCATCAGCTTAGCCTGCGCTTTGGCTGAGACATATTTCGTTGCCGTATGATGCAATTGATTGGGTCTAGTCTTCCCCTGATTTAAAAGATATTCCCGAATATAAACCTCATAAATCGCATCACCCATATAAGCTAAAGCTAATCCATTTAACTGTTCAAAATCTCTCATTAGGCTTTTCTCCATCTTGTTCCTTGGGCAGTATCTTCTAAAATGATTCCTTGTTCCTTTAACAAGTCACGAATTTCATCACTGCGCGCAAAATTACGTTCTTTTCTAGCTTGATTTCTTTCTTCGATTAAAGCTTCAATATCTTCAGCTAATAACTCTTGACTAAATTCGATTCCAAATACCGCTAACCACGCTTGTAATTGACTGATTGCTTGTTGTAAAACAGCTTTTGAAACAACCTCTTGATTTGCGTAGACATTAAGCCATTTGGCTAATTCATAAGCAACAGTGATGCCATTAGCAGCATTAAAATCATCATCCATTTCTGATACAAACTGTGTTTCTAATTTAGCTAGTTCGGTTAATTGTTGTTGATCATCGGCTAAAGTTGCCTGGGCTTGATCATATCTAAACTGCGCATTCTCTAAAGCAGTCTTTAATTTTTGTAAATTATTTTCTGCTTCTTTTAAAGTTTTAGCACTATAGCAAATTGGCCGACGGTATTGTGTGGTTGCCATGAAAAAGCGTAAAACTTGTGGATCAACTTTTTGAATCATTTCATGAACCGTTACAAAATTACCCAGCGATTTACTCATTTTTTCTTGTGTTTCACCAACCGTAACAAAACCATTATGCATCCAATAATTGGCAAAAGGATGACCTGTTTTAGCTTCACTTTGCGCAATTTCATTTTCATGATGGGGAAATTCCAAATCTTGTCCTCCACCATGAATGTCAATCGTATCACCTAAATGCTTAGTAGCCATTACTGAGCATTCAATATGCCAACCTGGACGACCCGCTCCCCATGGTGAATCCCAAGAAATTTCCCCTTCTTTAGCTTTTTTCCATAAAGCAAAGTCTAAAGGATCTTCTTTTTGAGCTTGTTCACTACCCGTACGCTTACTTGCCCCAATTTCTAATTCATCAATCGATTGATCACTTAATTTACCATAATCTTTGAATTTACGCGTACGATAATAAACATCTCCATTAGATTCATAAGCAAACCCCTTATCCATCAAAACTTGTACAAATTCAATGATATCAGGAATATGCTCCATTACTCGTGGATTCATCGTTGCTTCTTTAATATTTAAAGCTTTAGTATCTTCTTTAAAAGCTGCAATAAAGCGTTCAGCTACTTCAGATGCGGTAATCTGCAATTCTTTAGCCGCTTTGATAATCTTATCATCCACATCAGTAAAGTTTGAAACATAGTTAACTTCATAACCACGATATTCAAAATAACGACGAATCGTATCAAAAGCGATACTACTACGTGCATTACCGATATGAATATAATTATAAACAGTTGGACCGCAGACATACATCTTTACCTTACCTGCTTCTAGTGGTTGAAATTCTTCTTTTTGTCGCGTTAATGTATTATAAATTTTAATCATGAGTTACCTTCTTTCCATTCAATCGAACAACTTTCGCTGGTGCACCTACCGCTGTAGCATTATCAGGTATATCTTGTAAAACTACTGAAGAGGCACCAATTTTACTATTTTCACCGATTACCACAGGGCCTAAAATTTGGGCATGTGCCGCAATTAATGCTCCCTTTTTCACCGTTGGATGACGCTTACCGGTGTCTTTTCCTGTACCACCTAACGTCACTCCATGAAAAAGCGTCACATAATCGCCCACTTCTGCCGTTTCACCAATCACTACCCCCATCCCATGATCGATAAAAACGCCTCGACCAATTTTAGCCCCCGGATGTATCTCAATTCCCGTAATAAAACGCCAAAATTGCGAATTGATTCTGGCTAGTAAATACAAATGCTTACGATAAAGAAAATGTGATAACCGGTGCCAAAATAGCGCATGAAAACCCGGATAAGTTAACACAATTTCCAAAGTCGTTCTAGCCGCTGGGTCATTACGTTTGGTGGCTGCAATTGCTTCTTTCATCCATCCCATCACTTCACCTACTTTCTTTTTAATCACTAATTATGTAAAAAAGGCATCTTTTAATTGAGCACATGCTCAACTAAAAGACGCCTTTGCGTGGTTCCACTTTTATTCACAGAATAATTCTGCCTTTAAATAGATAACGGTCTATCTTCCGTTTTTGACTTGCGCCAAAACCACTCCCAGATGCATTTCATTAAGGTGACTAATTGCTTACACCAACCGCAATCTCTCTAAAAGACCCACTTAATTACTTCGTCTGTTCTTTGTGTTTAAATATATGTTTATAAAACTTGTTGTAAATGCGCTAAGGCTTTTTCCTTACCTAATAAAGCCACTGTATCTGGTAATTCTGGTCCATGCATTTGACCTGAAACAGCTACACGAATTGGCATAAATAAGTTTTTACCTTTTACGCCCGTTTCTTTTTGAACAGCTTTGATTGCAGCACGAACATTTTCACTAGTTACTTCTTCCATCGCTTCTAATTGCGCTTTGAAGGCTGCTAACACAGTTGGAACGGTTTCACCAGCTAATACTTCTTTAGCTGCATCATCTAAGACTGGATGTTCAATAAAGAATAGTTCTGAAACTTCTACGATTTGAGCTGCATAACTCATTTGTGGTTGATATAAAGCCACTAATTGTTTCACCCAAGCTAAATCTTCAGCAGACAATTCTTCTTTAATACGACCGGCTTTTTGTAAGAATGGTACACACATTTCAGTTAAACGGTCAAGATCCATTTTCTTCATGTATTGATTATTAATCCATTCTAATTTCTTCGCATCAAAAGCTGCTGGTGATTTACTTAAACGATTTGGATCAAACATTTCAATTAATTGTTCTTGACTAAAGATTTCCTCTTCGCCTACTGGTGACCAACCAAGTAAAGCAATAAAATTAAACATTGCTTCTGGTAGGTAACCTAAATCACGATATTGTTCGATAAATTGCAGAATTGTTTCATCACGTTTACTTAATTTCTTACCAGTTTCACTGTTAATAATTAAAGTCATGTGACCGAATTTTGGTGGTTGCCAACCAAACGCTTCATAAATCATTAATTGTTTTGGTGTATTGGCAATATGGTCATCCCCACGTAAAACATGAGTAATCCCCATCATATGATCATCTACTGCTACGGCAAAGTTATAAGTAGGCATGCCATCGCGTTTTTGAATAACAAAATCTCCACCAACATTATCTGATTCAAAGACGATTTCACCCTTGACAATATCGTCAAAACGATATTCACGATTTTTGGGTACACGGAAGCGAATCACTGGTTTGATTCCTTGCGCTTCTTTTTCAGCTTGTTGCTCTGGGGTTAAATGGGCACAAGTTCCAGCATAACGAGGAATTTCTCCACGGGCACGTTGCGCTTCACGTTCAGCTTCTAATTCTTCCTCTGTACAGTAACATTTATAAGCTAAATTGCTAGCTAATAATTGATCGATTAAAGGTTGATAGATTTCTTTACGCTCAGATTGACGGTAAGGGCCAACTGTTCCAGGTTTTTGCGCTGACTCATCCCAGTTCATTCCTAACCAATCTAGGTTCTCTAACTGGCTTTTTTCTCCATCCGCAATATTACGTTTTAAGTCTGTATCTTCAATACGGATAATGAAGTCGCCGCCATTATGACGAGCATACAGATAGTTAAATAACGCTGTACGAGCATTTCCGATATGTAAATGCCCGGTTGGACTTGGCGCATATCTTACGCGTATTTTTGACATATTCTGTTCATCCTTTTCTTTCTAATTTCCAAAACGACCTAAGCCTTCATACTCACGATTCAATTTTGGTACACAGCTAAAATTGTACCCCCAAACCAGAAAATAGTAAAGTATAAAATCAAGATTCACATTGGCTAGACATACTTGAAAAAAAGATTGATTCAATTATGTACAAAACAACGCCTATTGAATTGCTAAGATCAATAGACGTTGTTTGTTCAAATGACTCAAATTAAGACTAATTCTGTCATTTACTGGTTATATAAACTAACTTACTTTTCTTCTTTTTTCTCATCTTTAGTCTCTGTATTATCAATTCCTCTTCTAAAGTGTGCCGGTTTAGCAAAAATCATCCGCCCAGCCGCAGTTTGTAGCGCACTGGTTACTACCACTTGAATTCGTTCATTCATATAGTGTTGGCCATCTTCTACAACTACCATGGTACCATCATCAAGATAAGCGACTCCTTGTTGACGCTCCGTCCCAGCTTTTACCACTAGAACTTCCATATCCTCACCAGGAATAACTACCGGTTTAACCGCATTAGCCAAAGCATTGATATTTAACACTGGTACATTTTGAAATTCA
>DYWZ01000023.1 GCA_020742395.1 Enterococcus columbae
TGCACTGCTCGTTTAGAAATGACGGTTTGGCCCACTCCTCGTTTTAACAAAGCTACAATTAGCTCATTATTTTGGACTTCAATCGTAGATAAATTAATATTATGCTCTTCCATATAACGTTTTTGATAATAATACACGCCAGAAGTCGCTTCTCGAATTAACCAAGGTTGATTTTTATCCCCTACATAGACTAATTGATCATCCATTAAAGGGGTTCGGACAATCGAGCCTGTCGCTAATGGTCTTTCAATAAAGCCAAATTCTAACTCATGACTTTGAATCGCGCTAAAAACTTCATAGGAATTCATCATTTGAATGGAAAAATCAATTGTCGGAAATACTTGAAACAATTCTTCAAGCAGTTTTGGTAAGATATAAATCGCAAAGGTATGTGAAGCTGCCAGACGACACTTAATCTTTCTAGTTTCTAATGTGAGCATTTTGTGCTTGATTGCTTCCCAGTCTTCTAATAAAATAAGCACATTGTGGTACAAAATATCCGCTTGGGCAGTAGCATAAATTTCTTGTCGGCCATTGCGCACAAAAAGTTTCACTTTTAAATCAGCTTCTAACTGCTTAATTTGGTTGGAAACAGCTGGTTGCGAGATAAACAAACGCTCACTCGCCTTGGAAAAATTTCTTGTTTCATAGACCGTTTTAAAAGTTTCTAGTAGTTTAAACATGCAATCACTTCCATAAATTTTTATTATTGTAATTATAATAACGTTGTTTATCTTTATACTTAAAAATCGCTTATAATGAAAATGTAGAGGAAAAAAATAGAAAGAGGGAATGAAATGTATTTAAAGATTAAACCTATCTTACCCGGATTAATACTGTCAATTGCCGTTGCTGCTATTAGTAAAGGATTAGCCATCCTTTTTCCAGAGATAGGCGGAGCAACTATTGCGATTCTATTAGGTATTGTACTAGGAAATACCGTTTTTCGTCAAAAATCTTTATCACAAGGAACCAAATTTTCTGAAAGTCGCCTTTTAGAATATTCTGTTGTACTTTTAGGCTTTACCGTTACTTTCCAAACGATTGGACAAATGGGCATTAAAGGGATTATCTATACCCTATGTATCATGACATTGACCATTATCGGAACCTATTTTTTAGGTAAACGCCTAGGGTTTAATGATGAAATGTCTTTGATGATGAGTGGCGGTAATGCTGTTTGTGGTTCTTCGGCTATCGGTGCCATTGCCCCTTCAATTGGCGCTAAAGATGATGAAAAAGGACAAATCATTACTTTAGTGAACTTATTAGGAACGGTGCTGATGCTTACTTTGCCATTTTTAGGGCTTGCCTTATTTGGTGATAACCTATTGGCTAAAAGTGCGTTGTTAGGCGGAACTTTACAATCTGTAGGTCAAGTAGTAGCTGGGGCTTCACTTGATAGTCCAGATGTCGTTCAATTTGCCATGCTTTTTAAAATTTTACGTATTATTTTGCTTGTTTTAGTTGTGATGATTTTTGAAAAAATCATGATTAATAAAAAAGCAACCAACCAAATACTTCCAACAGCTACTAAGAAAAAATTACCAATTCCATGGTATGTGTCAGGCTTTTTGATTGCTTGTATCTTAAATAGTTTTGTTCATTTACCAGCTATTTTTGATCAAGGTGCTCATTTCATGAGTACTTGGTTTGAAACAACGGCTTTGGCGGCGATTGGTTTACGTTTAGACCTCAAGAAATTCTTAAAAGAAGGTCCGCGCTTTTTAATCTATGGTTTAGGTGTAGGACTTATGCAAACCATCTTGGCTGTTAGTCTCATTTATTTATTGCGTTTTTAATTTAGAAAAATCATTTTCACGATTTGTGGAGATGATTTTTTTGTTTATAGAAAAACAACAGTTGTAAAATTACATTGAAAAATTTTTATTTAGTATTTTTATCAAATTAAATAGCATAATCTATCATTTATTTGATAAATACACAAAACAAATTAAAGTTTGTAAAGTAAAAAGTGACAAATATAATTATTTTTTCTTTACAATTGATAACTATATGGTTTGAAAAAAAAGAAAATTAGGCATATACTTTAGTTAATTAAAATCATTTTAAAAAGGAGCCTTGCTTATGCCTACAACTTATGCACATCTGCGTTTTGGTCAAGAAGTCTTCCGTCTATTACCGTCTATGCTCCAAGAAGAAATTGCACAATATCTCAGATTATATCAAACTGGTCAACACGGCCCAGATATTCTTTTTTATTATCGTCCATATCACAAAAATGCTCTATCCGCTTATGGAAGTGAGTTACATAATGAAACGGGTAAACAAGTTTTTCAACGTTTCCGTCAATATTTAAAAAGAGAAAAAATCGAACCTACTGCGCTAAAAGTGTACATCTTTGGCTTTTTATGTCACTATGCCTTAGATAAATATTGTCATCCCTATGTTTATCACATTCAAGATGTTACCAATTTATCTCATTCGGAAATTGAAGCGGAATTTGAC
This sequence comes from Enterococcus columbae, assembly GCA_020742395.1. GTDB lineage: Bacteria > Bacillota > Bacilli > Lactobacillales > Enterococcaceae > Enterococcus_E > Enterococcus_E columbae_A. The sequence goes on from DYWZ01000023.1 coordinate 2,470, forward strand.
CGAATGTTGTTGATTAAAGATGGGTTTGATCCATTACGTCATCGCATTAGTAGTCATCTGTGTACAACTGATTTTGAAGCAGAAGTCATTCAAAAATGTTTTCCACAATTTAAAGTCAGCCAAATAAAAGAAACTCTACTAACTATGCGCACCTTTTTAGATTTGCTGGTCGCACCAGGAAATCTAAAACGCGGATTAGTTAAAGGAATGTTTGCATTAAGTGGAAAATATAAAGAATTAAATAAATTAGTCATTAATCAACAAGCTAATCCAGTTTGTCAGCCGGTCAACGAAGAATTATATCGCAGATACCAAATGGCTATTCACAATGCTGCATGGATGATTCAAGATTTCAATCATCAACTAAGTCAAGAAACGATGAAGTTTTCTGATGATTATGCACCTACTTTTGAAAGAGAATAGGTAATTTGATGAAAGAAAAATTAACTCGCTTTGAATGGTATTGGATTTTGTATGCTGTGGGTAATTCTGGTTTTAGTTTAATGCTAGTGGCCATTTTACCTTTATACTTTAATCATTTAGCCCAACAAGCGCAGCTCATATCAGTGCAATATCTGGCTTATTGGGGCTATGCGACTTCGTTGATTACCTTGATTGTCGGCATTATTGGGCCTATTTTTGGAAGTATTGCTGATTTTAAAGACATGAAAAAGAAACTATTCGTCTTCTTTTTACTATTAGGTGTATTAGGCTGTTATGCTTTAGCACTAACTAGTCAATGGCTATAGTTATTAATCGTTTATCTAATTGCTAAAGTGGGATATTCAGCAAGTCTAGTCTTTTATGATGCCATGCTAACCGATATTACAACTAAAGAACGCTATGACAGAGTTTCATCCCTTGTTTATGCCTATGGTTATATTGGTAGTGTGATTCCTTTTGTATTAAGTATTGCCTTGATTTTATTTAAAGATAAATTACAAATTAGTCTAACCCAAGCAATGATTGCAGCTTTTATGATTACAGCAAGTTGGTGGTTACTTTCAACCTTGCCACTATTAAAAAGCTATCAACAAAAATACTA
>DYWZ01000024.1 GCA_020742395.1 Enterococcus columbae
AGATTACTGGTAATACAACGCGAAACTGATTGTTTTTTGAGTTACTATCACTTGCCATAATTTAAGATATACCTTCCCCTTTTATTTAATCGTTTCTTAGTTTACCACTCTTAAATTACAAAAAGATTACAAGTAAGTTTTAAGTGAGTTACTTGTAATCTTTTGTACTATTCTCTATAAATTTTGTGATCTAATTCTTCAATTATACTATCAATTGCTAATCTATTCTCATTACTGACATGATATTCTTTACCGTTTATATTTTGTGGTAAAAATAGTCTATTAATATTATTTAATGTTATTATTTTTTGCCCTTCAGCCTTAAAATTAATTATTGATTGTAATCGAGCATGTGTAAATCCATTAGAATTCCTAATCGCATTTCCTTTAGCCGTATCTAATACTAAAAGCACATTCATCCCATACTTTGTCATATTTCTATTAAAACAAATAAATACAAATGGTTTTAATAATTTGGGTTTCTCAGAACTAAAATGATTTTCATTACTTGTTTCATATAAATATTTATTATATTCTTCTTTTCTTTCTCAGAGTCTCGACTTCTAATGTTTTACCATCATCAAGTCTTATGGGTGAGTCATTTTTAGAATATACCATTAAAACTATCGGATTAGCTCCAAAATTCCCACTGAATTCAATGTCTGTTATTGTGGAATAATAATATTGTGGAACATTAGTTGAAGCTGGTGCACAAAGCTTCAAAGTAAACTGTGTCTTTTTAAAACTTGTATTAAAATTTTCAATGATAAGTGTCTTATTTTTATTGATAACCTTTTTCTTTAACAATTTTTTTGTATTACTAAAAAATAGCCTAACCCCATTTTCAACTGCTACTTCAAAAATTACTTCTAAAAATTTATTTTGGCCCATAATCAGTCCTCTAAATCTACTTTCAAAATATAATTCCTGTAATCTAAACTCAAATTCGTGTCTTTCCTTACGTTGAATTGAGCCTAAAATCAAGCTGCCGCTTATAGTAAAGAAATAATTGTCAAGGGCGGTTTTAAATTGTCATTTTATAGCGGTTTAAAAATGTATGATTTGGTCGGTTTAAGAATCGACCGATGCCAAGCGATATGACTTTCCTTTGATCTTAATTACGTGTGAGTGATATACAAGGCGATCTAAAATTGCCTCTGCGGTTGCCGTGCTATGGAGGACGGCTCCCCAACTTGATAATGGTACATTGGTCGTTATGATCGTTGATTTACGTTCATAGCGACCATTTATTAGTTGAAATAATAGTTTTGCTTCTTCCGCCGATATTGGTAAATAGCCTAATTCATCAATGATTAACAGGTCATACCTTTCGTATCGACGCATTATGCGCTCTAAGTGTTGCTTTCCCTGCGCTGCTTTCAATCTAAGAATTAGTTCATGGCAATTAATAAATAGTGTTCGTACGTCTTGTCGGCACGCTTCGATGCCAAGGCCAATTGATAAATGTGTTTTACCCACGCCAGGGCTGCCAATAAAAACGATGTTCTCTTGATTATCCAGAAATGACATCGTCGCAAACTCAGCTATTTGTTGTTGATTAATTGAAGGTTGGAACTGATAATCAAAATCACTGAGCAGCTTAATAATTGGAAATCTTGCACGTTTGATTCTTCTCTTTAAGCTTTTTTGCTGCTGATAGGCAATCTCCTTATCGGTTAGTTCCAACAGGGCTTCACTAAAGCTGATCTGGTTATCGTTAACTTGTTGACGATAATCCGCAATTGATGCAGCCATATTATCTAAATTTAACTTCGTTAAATTATCAACTAATTTTTGATATTGATTCATTCTATTCTCCAATCTGATCGTAAATACTGAGATTATTAAGCATATACTGGTTAATTTCTTCATCCGTTTTATCTGCCATCAAATCACTTTTAAGAATGGCGTGTTTATCATGCAGATCGTAATTAAACTGCTTATTGGTTAAATCATGCTTCTGAATTTCAACACCTTGATAGAAAATATGAATAGTTTTATCATCAGGAGTTGGTTTAATTTCAACTTCTTTTCCGATATAATTAGGGAAAACAGAGTATTGATGGTTTTGAAATCTAATCATTGAATCTCGAGATACTTTTCTAGTTTGGTCGCTGTGGAAATATCTTACGAGATCATGGTTAAGAGACCGGAAATGCTCTTTTTCTTTTGTCCATAATTCAACTGGCTTCTGATTATTACTTTGCGATTTCTCATGATTAAGCCGTTTGGCTAGTCGATCAACGATATCATTCAAATCATTGATGGTGCTAAATTCTCCATCATATGGTTTTAATCGTCCCATTGTTCTTGCCAAAGCTTCAACACAACCTTTAGTTTGCGGTCTAAATGGTCGGCAAGCGATTGGATGAAATCCGGCGTCATGACTAAATGATAGGAATCGTTCATTAAATCGATGATGATGAAAGTCACTTAATTTATGGTCAACGACAGTTGACATATTATCAAACCAGATTTCTTTAGGAATTCCACCAGTGGCCTTAAAGGCCTCAAATAAACATCTGAATAAAGTATCTTGCTTCTGATCCAGGGTTAATTTTAAGAACTTAAATTTTGAATAGGGCAGGACGTACAAAAAAATACTGAAAGTATGTGGAACCCCATTTTGGTCAGTCATTGTAACCTGTTCTTTCCAATCAACTTGAGCACTTAGTCCCATCGTATGTTCAACTCTAATCGTGGCTTTCTTAGTTTGTGCTTTGCGAAAATGGCGACAATAATCTTTAACGATGGTGTATTTACCTGTAAAACCTTTTTCAACGATAAAATCATAAATTGCTCTAGCAGAACACCCTGCGGTGTATTTATCTTTAATGATGTCTTGAAATCCATCTAACTTACTACGACGCTTTCGTTGATTTCTAACTATTGTTTCACCATTTTGAGCTCGTAAATATGCAGTTTTTACTGTTCGTGGATCAACACCGTATTGTCGTGCAATAGCGGAATAATTTGGTTTTATTTTCTCTACCACAAAATATCTCATCCTTTCGTAAACGTCTTTTCGCATACTCATCACTTCCTCAAAAGATTGATAAAGTGAGTATACAAAAAATGTAGGAAAACCGACAATTTTAAACCGCCGATTTCCTACATTTTATAACTACCCTCTACAAATGGTTATAGGAACAATAAACTCTACCGCTTTTTCTTTCCCCAATATTGGAAAAGATCGGTTCTTAATGCTCCGTTATAAAGCTTTCGTTTCTTGGTTGCTGGAGCACCATAATATTTTTCAAATTCAAGGTCTGCCGTTAAGATATACTTACTCCAGGTTGTCATTGGTCGGTAAAGCTTTCCCATTTGCCGATAAAGCTCATGGACAGTTTCTTTATCACTCAGCCGTTCACCATAAGGAGGGTTGGCAACAATAACACCGTTGATTTTATCGGTGTGCCAATCTTTAACTGCTAACTGTTTGAAAGTGATGTCGTGGGTTAGCCCAGCTGCTCGACAGTTTTCTTGAGCAATATCAATCATATTCTGATCAATATCATAACCATGAATATCCAATTCAACATCATAATCTGCTTTACTATCTGCCTCATCACGAACGTCATCAGCTAAACCGTCTGGGACTAAGTTAGTCCACTGTTCGCAAACAAAGGAACGATTAATTCCTGGGGCAATGTTATGACCATATAGTGCTGCTTCAATTGGAATAGTTCCCGAACCACATACTGGATCGACAAATGGGTTGTCAGGAAACCAGTGAGCGAGCATTACAAGGGCAGCTGCCATGTTTTCCTTTAATGGTGCACCACCTTTTGCTTTTCGATAGCCACGCTTAAATAAACTATCACCAGTAGTATCAAGCGTTAGCATTACATGATCCTTATTAATAGCTACTTCTAACGGGTAGAGAGCGCCAGTTTCCGGAAGACGTGTCCGAC
>DYWZ01000025.1 GCA_020742395.1 Enterococcus columbae
TTACAGTTTTACTTGTGGCGCTAACTCAATATCTTTCACTTGAGCGCCTTCACACTGGAATTGCACCATCATGCTTGGAATCAAACTAATTATAACATTTATCTTTTCGGTCTTCGAGTTACCAACAGTAATCCTCATACCGAATGGCATTCATCACCCACCTATAGAGGATGTGCGACTTCTGCCTGAATTACGTTAAAATGTTTACATATTATTATCTAGCTATGGATTGAGAAGGTTTTAATTTAATCTTTTGTAACATTGGTAATAATGCTTCTTTAATCGCACAGTACTTATCAACAAAAGTGACTACATAGCCTTCTTTATATCGTGGTGGCGCAATCGTTGCTCCCCACATATGCTTAATAATAATGTCTCGTTCTAAATCAGATAATTCCGTGATTTTCTCTGCATTTTTCGCAGCAATTCTCGGATGCATGTATGCATGCGAGCCTTCAGAAAATTTCGTTGTTCGCCAATCATAATAAAACATGTCATGTAAAACACCAGCTCTAGCCGTGGCTTTAGCATTCCAGCCTAATTTTTTAGCGATACGGTAGCTATAATAAGATACACTGATTGAATGATCTAAACGCGTTGAATGAAAATGCTGTGTAAATTCAGCCAAACGCTGTACCTCTTTAGTTGCCAACAAATCCCCTACACACGCTAAATACTCCTGATCAGTTTGCCATTTTTTTGTCATCCAATTTGCCACCTTACTTTTTTCAATCTGACGCTAGTATAGCACTTTCAAAATACTTTGAATAGCATTCTTTGACATCTTAAAAGATATTTTACTTTTGAACGGTTAGTCCATACATCAAAATTCCCGCTGCTACACCGACATTTAAAGATTCGGCTTTTCCATATATAGGTATATAAATATTTTGATGACTCAATGCTAGATATTCTTGATTCACACCTTGGCCTTCATTTCCCATAATCAAAGCAAAATGTTCACGATAAGGTAATTGATGATATTGAACTGCTTGATCATTTAATTCTGTGCCGTAAATGATTATACCCAATTCTTTTAATTGAAAGATAGCTTCTTTTAATGGAGCTTGAATCACTGGCAGATGAAATTGGCTTCCTTGCATACTACGCAAAGTTTTAGTTGTATAAATATCTGCACAACCTTCACCTAAAACCACTCCACTAAAACCTGCTGCATCAGCTGTTCGAATCATCGTACCCACATTTCCCGGATCTTGGATACAATCTAGTAATAACCATTTGCCTAAAGTAAAAGTTACTTGATTTTCCGGCATAGCTACGACTGCTATTAATCCTTGTGGTGTAGGTAATTCAGAAAGTTTTGCTAACACTTCATCCGTGACTAAAATCACTTCAATTGATTGTTGATGAAACCAATCTGCATACAAATCCCAAGACTTCTGATTAACAAAAAGATAAATGAGTTTTGCTTGATGTAAAACAGCCTCTTCAATTAAATGAAACCCTTCAATAATATATTGTTTCGATTGGTAACGATTTTTGCGTTTATGTAGTTTTACAACTTTTTTGATTAATTCATTTTTGGTTGAAAGAATTTCTTTCATATTTTCACCTCAAAAAAATTATAGCATAGTTTGTTTAGCCTAAGTAACAAAAATCAATTATAATAAAAGAAAAAGTATGAGGTGAGCATCATGGCTGAAGAGAAAATAAAAATTAAAATGAATGTCCAAGGGAAAGTTCAAGGTGTCGGCTTTCGTTATATGACTAAAATGTTGGCCGATGAATTAAAGGTTACCGGTGGCGTGTGGAATGAAGCAGATGGCTCCGTTTCAATTGAAGCCATTGGCGATTATGCTACCTTAGCAAAATTTATTGAAAAAGTGAAAGCTTCTCCTTCACCATTTGGTAAAGTAACACATACAACAATTAATAAAGATGCTAACATAAAAGATTGTCAAAGCTTTAGTGTACGTAATTAGCAAAAAGTTTAAAAAAAAGATTATTTACTAGCTATTCATTGAAATAGCTAGTATTTTTTAGTATAGTATTTCTTGTGTAAATTAAATGCAAAGGAAGAAACAGATGAAATTAAAAAGATGGCTTTTAACCGGTGGATTACTTTCAATGATTGTCTTTTTATCTGGCTGTGTCAAAGTAGATAAAAACGGACAACCTGATCCAAACGGTTTAATTTATCGGTTCTTAGTTGAACCATTAGGAAATTTGATTCACTACTTAGTTAATCATTTTGATTGGAATTATGGCTGGGCAATTATTTTTATTACCGTAATTGTACGCTTAATTATCTTACCACTAAGTATCTACCAATCACATAAAATGACGGTACAATCTGAAAAAATGCAGTTTATCAAACCACAATTAGATATCATTCAAAGAAAAATGAAGGAAGCTAAGACTGTTGAAGAACAGCAAAAAGCTCAAAGAGATATGCAACGTATTTATTCTGAAAATAATGTTAGCATGCTTGGCGGCATGGGTGCTGGATGTCTCCCGTTATTAATTCAAATGCCAATTTTCGCTGCCCTTTTTGCTACAGCTAGATATACACCTGGTATTGCTAATGCAAGCTTTTATGGTATTTCTTTAGGAAAAAGTAGTATTTTCTTAGTTATTATCACTGGGGCATTATACTTCTTGCAAAGTTATCTAAGCATGTTCAATATTCCAGAAGAACAAAAGAAACAAATGCAGACAATGATGTATGCTTCACCAATCATGATGATTTTCTTCTCTTTTAGTTCACCAGCAGGGGTTGCTTTATATTGGACAGTTGGTGGGGTGATCGCATGTTTACAAACAGTGATTACTAATTTCATCTTACGTCCAAGAATCAAGGCTCAAATTGCTGAAGAGATGAAATTACATCCACCAAAAATTATTGTAACTGAAAACTATAGCCTATCTGAAGGTTCAAGTAAAAACAACGATAATAAACGTCCTCCTCGTAATCAACAAGCACCAAGAAATATTGCTGCTACTAAGAGTGCTGGTCGTAACGTAGGAAAACAAAATCGTCGTCGGAAATAAAAAATGCCAAATATAGCCATAATGGTTATATTTGGTTTTTTGTATGCATTGAAAACCACCTGCTATGCGGGTGGTTCCAGAGAGCTTCTAGCGTGGTAAAAGAAATCCTCCTAAAATGATAGAATAGATTTGGTTTCCCGACCACAAACTATCAATCAAATAGGAGGTTCCTTATGAAAAAGGATAATCAAAGTTTATCACATACAACATGGAAATGTAAGTATCATATTGTGTTTGCATCGAAGTACAGACGACAAATTATTTATGGTAAATATAAAAGAAGTATAGGAGAAATTTTAAGAGAGTTATGTGAAAGAAAAGGTGTAGAAATTATAGAAGCCAATGCATGTAGAGATCATATTCACATGTTAGTGAGTATACCGCCCAAAATTAGTGTATCAAGTTTTATAGGCTATTTAAAGGGAAAGAGTAGTTTGATGATATTCGATCGACATGCAAATTTAAAATATCGTTATGGTAATAGAAAATTTTGGTGTCGAGGTTATTACGTAGATACCGTAGGGAGAAATAAGGCGAAGATAGAAGAATATATT
>DYWZ01000026.1 GCA_020742395.1 Enterococcus columbae
GGATAGCTTGGTAAATAAGAGAAACCGCTGTTAGTGAAGAAATAAGCTATCAAGTATGCTCTATTCCCAAGAAGCTCCCACTTCAAGCGTTAAGAACCGTTAGGTTTAGCTAAGTGGAGAGTAGTTCACGATGAAAAATTGTAAAATGAATGGTAAAAAATGAGCAAATCTAAAAGGAATGTCAAGATAGGTTTTCTAGAAAATTTTTTTAAGGTTATGAAAAACGGTTTATAAAAGATGGAAGTTTGTGATGGTTTTTGATAGATTTTGAGCGAATCATAGAATAGACGTTTATTTTTCTGTAGCAAATTTGTTAAAATTATATTATTTAATTGTTGACAAAAAAATTAAGTGACATTATCTTTCTATATATAGATGATTGAATTAAAGATATTTACATCATCTATTTGTATAGTTAGGTGAATTTATTGATTTATAGATAGTTTATGTTAAATTAGAGTGCTTGTTCTTTTACTGAGGAGATTAAGCATTTAGCGATTCATTAACAATCAACTTGTATAGTTAACTATTACAATTGGTTGCCTAATTTTTTTTAATCATGAATAGACTTCATTGATATTTTATTAGTTAAAAATTTAGTCTAGTTAAAATGTTTTAAAAATTCTACTTTAACTTATTAATATTCACTCAAAAGGTATAGCTTTTTTATTAAGTTGGTTGTAGAATGAGTTTGTACGGTTGAGAGACCGATACTCTAAATATGTTGTTTCAAGGTTTATATACTATCCTTTCCCATAACACAAAAGCGAGGCTGAGTTTCAGCCTCGTTTTTGTATATTTAAGTATATTTGTGTGGATAAAAAGTTCCTAAATGTCAAGAACAAGTTAGACACTTTTTTTCATAGCCCAAATTTCATGTTATATTAACTTTTATAACCATTTTTAAACTAGTTATTGATTAGCATTAGCTACTATATCTTAGGAGACATTCCTGTTGAAATGCTCCTCTAGGACGTTGATAGTTCAAGATTTTCCGTGGTAGCTCATTCATGATATCCGCAATCGACTCTAGTGTCCTTTTATTGGATCTTCTAGGGTATAAGTAGCTGAATCTAGACTAACAGCTTCTCCATCATCTTTAATCGTTGCAATGAAAGTATATGAACTAATAATGGTGTTGGCTGGGTTCATAAAGTTAAATTGCATGCCCATGCTATCGCTAGTATCTGTGGTTTCATAGATTCCTTTGATTAACTTAGCAGTTCCTGAACTAAAGCTTTCATAATTGTTACTGTCTGAAACTCCTTGAATTCTAAAATCACCTTGTTGCATTTTGCTGTTACCATCTAGATTTTGTTTACCATTCATTGATTGACTTGCCCCAGTGGTAGTATCTGAAGTAGTACTACTATCAGAAGTTGAGGAGCTTGTTTGACTGCTTGAAATAGCTTCGATGTCATCTCCTTGGGTAGCTGAAGTACTTGCTGTAAATACATAGGATTTAATACCAGCAAGTTTGGCGATTTGTTCAGCATCGGTTAAATTAATCGGTGTTCGCGTAAAACTGTCGGGATCAGGTCTAGTCTCACTACTTGATGTACTAGAGGTATTACTACTAGCTGAACTGTTAGTAGAGTTGCTAGTATTTTTAAACATGTTTTCCCGATTAACAGTTAACGTGACGGTTGCCCCGACGCTTTTTTGGCATTATCGGTAGCTACCTTGGCCGCACTATAAATCGTTAAACCAGCCAAAACAAAAATCATGATAGTTGATAATACCACAATTAATAATAAGCTTTTGCCTTTTTTAGCCCATAAATATTGTAAGGCTCGTTTGAAAAAATTCATTGTTAGTTCCTCCTTGGATTTTTGATTTGCCTAAACTATAATGGGCTTAACTCAAAGCATCCTTAAAGCAAAGCAAAATTTTAGCTGTCAATTTTTTTAAGGTTGCTTTATGCTAAATTTGTTAAAATGATGGTAATAAAATGTTAGTAAAAAGGATGGTTACTATGATTAAGTTGTTGCTTATCGAAGACGAACAAACGCTTTCTGATAATATTAAAGACATTATTCAGGAAATTGGCTCCGTAACGCAATGTTATGATGGGGAAGAAGGGCTATACGAAGCTGAAAGCAATTTATATGATTTAATTGTTTTAGATTTAATGTTACCTGGCAAAAACGGCTATCAAATTTTAGCGGAATTACGCCAAAAACAAATTCAAACACCAGTTTTAATTTTGACAGCAAAAGATGCCTTAGAAGATAAAATCACTGGCTTTCAAAAAGGAGCCGATGATTATTTAACGAAGCCTTTTTATCGTGAAGAATTATTGATGCGTATTCGAGCTTTATTAAAACGTTCGATGGGACTTTATAGTGAAAACCACCTACACTTTGGTACGATTACTTGTCAATTAGATACCAATGAAGTGCTATATCAAGATGAAGTCTTACCTATTCAAGGCAAAGAATTTGAGTTATTAGTCTATTTTATTCAAAATAAAGGAGTTATTTTGACGAAAGAACAAATTTTTGATCGTATTTGGGGCTTTGATTCAGAAACAACTTTGACGGTAGTCGAGGTATATATGAGTCGTTTACGCAAACATTTAAAACCAAGTGGCATGGATCAAGCCATCAAAACTTTGCGCAATGTCGGCTATATATTAAAAGAAATCGATGAAGGGGGGATTAAATGAATCAAGAAGTGAACAAAAAGCAACGGATTCGCTTTTTTATCATGAATGTGAGTGCCTTTGCGGTGATTTTTTTACTATTAGGTTTCATCATTTTACAATTACTGCAAAATTTAGCTTATCAGCAAACGGATCACTCTTTAGAACAAATGCAAAATAATACGCATTTAATCGAAATGGAAATTGCTCGTTATGAACAAGATGATCTTTTTTTTGTCCAAGAAAAAGCAAGTGATGCCGAAGAAAAATTCATGCATAAAGGCGATCAGATGCCAAATCGGTTTAATACGCAAGTCATTTTGTGGTCCAAAGATGGCGAAATTTTAAATAAAGCCATTATTGGTGGGCGTTTTACTCAGTTAAGTCAGTTAAGTTTAGATACAAGTAAATTGACCAAAATTCAAACGATTAGCTTAACTGATGATACCATGGAAAATCCTTTGACGTTCCATTCAATTACCTTTAAAAATCCAACGACTTCAGAAAAAGTAGCCTATATTCAGGTAGTGACAAACACGAATCAAATCAGTGAATCGATGGGCACCTTTGAAACGATTTTAATTGTGTGTATGGTCATATTTTGGTTGATTTCCATTGCGATTAGTTACTATTTATCCAAGAAAAATATGCAACCGATTCTTTCAGCTTGGCAACGGCAGCAAGAATTTGTCGAAAATGCCTCGCACGAACTGAGAACCCCTTTGACCATTATTCAAAATAGCTTGCAGCGCTTATTTACCAAACCTGATCATACGATTATGGATGAATCAGAAACAATAGCGCAAGCACTCAATGAAACCAGACGACTAACTAGTCTAACTGCTGATTTACTAACGATTGCTAGAAGTGATTCCAATCAATTACTAATTGAAGCGACTACTTTTGATCCTTATCCTTTTATTGAACAATTAGCCGCTCCTTTTAAAGAAATTGCTACATTAGATGCTAAACATTTTATCTTGGAGAATTTTGCTAAAACCCCTGTTTATGCTGATCAAAAGAAAATTCATCAAGTGCTAGTCATCTTACTAGACAACGCCTTAAAATATACGCAAGCCGGCGATGAGATTATTTTACAATCAGAACTTAGTAAGGATGCTTGGTTGATTGAAGTGAAAAATTCGGGACCATCGATTAGTGATGAACAAAAACAACGGATTTTTGAACGTTTTTATCGCGAAGATACTTCTCGAGCCAAAGCAACAGGTGGTTATGGCTTAGGTTTGACAATTGCTAAACAGATTGTGACGGAACATAAAGGCAAATTAACGGTTCGTGACCGTATACCAAAAGGAGTCATTTTCCAAGTGAAATTACCGTTACACCCAAAATAATTAATTATAAAAACTACTAATTTTCTGTGTTTAGAAAATTAGTAGTTTTTTATTGGTAAAAAGAAGCTGCGTTATAAAACTATTACTGATGCTGTATAAATCTAGTAGGAGTTTTGAATATAGTCGTCATAACTCTGAATAATGTGACGCATAATTGTAACGTTTTGTGATAAAATGAATTTAATTATTAATTGGAGGAAGAAACTATGTTTGCCATAGAACAAATCAAACTGTTAAATGATCTTGAAAGAGAGGTTTATCAAGCTGTTTTATTACAAAAAGAAAAAGTATTGACTAAAACATTGAAACAATTTTCGATGGAAATCCATATTTCACCAGCAACAATTTTGAGGTTTTGTAAAAAAATAGGATGTAATGGATTTACAGAGTTTAAGGTAAGATATCAACTATTTCTAGATAAAAAAGACACTTATCAGTTTTCTGAAAGTATTAGTGAGATATTAGATTATTTTTATAAAATTGATAAAATATCTTTTTACGAAAAAATTACCCAAATAGCTCAAATTATTTTAGATAGCAAATTTGTTGTTTTTATTGGTGTAGGGTCTAGTGGGATTTTAGCTGAATATGGGGCTAGATATATTACAAATATGGGGAAAATGTGTTTTTCATTAACGGATCCATTTTATCCTATATTAACAAAAGATTTAGATCAATCTATTGTAATCGTTTTATCAGAAAGTGGAGAAACTTTAGAGACTTTGAATCAAGTCAAGAATTTAAAAGAGGCGGATAGTTTTATACTTGCCATTACCAACCATGCTGATTGCACTTTATCTAAATTTGCAGATTTAAATTTGACCTATCATTTGAATAGTAAACGCAGTTTAGAATTTTTTGATGTAACTTCTCAAGTTCCTGTGATATTTATACTTGAATCGATAGGAAAAATGGTTAAAAAACTTTCTTTGGAGGATAACCATGGAAAATAATATAAATTTAAGTAAAACAGAGCAAAAAATTGATTATTTTATCAATACCAATAGTGATAAAGTAGGTTATATGAGTATTCGAACACTTGCTAAGGAAATAGGGGTTTCTACTGCTAGTATTTTAAGATATATAAAGAAACAGTCATTTCCTTCGTATAAGGCATTCCAATTAAAGTATAGGGAAAAATGCGTAATGAAAAATTATGAGCATTCTTCAAATGAAATTATTGAGTGTTTAAGACGCCTAGAGACAGATATTTTTTTAGAACAGTTACAAGAAGCCAGTGAGTTGATTAGTTCAGTTGACTTGGTTTTGTTTGGTGGAATTGGAAATAATGAAGGAATAGCTCAGTATGGTGCACGATGTTTTTCAAACAATCATAAATTTGCATTAAGTTTAAATGATCCATTTTATAATTTAAATTCATTACCTAAAAATATGTTATATATTGCATTAAGTACATCTGGAGAAAGTATAGAAATGATTCGTTTAGTCAGGGATTTCAGAAGTAACCATATTCCAATTTTGGCTATCACGGCTAATAGTAATAGTACATTGAGTGCATTGTCAGATTTGACATTATCTTATTCTCTACCAGAACAGAGAGAAAATAAAATTTTTGATATGTCTTCGCATATACCTTTTGTATATATTATTGAAAAGCTAGCTAACAATTTGAGAAATAAAGTGTAACGAAATGATACAATTTTGTAACAGTGTCCAATTTCATGAATCATATTTTTAAATAGCTTATATGTATTCAAAAAGGAAAGCGTATACAATATAATGTTTTTGAAAATGATCGTTTATCATCGAAAGGCCATTCGAAAAATTTTATAAGGAGACTGTTCCATGAGTTTAATGAATTCTATTCAAGAAAAGATGGAAGCAACATTAGTTCCATTAGCTTCAAAAATTAATGGGCAAAGGCATGTAGCAGCAGTGCGTGATGCATTTACCTTGGCATTTCCTATGACTTTAGCAGGCTCAATCATAGTATTAATTAATTATGCAATTTTATCACCGGATGGATTTATTGCAAAACTATTACATTTAGGTACTTTTTTTCCTAATTTAGCAGATTTTCAGTCATTATTATCCCCAGTTTTAAATGGTACTGCTAATATTATGTCAATTTTAATCGCTTTTTTAACTGCATATAAATTAGCTGAGACAAATAAAGGAGATAAAGTATTATCATCTGTAACATCTGTTGGAGTATTTTTCATTGTCTATCCTCCTTATGAATCAACAAAAACAGGAGCACAAGCTTTATCAACTAGTTTTTTAGGTGCACAGGGGCTGTTTGTAGCTTTAATTATTGGATTGTTAGTTGGAGAATTTTTACCTAAATTGCAAAAAAATAAAAAGTTACGTATTAAAATGCCTGATGCAGTACCACCAGCTGTTTCGCAATCTTTTACATTGTTGATTCCAATTATTATTGTATTGGTTTCTGGATCGATAATGAATTTTATATTCAATTTAATTTCAAAAGGTGGATTACAATATCTTATTTATAATGCGATTCAAGCACCATTTTCTAAACTAGGTGGCAATATCTTTACAATTTTATTATTTGTGATTGTACAGCAATTTTTATGGGTGCTTGGTATTCACGGACCAAATACAATGAGTGCACTTCGTACGGTTATGTTTGCAGAAGCTGGAGTGAAGAACTTAGCTTACTATGGTACGCATGGGACAACTATTGGTACACCATTTCCTGTTACATGGAGTGGTATCAATGATGCTTTTGGTAATACAGGAGGCTCTGGTGCCACTTTAGGGTTAATTATTGCAATTTTCCTAGTAGCTAGAAAAGACAAGCAACAATTGGAAATAGCTAAATTAGGTGCTGCTCCAGGTTTATTTAATATTAATGAACCATTGATTTTTGGATTGCCAATTGTTATGAATCCGATTTATTTAATACCATTTATATTATCTCCGGTTGTTTGTGATATTTTTGGGTGGTTATGTGTAGCTGTATTTAAGATTATTCCACCAGTTGCAGTTGATGTTGGTTGGACAACTCCAGGATTCTTAATTCCATTTTTAGGATCAGGTGGTACTAATTATCTTTCATTACTGATTGGGATAATATGTGTTGGGATAAGTACATTGATATATTTACCATTTGTAAAAGCTGCAGCAATTGCAAATATGAAAGGTCAGAATAAATAGATGAGGTGGAAAAAAATGCCATTTAAAAAAGAGTTTTTGTGGGGTGGAGCGGTAGCTGCACATCAACTTGAAGGAGCCTATGACGTAGATGGTAAAGGATTGAGCATTATGGATTTAACAACTGTAGGGTCAGCAAAACATCCTAGAAAAGTGACGTCTCAAATATTACCCGATGAAATATATCCTAATCATGAGGCTATTGATTTTTATCATCATTACAAGGAAGATATTGCGTTGTTCGCTGAAATGGGTTTTAAATGTTTTCGGACTTCAATTGCTTGGACTAGAATTTATCCAACTGGTGAAGAACTTATACCTAACGAAAAGGGGTTACAATTTTATGATGATGTTTTCGATGAATGTTTAAAATATGGTATTGAGCCAGTAGTGACGTTAAGTCATTTTGAGATGCCTTACCATCTTGTTGAAAAATACGGGGGATGGCGCAATAGGAAGTTAATCGATTTATTTTTGCGATTTGCTGTGACTTGCTTCAAACGATATCGACATAAAGTTAAATTTTGGATGACATTTAATGAAATTAATAATCAAGCCAATTTTAATAGTGAAGGAAGCATATATGGAAATTCAGGAGTATTATATAAAGAAAATGAAGATAGAGAGCAAACAATGTATCAAGTTTCGCACTATGAGTTAGTGGCTAGTGCCTTAGCAATTCGAGAAGGGAAAAAGATTAATCCTAACTTTCAAATGGGCTGTATGATTGCAATGTGCCCAATATATCCAATAAATTGTGACCCAAATAATATATTAATGGCGTATAAAGCAATGCAAAAGCGCTATTTTTATACTGATGTCCATGTTTTTGGTGAATATCCTGCTAATATTATCGCATTATGGAAAAGAAAACAATTTAATTTAGATGTAACCAATGAAGATTTAGTTATCTTGAAAGAAGGTTGTGTAGATTATATAGGTTTCAGTTATTATATGTCTTTTGCTATTGAATATAAACAAGCCAATACTTTCTACGATTATGATGAAACGAATGATTTAGTTAGAAATCCTTTTGTTTCCGCTAGTGATTGGGGCTGGCAGGTTGATCCTATTGGATTAAGATATGCACTGAATTGGTTTACAGATCACTATCATAAACCATTATTTATTGTTGAAAATGGTTTGGGTGCATATGATGAAGTTGCAAGTGATGGATCTATTCATGATACTTATCGAATTGATTATATTAAAGAACATATTGAACAAATGAGACTAGCTGTTGATGAAGATGGTGTAGACTTAATGGGATACACACCTTGGGGTTGTATTGATTTAGTTTCAGCTAGTACAGGGCAAATGAGTAAACGTTACGGATTTATTTATGTAGATAAACATGATGATGGTACGGGCACTTTAGCTAGAAGAAAAAAACAATCCTTCGAATGGTATAAAAATGTAATAGCAAGTAATGGGGAGAATTTATAAATGAATATTTTAACCTTAGACATCGGTGGAAATTTTATTAAATATGCATTGATTAATGAACATCAACAAATGATTGGTAAATCTAAAGTTTCTACACCAACGGATACCTTGGAACATTTATATTCAGTTATTGATGATATTTTTGTTAAATTTGAAAATGTTGAAGGTCTCGCTATTAGTATGCCCGGAGTTATTGATAGCGAACAAGGGATTGCGCATACGGGAGGCTTCTTGAAATATATTCAACATCTTCCATTATCACAACAGCTATCACAAAAATATCATTTGCCTGTTTGGATTGGTAATGATGCCAAGTGTGCCGGCTATGCAGAAGTTGGATATGGAGTATTACAGGACGTAGATGATGCACTAGTAGTTATTTTAGGTACGGCAATCGGAGGGTGCATTATTCAAAACAAAAAAGTTCGTCAAGGAAAGCACTTTGCAGCTGGCGAGGTTTCTAATCTATTGGTTGATTATCATGATGTGGATGAACGTTGGTTTATGCAAGGTGGAAAAGATGGACTGCTTTCGATAGTGCAAAAATATCTATCAACAGAAAAAGATTATACAGGTGAAGAAATTTTTGATTTATTGATACAAGGTGATGAGAAGGTAAATGAAGCGTTGGATAGGTATGCCAAAAATTTAGCGATTCAGATTTTTAATTTACAAGTAGTGTTAGATGTTGAAAAAATAGCTATTGGTGGGGGCATATCTGCACAAAATATTTTGATTGAAAAAATCAATCAGCAGTTTTCACCTTTGTTTGCCAGTCCTGATTGTTGTATTGAACAAGTGCCGATTGTTGCGTGTAAGTATCGAAATGATGCTAATTTATTAGGAGCATTCTATCAATTTACTCAAATAAATTCTTGAAGTTAAATAATAAAAATAAAGCAATTATCTATGCTATTTTTTTAGTGATAGATAATTGTTTTTCATATACTTTGAAAATTTAATTACTAGTGTTTTCAATAACTTGTGCTTTTGAATATGCAGTTCTTTTGTAAACACAACATTTGATTAAATAGTCAATTAGGCATAGTATAATGGCGAAAAGCTTTAAGTTTGGTTTAAGTTAACTGGACTATACTAGAATCAGTGAAAGCGATAGATAAAAAGGAGGGGTAATTTTGGCTAAAATAAAAAAATATTTATTTATTTTTCCTTTATTGGTCATCATTTTAGCTTTATTTTCAAAAAATCCAACCTTTTCCATTGATCCGAGTAATAAAAAATATCAAGTTTTAGCGAGTGAGTTAGAGACAAGTATTGCGACACCAACGATTATGATTCCAGGGACCAATGGCACGGTGAATCGTTTTGATGGACTATTAGATAAATTAACGAAGGTTTATTCAGATGTAAGTGTGCAAAAGATTACTGTAAAAACCGATGGTACTTTAACAATCAATGGTAAATTAAATACTAAAAGTCAGCATCCGGTTTTTGTGATTGCTTTTGAAAAGGCGGAAGACGGTATTGAGGCTTTGGTGCAACAAGGCCAATGGTTAAAAATTGCTTTAGATTATTTAGCGCAACGTTATGAATTTACACAATATAACTGTATCGGCCATTCTAATGGTGGTTTAGTAATGACGGAATATCTGCAAAATTCCTATAGTTCAGATGATCCAACTTTAGCAACATTAATGACCTTAGGTACCCCATATAATGACGTTGAGCAAGCTGCTAATAGCGATGGAAATAATCTGTTGATTACCAATTGGCTACAACATTATTTGGATAAACAAGAATCCTTACCGGATAATTTACAAGTGATTAATGTAGCTGGTAGAACCTTATCACAAGATACAGATGGGATTGTGCCATTAAACAGTGTATTGGCTGGGAAAAAATTATATGGCTTTGTCAATGATTATCAAGAGGTAATTGTTGAAGCCAGTCATAGTGAATTACCTGAAAATGCTCAGGTGATAAAATTGATTACACAAATAATGAATCAAGAAAAAGAAGATGAAACAGATGCACAAACTAGTGCAAATGTTTAATTAAGTAATTGAATAAACAAAAAAGAGATAAAACGTTTGAAAAGTAAACATTTTATCTCTTTTTTGTTTAAAAATGTGTTGATTTATAGTTTAAAAATGTTTTGTATGTTTGTATATTAAACAAAAGCAAACGGAGGAAAACATTGATGAAAATATTTATTGCGGCAGATAACGAAGGGCTTTCATTGAAGAATCAGTTGGTAAATTACATTTCTAAAGATTTTCAGGAGCATCAGTTGATAGATTTAACTCCACAACCAGCTGTTGATTTTGTTGAAGGTACTTTAACTTTAACCAAATAACTTCGAACAAATTCTGATGCTTTAGGCATTATGGTAGATGGTTATGGTGCGGGAAGTTTTATGGTGGCATGTAAAATCAAAGGCATGGTCGTCGCTGAAGTTTCAGACGAACGCTCAGCTTATATGACTAGAGAACATAATAATGCTCAGATGATTACACTAGGTGCACAAGTGGTTGGTAACAAACTTGCAGAAAATATCGTTAAAGGATTTTTATCAGGAAAATATGCTGCTGGACGTCATCAAATTCGTGTGGATATGTTAAATAAAATGATTGAAAGATAACGGAGGGAATATCAATGAAAATAGCAATTGGCTGCGATCATATTGTAACAGATACCAAAATAGCCTTATCTGATTTTTTGAAAGCTAAAGGTTATGAAGTACTAGATGTCGGTACTTATGATTTTACTAGGACACACTATCCAATTTTTGGTAAAAAAGTTGAGGAAGTAGTAGCTAGTAGACAGGCAGATTTAGGTGTATGTATTTGTGGAACTGGAGTGGGGATTAATAATGCAGTTAATAAAGTCAAAGGAATTCGTGGTGCTTTGGTGCGTGATATGACGAGTGCACTTTATGCCAAAGAAAATTTGAATGCCAATGTCATCGGTTTTGGGGGCAAGATTATCGGTGAATTCTTACTTAGTGACATTGTGGAAGCGTTTATTCAAGCGAAATATCAACCAACTGTAGAAAATGAACGATTAATTCAAAAAATTGATGCGTTGATTTTAGATGATTCTAACCAACAATCCGCTGATTTCTTTGATGAATTTATAACAAAATGGCAACAGGGTTACTATCATGACTAAACAAAAAACTATTTTGACTGTCAGTGTCAATCCATCAGTTGATATTGCATATCATCTGGATACATTTCAATTAGATACAGTAAATCGCACAAAGAAAGTTTATAAAACAGCCGGTGGAAAAGGCTTAAATATTGCGCGAGTTTTACAGCAACTATCAGCTTGTACATTGATAACCAGGATCATCGGTGGGACTTTAGGTGGTTTTTTAATCCAGCAATTAGATAAAAACCAGATTCCTCATCAATTTTTTTCAATTAATGCTGAGATAAGAAATTGTATCGCTATTTTACACGCAGGAAAACAAACAGAAATCTTAGAAGCAGGTCCTACCATAAGTCTCAAAGAATGCCGCGAGTTTACTAAGCACTTTATTGAATTGTTAGATCGAGTAGATATGGTCTGTATTTCAGGCAGTTTAGCTAAGGGGATGCCTGCAGATTATTATGTTGAATTAATTGAAAATTGTGCTAAAAAAGGTATTCCTTGTCTTTTGGATTGCTCTAATGAAGCTTTAGTACAGGTTTTGCAAGCTCCTGTTAAACCTGCGTTGATTAAGCCAAACTTAGAGGAGTTAAGTCAATTGCTACAAATATCTTTTAGTGAAAATTCCGCAAATTCCTGTCGTTAATCCAGTCGGTTCTGGTGATGCTACACTGGCAGGATTAGCATATGGTCTATCAAAAGAATGGATGGATGAGAAAATTTTGCGTTTAGGTAATGTTTGTGGCATGTTAAATGCTCAAGAAAATGAGACAGGCAAAATAAATGTTCAACAAATAGCTGATTTAAAGAAAAAAATTCAAGTGATTCGAATTTAGATAAAGGTGGAATGAGTAAAATGAGTACAACACAAAAACATATGCAAAATCTAATGAACCAAGATGGCATTATTGCGGCACTTGCTATTGACCAACGGGGCACTTTGAAAAAAATGATGACCAAATGTCAAGAGGTACCAATTAAACAAGCGCAAATTGAACAATTTAAAACATTAGTATCTGAAGAATTAACTGGTATCGCTTCTTCGATTTTACTAGATCCAAAATTTGGTTTGCCTGCAGCTAAACACCGAGCAAAAACCGCAGGATTATTATTAGCTTATGAAAAAACCGGTTATAATGTTTCTGTTCCTGGGCGTTTACCTGATTTATTAGTGGACTGGTCAGCAAACGATTAAAAGAAGAAGGGGCTGATGCAGTTAAATTTTTGTTGTACTATGATGTAGATGAAGATAGAACGATTAATGAGCAAAAACATGCCTTTGTCGAACGAATTGGTAGTGAATGTCAAGCAGAAGGATTACCATTCTATCTTGAATTACTTAGTTATGATGCCAATATTATAGATAATCAATCAGCTGAATATGCTAAAGTCAAACTTCATAAAATTATTGACATAATGCGAGAATTTTCAAAACCACGTTATCAAGTGGACGTCTTAAAAGTAGAGGTGCCGATTAATATGCACTATGTAGAAGGCTATGGCAAAAACGAGAGTATCTATACAAAAGAAGAAGCTTTAGCTTATTTTAAAGCGCAAAGTGAAGCAACCACCCTACCATTTATTTTCCTTAGTGCCGGTGTTAGTGCCGAAATGTTTCAAGCTACCCTTCAATTAGCCAAACAAGCTGGATCCACATTTAATGGCGTATTGTGTGGTCGAGCGACTTGGGCAAATGGTGTGGAAGTCTATATTAAACAAGGTGAATCAGCAGCTAGAGAGTGGTTGCGAACGATTGGCATGCAAAACATTCAATGTTTAAATGAAGTGCTTTTATAAACGGTCACCTCACTATCTTTGGCCTAACTTCTAAAAAAATAGCGCGGATTTACTAGCTTGTTTGAGAAATTTGAAAACTAGATTCATCCTTAAGTTGGATAGCAAAAATTGAAAAATTTGTTATCATAAATTAAAAACATAGAGGGTGAATAGTTTTTGATTAAAAAGATGGAAAAACAAAAAAGATGGACTATATTAATCTATTATACTTTGGTAATGGTTATTCTACCAATATTTTTGGAATCTTATTGGATAAAAATAGCTTTTGGCAATCAAGCATTGGCTCAACAGTTAGCGATGATTTACTTTTATCTTTCACATTTTGTTTTATTTATTGGTGGTATTTTTTGGTTATATCGAAAAGAATACAGTCAATTTATTAAAAATTGGCGCCAACATATATTAAAAAATATCGGTTGGAGTTTATTAGGTTTTATTCTGATGCTCGTAATCACGAGTATATTAATGGCCTTTATTCCGCAACAATCAAGTAACCAGGCAGTTTTAGAACAACTAGGACAGCAAACGTCTGGCTTAAAATTAGTCTTACTTGCTTTAGTTACTGTTATTATTGGACCAATCAATGAAGAATTAGTTTTTCGTACAGCGCTAATGTCTCAAGTGAAAAAGCGTAGTTCGATGATATTTTATATCGTATTATCTGCAATTTTATTTGGGGCTGTTCACGTGCATAGCTTAAAAGAATGGACCGTGGGAGTCGTCTATGCGGGAAGTGGACTTGCTTTGGCTTTAAATTATGCTTGGAGTAAAAATAGTCTAACTAATACCACTAGTCATATTTTAAATAATACGTTGGCTTTCTTAGCAATCTTGAAGTAGTAAAAAGACAATGAACAAGAAAATTTTATTTTGTTCATTGTCTTTTTGAATATTAATAAAAAATACTTTATATCAATGTTTAAAAGTGTTTTTATCACTGCTAGTTATATCGATAAATTGTTTAATAGATTCCAAGATAATGGTGGTTAAAATTCCTAAAATATTTGACATAAATTTTTATTTTAAGAGTATTTGAAAAATAAAAAATGTTAGTATAAAATTGTAATAATTTTAAATAAAATATTATTTTAAGGATGTAGAGATGAAAAAATTAACAGAAATAAAAAAGATTGACGATAGGTGTTTTATTTATATTTAGTGTTATTTTAATTGTAACTATTGGATGGAAAATTTATATGGATAACAAAGAATTTGAAAAAATTCAAGTCGAAAGAAAAGCGGCATTAGAAATAAAGAGTCGATTTAAAGATATAAAAGAAATAATAATAACAGATTTATATGAATCATCACCTCGAATTAAAAATATTGATTATGATGTAGTGGAATTAGGAGGAAATATTATTAAAGGCAACTCAATAACTGTGGGAGATTTTGGTTCTTTTAGTGATAATGGATTAACAAGTGGGGTTACAAAAGGAAAAATTAAAGTGATTTATACAACCAAAAGTGAGAAAATTATTGAATGACGACTCCAAATCAATATGTGGTTATAGTCGGTAAAATTTATAATAGCGATTCAGTATAATCTAAAAAAAACAATACGATCATATAATTTTAAAAGAATGTAATTGGAAAAGCACCAAGATAATATAAAACGTGGGGAACAAATCCTTAATCAAATGCTTGAACAAACATCTTATAATATTTTTCGAATGTTTCAGGAAGCAGAGGGAGATGTTTCAGAAGTTTATCAAATACCACGTTATCGTCTTAATCAATTATTTGAGAAATATAGGAAAAGGTTCAAGAAAAAAAGCTATGTTTAATCTCCAAATTATCCAAACGAGAGAATTTTATTATCATTTCATGAAAATTTTAAAAACATAAATATTGATATAAAAGGATTTTTAAAGAGTGTGTAGATTTTAAATTTCATTTCGTAGATGTTAAAAATTTAGTCTTGACTGTTTGAAAATGCTTTAAAATGGCGTAAAATAAAGAGGATAGGTTAGTAGCCTTGTGTTGCTAATGTTGGGGAAATGGAGTGAATATTTTGTTAAAAGAAGAGCGACATATGCAGATCTTAAATATTATAGATACAAACGGAACTGCTAGAGTGAGTGATATTATGGACCAATTGCATGTTTCAGATATGACCATTCGACGTGATTTAATGGAACTAGAAGAGCAAGGAAAATTAGAACGCGTGCATGGTGGAGCTAAAAGCTTACATCTATTTATACCACACGAATTAACCCATGTGGATAAACAGATTATCAATATCGAACAAAAACAAATGATTGCTAAAAAGGCAGTAACCCTTTTAAAATCTGGTCAAACAATCTTTTTAGGTCCAGGAACAACTATTGAAATTTTAGCCAATATGATGGAAGATGATTCCATTCGTGTAGTGACTAATTGCCTACCAATCTTTGAAACATTAACCAAACATTTGCCAAAAATGAAAGTCTACTTGCTTGGTGGCGAAATTCGACCAACTACCATGGCTTTCTTTGGTGAATTGACCAATCGTATGTTAATGGATATGCACTTTCATCAAGCATTTATCAGTTCTAATGGTTTACGAAATAATCAGATTATGACATCCACAGTTGAAGAAGGCAGTACACAAGCCTTGGCTTTAAATAATTCAGTGGAAAGATACTTATTGATGGATGATTCAAAGATTGGCCAAGAAGATTTCTATGCTTATTATCATTTAAAAGATCTAACGGCGATGATTACCAATGATACGCAAGCCGATAAAATGGTAGCTTTGGAAAAATTTATTCCAATTTTTTAACCAAAGAATACCTGTTTACATTTTTTCCACTTAGTAATAAAATGATTAAAATATCATTGCTGATGTTTATTAAAAATTAATGGTTTATCAAAGGAGTAGATGAAATGAATTTAACCGTTCCTTATACAGTCGATCATGTTGGTAGTTTTTTACGTCCTGATCGTATTAAAGAAGCAAGAAAACAAGTTCAAGCAGGGACTCTTAGCAAAGAAGCGCTACGTGAGATTGAAGATGAAGAAATTTTAAAGTTGGTTGAAGAACAAAAGAAAGTGGGGATTTTAGGTATCACTGATGGCGAGTTTCGTCGCGGTTGGTGGCATATTGACTTTTTAGAAAATCTTGGTGGGATTGAAGGTTATGTGCCTGATGCCGGTTATAATCAACAATTTAAAGGGGCACACGTACCCTCTTATAATATTCGAGTGGTAGGTAAAATCCATTTTGATCCAAATCATCCATTCTTAAAAGATTTTGTCTTTTTAAAAGAGGCAGTTGGAAATGATGGCAAACATCAAGCTAAAGCCACCATTCCAAGTCCAACGATGGTGTTACGTCAAGAAGTCTTAGCAAATGATGGCTCCTCTAAATTAGCTGAAATCTACCCTAACATCGAGGAATTTTATGCTGATTTAGCGAAGACTTATGCTGATGCAATTCAAGCCTATTATGATTTGGGCTGTCGTTATTTACAATTTGATGATACTAACTGGGCTTTTTTAGCTGATGCAAGTAAACGTGAAAGCTTACTAGAAAAAGGGATTGATCCAGCACAAATCGCTAAAATCTGTACACAAATCATTAACCAAGCATTAGCTAATAAACCAGCAGATATGGTCATTACCACTCATATTTGTCGAGGCAACCACGCTTCTTCATGGATTTTCTCTGGAGGCTATGAAGTGATTGCTGAAGAACTATTTGCCACGAACTACGATGGTTTCTTCTTAGAATATGATTCTGATCGTGCGGGGGATTTCCAACCATTACGTCATTGGAACAATAAAAATAGTAAAGTAGTATTAGGTTTGGTGACTTCTAAATTCCCAGAATTAGAAGACGAAAAAGCCGTAATTGCACGGATTAAAGAAGCTACTAGCTTTATTCCATTGGAAAATCTAGCTATTTCACCGCAGTGTGGTTTTGCTTCTACTGAGGAGGGAAATAAATTAACGCAAGAACAACAATGGGCTAAAATGGCACATTTACAAAAGATTGCTCAACAAGTTTGGCAGTAAATGGTCAAATAGGAACAAACCAAGGCATAAATTAGTCAAAAACCGTCGCTAATGATAATTGTTAGCGACGGTTTTTTAGGATAAAAATTATTTTTTAGTTAACAAGTCATTGGTCAATTGACGTTGTTTTTGGTTAGCTAAATACATGAAAAATTGATAACCAATTAAGAGGACTTCCTTTAGTGCTTGTTTGCCTGGCAAGTGACCACAATTATTGACTAAAGCGTATTGCAAATTGGGATTATAAGTCCGTTCATAAGTTTGTCGAGCCATTTGAGTTGGTGTAAGTAAGTCATCTTGGCCTTGAATCATAATATAGGGAACTTCAATATTTTGTAAATCGCTAGTCAAATCTACTTGCATCATTTCCTTATTGAGTGATTGATTTTTTCTTGTGCCATTCAAAATAACAGCGATTAAATCTTTAAAGGTATAATCAGGACTAGATAGCATAATGGCGATAATCGAAAAGAGTGGATATTTTTCTGCTCTTTTTGGTTGGTAGCCGTTAGTATATTTTTTAATCCAATATTCTATTCTGCGTAAATCAAAAGGCGAATGCTTTTTCTTTGCTTTAATCTTAGCTAAAGCTTTTTGGCGAAATTTCGGCATTTTAGCATGCTCTAAGGCATAATAGACGAATTCATTGAAACCTAAATCACGGATAATTTGGCCTAAAGCCATCACTCCACTGATTAAGTGTGGTACACGTTTGGTTACTAATGTTGAGAGAATCGATCCCCAAGAATAACCAAAAATATACAAATCATTTTTGGGAAACATTTGCTTAAGTTGTCTCACTAAATCTTCAGTCATTAAGACAAAGTGTTCAATAGTAAAATCTTCTGAAATTTGTTTGTCATTGACGCCACAACCTAGCTGATCCCAATAAACCATTAAAAATCGTTCGGTTAATTCAGGAAACATGCCGCGACAACCAGCTGAAAAAGGGGCTGGGCTTCCAGGGCCGCCATGTAAAAAAATCAAAATCGGATTGGTTCTAAAACGACCCTCGATTAAGATTTTTTGCTTGAAACCATGTAGACGCATTGTCATAAGTTCAGAAATTTCATTTTGCGAGCTATTTTTAAATCGATGCCAAATCATAAAGTCACCTACTATACTTGCTATTACGTCATTATTATAGCATTTTCAATGATTAAAGCGCAGAAAAACGGCCCAAAATTTGCTTAATAATAATGTAAATTATTTGTTTGACATTTTCATTGTATTTTCATAAAATGTTTAAAACGTCTGTTACTTTACTAGCACAATTTTAAAGAAAAATTTTTGGCTTAAAATTATTTTAGTGATTTAAAAAAGCGATTTTTCAGCATATAATTAGGGCAATGGAAAGTAATTTGGGAAATAAAAGGAGCGAAAATTATGAGTTTTGAAGCTGTAAGTAAACAAGTGAATCTTGATTTAATCAAGTCATTATCTTGTTTAACTGAAGAAGAACAAGCCTTTAAGGACCAACGTGATGCAGAATTAAAGGCGATTATTAAAGGAGAGGATCAACGCTTTTTATTAGTAATTGGTCCTTGTTCTGCCGATAATGAAGAAGCCGTTTTAGATTATGCCAAACGTTTAGCAAAACTGCAAGAAAAGGTCAAAGATAAGATTTTTATTGTGCAACGAGTATATACCGGCAAACCTAGAACCAATGGTGATGGTTATAAGGGCATGCTTCATCAACAAGATCCATCAGGAGAAACCAATTTAATTCGTGGCATGGTTGCTGTACGTAAATTACATAAACGTGTTATTGGTGAAGCTGGATTAACGACTGCTGATGAAATGTTATATCCAGAAAATTTGGTTTTTGTGGATGACTTGGTTAGTTATCATGCAATTGGTGCGCGTTCAGTTGAAGATCAACAACACCGTTTTGTGGCAAGTGGCATTGATGCCCCAACTGGTTTGAAAAATCCAACCAGCGGCAATATGAAAGTTTTATTTAACTCACTACATGCAGCTCAAAGAAGTCAGGAATTTATCTTTAGTGGTAGTGAAGTCAAAACTTCTGGGAATGAATTAGCTCATGTCATTTTACGTGGGGCTTTAAGTGAACAAGGCCAAGTAATCCCGAATTATCATTATGAAGATTTATTAAAAGCAGTGAAAGCTTATCAAGTAAGCGATTATGCCAATCCATTTATCATTGTAGATACTAACCATGATAATTCAGGTAAACAATACCTAGAACAAATTCGTATTGTAAAAGAAGTCTTGATTAACCGTGCTTGGAACGAAGATATTAAACATATGGTGCGTGGCTTTATGATTGAAAGTTATTTAGAAGACGGTCGTCAAGAACCGGGTGAAGATACTTATGGCCAATCAATTACCGATCCATGCTTGGGTTGGGAAAAAACGGAAGCTTTGATAAACTATATTTATGAAAATCTATAATTCAAAAAACAAGCTTATTCTTAAGTTCTCTAAGAATAAGCTTGCTTTTTGTTTGAAAAAGGTTTGTTTTATTTTTCGATAATTTCAAAACTGTAGTCTCTAATATGTTGTTTTAAAAGTTGAAGATATTTTTTGGCTGTGGTACTTAGATTGACTTGGCGATGTCTAAGGTAGCCTAAAGTCATGGAATCATCCACATCAAGGGGAATGGCGATGATTTTGTCGTCGTTTAAGGCACTACTGATAATTCCTGAACTAATTGTATAGCCATTTAAACCGACCATTAGATTAAAAATAGTCGCTCGATCGCTGACTTTAATGCTTTTTTTATGATGCAAGGTGCTTAAGATTTCTTCAGAAAAATAAAATGAATTATTTTCTCCCTGTTCATAAGATAAATAAGGAAAATCCTCTAAATCAGCTAACTGTACCTTTTTTTGATGAGCTAAAGGATTATTCCGACTGACAAAAACATGGGGACTAGCCACAAATAGCGGTGTAAAAATTAAATCATTTTCCTTAAATAATTTTTGGAGAACTTTTTCGTTAAAATCATTAAGATATAAAATACCCAGCTCACTTTTAAAGTGTGTTAAATCGTCTAAAATATTTTGGGTTTCAGTTTCACGCAAAGTAAATTGATATTCCGCAGCATCAACTGAATGAATGAGTTCCACAAAGGCATGGACGACAAAGGCATAATGCTGAGCGGACACGGAAAAATTTTGTTTGCGTTTAGGTTGATGTTGGTAACGATTTTCTAACAGTTGGACCTGATCTAAAATTTGGCGCGCATAAAGCATAAATTCGCGGCCTTCTTCAGTTAAACTGACGCCCATTTTGCTTCGGATGAGTAGTTGAATCCCTAATTCAGTTTCTAATTCTTTAATCGCATTGGATAGACTTGGTTGGGTTAAAAAGAGCTGCTTGGCGGCTTCGTTAATCGAGCCGGTCTCAACGATTTTATCGAGATATGCTAATTGTTGAATTCGCATTAAATCGCGCCTTTCTTTAAAGGAAATTGTTGATTCATTTTAGCGACTAATTTTTGATAGATGTTATGCTGTATCCATTCTTCGCTAACTAATTCGGCTAATTTTTCGATTTCTAGCCAAGCCACCTGACTATTTTCACTTGGTTGGATGCTAAGAGGTAAGCTAGGGTCAGCTTCAAGTAAATAGGTACAATTAAAATGAAGATGTGAAGAAACATATTGACCAGCCTTTTGATGGCCATCTACTGTTAATATTTCGATAGCAAACAAGTCTTCTGATAGAAAAATACTATCGGTTAAACCACTTTCTTCAGCGATTTCTCTTTTTATTACCGCTTTTAAATCACTACAACCATCTGCATGGCCACCTAACCAAGCCCAAGATTGATAAATATTATGATAAGCCATTAAGACCTTCTTACGGTCTGGACTGACAATCCACGCTGAAACACTCACGTGGGCGAGTTTGCTTTCTCTAGTGAAAAATTGTGGATTGGTTTGGAGTTGTTCGATAAATAATTTTTTATCTTTCGCTTCCTGTTCATTAAAGGGTTGATAATTTTGAATAGTAACCAACAAATCTTGCATCATTTTTACTCCTTTTTCTTTATTTTTTATTGTGATAAATAAATTTTATCCGTAAAATATCATTTTTTTGAAATGATAAATCTTATAAAATCAAGCTTTTTTCTATTTTACACTAGGTTATAGTTTATTGCTATAACAAATCATATATTTTCTCAGTTATTCAATACCCAAAGATTGTGTTAAGGTTAGCACATCAAAAATAAGCGAGGTTAGTAAGATGAAAACAAGTATTGTTGGTTTTCCTAGAATTGGGGAATATCGTGAATTAAAATTTCAAACTGAAAAATATTTTAGAGCAGAAATTAGTGAAGAGGAACTCATTGCTTTTGCGAAAACTTTACGTCAAAAACACTGGCAAACGATTCAAAGCGTAGGCATTGATGAAATTCCTAGCAATGATTTTTCTTTTTATGATCAAATGTTAGATACAGCGATTTTATTTAATATCATTCCTAAAGAAGTTGCTCATTTAGATGTAAGTCCGTTATCACGTTATTTTGCATTAGCGCGAGGATATCAAGGGGAAAAAGGGGATGTCAAGGCACGACCAATGAAAAAATGGTTTAATACCAATTATCATTATTTAGTACCTAAATTTGAAAAAGATACACAAATAAAAATCAATAGTCAAAAAATCTTTGATGAATATCAAGAGGCCAAAGCTTTAGGAATATCCACACGTCCTGTTTTAATTGGTCCGTTTACCTTCTTAACTTTAGCTGAGTATAGTGAGGATTGTAGTATTGCCGATTTTGTAGAGCCACTTATCGTTAATTATCAACAAGTCTTACAAAAATCAGCTGAACAAGGTGCTGCTTGGGTGCAATTAGATGAGCCAGCATTGGTTAAAGATTTAAGTGCAGAGGAAAAAGATTTATTTGTTCGGATTTATCAACAACTTTTAAATCAATCAAAAGAAGTGAAAGTATTGTTACAAACTTATTTTGGCGATGTCAGAGATATTTATCAAGAGTTGATCAGCTTACCTTTTGCAGGAATTGGCCTAGATTTTATTGAAGGCAAGGAAACTTTGCATTTAGTCCAATCAGGCTTTCCTAAAGAAAAGATTCTTTACGCGGGCGTTGTTAATGGTAAAAATATTTGGCGCAATGACTATACTAAAACCATTGAACTGATTAAATCTTTACCGGTTGAACAAATTGTTCTTAATACTTCTTGTTCATTACTGCATGTGCCTTATACAGTAGCAAATGAAAATTTTGCAGCCAATATCAAAAATCACTTAGCTTTTGCTAAAGAAAAGTTAGTAGAATTGGTTGATTTAGCGACTATTTTATCACAAACAACAACAACTACTGCGTTAAGTGAGAATCAAGCGTTATTTGTAAATTCTCGCGTACAACCACAAGCAACTGTCCAACAGGCATTAGCGCAGTTACAACCAACTGATTTTGTGCGAGCGGAACCTTTTAGTCAACGAGAAAAAATTCAAAGAGCTAAATATCAATTTCCTTTATTACCAACGACTACTATTGGTTCTTTCCCACAAACCAAAGAGGTCAAACAAAAACGCGCGCAATTTAATCGCCAAGAATTATCAAGCGAAGACTATGAAAGTTTTATTAAAAGTAAAATTAATGAATGGCTAACTTTCCAAAGTGAGATTGGTTTAGATGTTTTAGTCCATGGGGAATTTGAACGCAATGATATGGTGGAATATTTTGGTCAACATTTAGCTGGTTATCTATTTACGCAAAATGGTTGGGTACAATCTTATGGGACAAGGGGCGTGAAACCACCGATTGTTTGGAGTGATATTTATCGTAAAGCACCAATTACGGTTAAATGGTCAGCCTATGCGCAAAGTCAAACCAAACGATATGTTAAAGGCATGTTAACTGGACCGGTAACCATTTTAAATTGGTCATTTCCTCGCGAAGATATTAGTTTAAAAGAAGCCACTTTACAGTTAGCTTTAGCGATTCAAGAAGAAGTGCTTGATTTAGAAGCCAATGGTATTGAAATCATCCAGATTGACGAAGCAGCATTAAGAGAAAAACTACCACTACGTAAAAGTGATTGGTACAGTGAATACTTAGATTGGGCGATTCCAGCCTTTCGTTTAGTTCATAGTAAGGTCAAACCGACCACACAAATTCATACACATATGTGTTATAGCGAATTTACAGATATTATCGAAGCAATCGATGCGATGGATGCAGATGTGATTTCTTTTGAAGCATCACGATCTAATTTAACTATTTTAGATGAATTACAAGCCAAACATTTTCAAACACAAGTTGGTCCGGGGGTATATGATATTCATTCACCTCGAATTCCATCCGTTGAGGAAATTAAAACAACCCTTCGCAAAATTTTAGCAAAAATTCCTCAAAATAAAGTTTGGGTGAATCCTGATTGTGGCTTAAAAACCCGTGGAGAAAAAGAAACGAAAGCTAGTCTGTTACATTTAACTATGGCAGCTTATCAATTACGTGAGGAGTTGAGGCAATGAGCCAAGTAAGTTTGCATCAACCTAGTTTGTCATTTGAAATTTTTCCTCCAAACAGTCAAGTCGGTGAGGAAAAACTATTGCAAACGTTAAGTGAATTAAAAGGTTTAACCCCTAAATTCATCAGTGTGACCTGTAGTAATAAAAGTCATAATATCGAGCAATCAACGGTTAAACTAGCGGATTATGTTCAAAATCAGCTACATATTCCAGCGGTTGCCCATTTACCTGCCTTATATTTGAGTAAAGTGCAAGTAGATAATATTCTTTTAGCTTTACAGCAATGCGGAGTGAATCATGTATTAGCCTTGCGTGGAGATAAAATTGCCGGCCAAGCCACTACGGGTGAATTCAAATATGCCAGTGATTTAGTTAGCTATGTAAAAGATAAGCAGCAACATTTTACGATTAGTGGCGCCTGTTATCCTGAAATGCATCCAGATTCCAACAACCGTATCGAAGACGTATTGCATTTGAAACAAAAGGTCCGTGCGGGCTGTGATTATTTAGTCAGTCAATTATTTTTTGACAATGAATGTTTTTATCAATTTCAAGAAAATTGTGCTTTAGCAGGTATTGAAGTGCCGATTTTAGCGGGCATTATGCCAATAATCAATCGTAATCAGGCAATCCGCTTAATTCAGACTTGTCAAACGAAGGTTCCGCGTAAGTTTAAAGCTATTTTAGAAAAGTACGAGCATCAGCCTCAAGCCTTGCGTGAAGCTGGTTTAGCCTATGCAATTGATCAAATTGTTGATTTGGTTACCCAAAATGTAGATGGCATCCACTTATATACCATGAATCAAGCCACAACAGCACGAGAAATCTCTAGGGCCACTAAGTCTTTATTTGCCTCATAGTAAAATTACCTCATAATAAAAAACGTTCCTGAGATGTATCATTTTTCAAAGTTAGACTTTAAAGGATACATCAATCTAAGAACGTTTTTTACGTTTAACTAATCGGTTGATCTTCAGTATTTTCTTTAGCTAGATGATAATAAATAATTTCAGGTACTAGGCGAAAACGACTGCCTAAAAAAGAGCGTCTTGCGCGGTTACAAATAGAAAGAATCGTTTTTGGGGTTAGTACATACAAACCA
The DNA here is from genome assembly GCA_020742395.1 of Enterococcus columbae. Lineage (GTDB taxonomy): Bacteria > Bacillota > Bacilli > Lactobacillales > Enterococcaceae > Enterococcus_E > Enterococcus_E columbae_A. The sequence goes on from DYWZ01000026.1 coordinate 25,066, forward strand.
TGTGTGAAAAATTCAGCACCCTTAATTGGTTTTTCGAATCGATTAAACCATTTCCGTTTTTGATGAGCATGACCAGTCAAGACCAAATCGTAATGACTTAAGTTAGGTACTTTCATGACCGCATCTGGCTCATGAACTAAAAGAATTCGCCATTTTGAAAACGTCTTTTCAAAGGTGAACTGTGGTTTGCCGACTAAATAATCATCCATCCCACTAATAGTAATAGAAAATTGGTCCATGGAACCAAAAATTTCTTCGTTCTTTAATAAGGTAAAATCAGCTTGCTGATAAATATTTTGCACGAAGTACTGACCATCGTTTTTATAGTCATGATTTCCTAGAACCGCAATTTTTCCTAAAGGTGCAGAGAAATGCTTTAGCTTGCTGATTAACTTTTGACTATGCTTAGGTGACCACTTGGCATAATCTTCAATCAAATCACCAGTAAAAATAATAATGCTCGGCTTAACGCGTTGAGTAGAACGAATCAGCCGATTAATCCGTTTAGGCTGAAAATGTTTTGAAAAATGCGTATCACTAAAATGAGCGATAGTGACAATACTACTAAAATCAAAAACATCATAAGCCTTTGAAATATCGACAAGCTCATTGGAGTTTTTATGGATAAAGTAATGTTTTTCTCTAACAAGATAGGGTGCGATAAAAACCAAATAAATATAAAAAATAAATAGTAGCCCGAGTAGTCCGAGCAACCAATACATAAGTTTGCCACCCCCTAAAAAATTTCCATGTAATTAGCATAGTAGAAATAGTAAAAAAAAGCAATGAACATGTGAAAAAAATATCCTAAAGATAAGACTTTTATTTTGTGAGCAAAATGAGCAAGTGCCGCTTTTTTAGTAGTAAAATATGCTATAATATTAAAGTTAATAAAGCAAATGATGAAAGGAGCTAAAACAAGGGTTATAATCGAGTAATCCTTGTAGCTATTAATGAAAATTTTTGATACCCATACGCATTTAAATGCAGAACAATTTATCAATGAAGAAGAGGCCACAATCAAACGTGCACATGAATTAGGCGTTAGTGAGATGGCTGTGGTCGGCTTTGATTATCCAACAATTGAAAAATCCTTAGCTTTAAGTCAAGAATATCCTGAAATATACAGTATCATCGGTTGGCATCCAACTGAAGCTGGTAGCTATAATCGAGAAGTAGAAGCTTTTTTACAAACCAATTTAACCGATGATAAAGTCGTAGCCCTAGGTGAAATTGGTTTAGACTATTATTGGATGGAAGATCCTAAAGAGGTACAAGCCAAAGTCTTTCGCCGTCAGATTGCAATTGCCAAAGAACATCACCTGCCTATTAGTATTCACACTAGAGAGGCATTAGAAGATACTTACCAAATATTAAAAGAAGAACGTGTTCATGAGATTGGTGGTATTATGCATAGCTTTAGTGGAGATGAAAAATGGGCTAAGAAATTTCTTGATTTAGGGATGCATCTATCTTTTAGCGGGGTAGTTACCTTTAAAAAAGCTATCGAAGTTCAAGAAGCTGCCAAAATCGTACCAATAGATCGTTTGTTGGTCGAAACCGATGCACCTTACTTAGCGCCAGTCCCTTATCGAGGCAAAAGAAATGAGCCGGGCTATACTCGTTATGTCGTAGAAAAAATTGCCGAATTACGAGAAATGGCTGTTGAAGAGGTGGCTTTCCATACAAGAAAGAATGCAGCAAACTTATTTAGACTGGATTTGGCCAAATGAAAAAAGTAGCAACAGATAAAATTGAAATAGCTGAAGTGGTGGTAGTGGAAGGCAAAGACGACACCCGACGTTTGAAAGAATTTTTTAAAGTCGATACCATCGAAACCATCGGCTCGGCAATTGATCAGGCTACTCTTGAGGTCATTAGTCATGCTCAAAAAACACGTGGCGTCATCGTTTTAACGGATCCTGATCATGCAGGTGAACGTATCCGTAAGATTATTATGCAACAGGTGCCTGATTGTAAACACGCATTTATCACTAAAGAACAAGGGAAAGGAAAGAAACCATCGGCTAGTTTAGGCGTGGAACATGCAAGTTTTGAAGCATTAAAACAAGCTTTTGAACAAGTGAGTCAGACTAAAGTAATAGACAATTTTCAACCAATTTCCCAAGAAGTCTTGATAGAATTAGGTTTGATTGCTGGTCCTAAAGCGAAATTGCTGCGTCAATTAATCGGTGAGCGTTTAGCAATCGGTTATACCAATGGCAAACAGCTAGCTAAACGCTTGGCGATGTTTGCCATCAGTGAAGAGATGCTTAGAAGTACGTTAAAGAAAGTAGAGGAAGAAAGTGAAAGATCATAGAGAAATTGCCAATCCTAGTCACACAAGAGAAATTTTAGCTCGTCATGGCTTTACCTTTAAAAAAAGCCTAGGACAAAATTTTTTAACTGAACCAAATATTTTACGTAAGATTGTGCAAACTGCTGATATTACTGAAAAAGTGAATGTCATTGAAGTGGGACCGGGAATTGGGGCGTTAACCGAGCATTTAGCTCAACATGCGAACCAAGTTCTAGCTTTTGAAATTGATGACCGTCTGATTCCGGTTTTAGCAGATACCTTACAAGCCTATCCTAATGTAACCATTAAGCATCAAGATGTCTTGCAGGCGGATTTAGTGGGTATAACTAAGGAAGTCTTTAAAGAGAACCTACCGATTAAAGTGGTAGCTAACTTACCTTATTACATTACTACGCCGATTATGATGCATTTTTTAGAGTCTAATTTAGTAGTAGATGAGATGGTAGTTATGATGCAAAAAGAAGTCGCTGATCGCATTAGTGCTGCGCCAGGTTCAAAAGCGTATGGCTCATTAAGTATTGCGGTCCAATATTATATGGAAGCCAGTCTAGCATTTATTGTACCTAAAACGGTCTTTGTACCACAACCAAATGTGGATTCAGCAATTTTAAAATTAACTCGCCGCGCTCAGCCAGCGGTAGCTGTAGATGATGAAAAAGCCTTCTTTAAACTAACAAAAGCAGCTTTCTTGCTTAGAAGAAAGACTTTATGGAACAATTTATTGAATTATTATGGGAAAGATGAAGCAACTAAGACTTGGTTAACACAAGCTTTGCAGACAGTGGGCATCGATCCCAAACGTCGAGGCGAAACCTTGAGTTTACAAGAATTTGCTGATTTAAGTAATCAACTCGTTCGTACCAACCGTTAGTTTTATATTCAGCTGATAATTTATTTGACTATAGTTAAATAGATTATCAGCTGAATTTTTTGTGGATAATATTTTTGATGAAATCTCTGAAGCTGAGTAATGGAGAAGTTGATCTACTTTACCAAAGAAGTCCACAAGGTTAATTCCTAAGACATAAAAATTTTTATCAAAAATTCCATTTTTTAAAATAACATAACATTTAAAATTTAATTTATTTTCATGCGTAAATATATTGGTTCTATTTATATTATTAGGTTTAGTAATGTTGAAATAAGAACAAAATTTAAGGGTAGACTAATTTTTTAAAGGAGTATGATTGCTTTTTTGCATACATAATAAAATATAAATAGTTTACATATTAAAAAAAAAGAATATAATAATACTTGTAGAAGTTGTTCTACAGATTTTGAAGGAGAATTTGTGCCAAGCAAATGCTTACCTCATCGATGTTTATAGCTGTCGGATAGAAGAAGCGATGTTATTATTAGATAGCAATTATTGATTAAAGACTTTAATGTATGGCGTTTATAAAGCGCTTACATCTTACTTTTTTCTTTTTATTTGTGATGACATGATCAAGTTCAAAGGATAAGTATAAAGTGCTTGAAAGATAATATAGTCTTGAAAATAGATATACTTCGTCTTAATTCTTGATCATGCATAAACTCTATGTTACCCCTTCCCATTCCCCATATGAACATAGGATTATCCTATTGATCCTTTCTCTTAAATTCCATAATTAAGCAAAAGGCATTCAGCTTAATATCGACGGTTCTCCTTCTGTCTTTTCTACTCCCTTTTTTACAGGGGCTTGGTACTAAATGGAATCTGTCCGCCTGGACAAAAGAGAGCGATTATCAATTCCAGCTCTATTTTGTAAATGATTTCTTAGGTGTTGTGAATCAATATCTAAGAAATCATTTTTTTGTTTTCATTTAAGTTTGTTGTTACCAAAAAGCAAAGGTTAATGGAGAAAAGCAGGAATAATTTGTAATTACTGTCTTGACACACAATGTTTTACAACGTATATTAAGGAAGTATATTAAGTGTCTTGACACTAAGAGAGAAGGAAAAATGATGACAAAATCGATCAAAAATTTAACGATTACAGCTTTATTAGTAGGGTTAGGTATTTTAATTCCGATGGTAATGCCAAAAATTGTAATTGGACCAGCTTCTTATACATTAGGTAGCCATGTGCCATTATTTATTGCTATGTTTTTTTCACCAGCAATGGCGATTGCAGTAGCACTAGGGACTACTTTAGGTTTTTTTATGAGTTTACCACCAGTGATTGCTTTGCGAGCTTTTTCACATCTTGTTTTTGCGACAATTGGGGCAGCTTATCTACAAAAAAATCCACAAATTATCAAACATCCAATTCAATTACAAATTTTTAATTTTGTTATTGCTATTATTCATGCAAGTTGCGAAATGTTTGCAGTCTTTTTATTTGCTTATTTTGGTAATCTAGCTAACACTAGCTTTGATCAACAATATTTCTTATTCCTATTTGGTTTTATTGGTTTAGGTGGAGTGATTCACAGTATGATTGATTTTAATATTGCTTATGTAGTTTTAGCAGCTATCCAAAAGAAGGTAAATGTACCAGTTTTTGCTAAAGAACGTGCATTAGAATTGGCGAAAGATTGACGAATAGTTATAGTTATTGATAAGTACGACCAATAGTAAATAAGTATAGTAAAATGTGTGTAATTTTCTCGTCATTTTCTGAAATTTTGCTATAATGTAGTTAAGTGAACCCACTCAAAAAATATCACAGAGTAGAAAACAAAGCGTTAAGTGCTGTTTGGATGGGATGTTGCCGACAGACGAAGAAAAAATTTTTCGCGGTTTTGTTTTCGCATTCGCTGCAGATTTTTGTAGCAGCTCATTAAGGAGATGCACGATGGAAAAATTATCAACAAGAAAAATGGCGATTCTAGCATTGCTAGTAGCCGTAGAGGTCGTTTTGACCCATCAATTCGCAATTGAAACACAATTTATTCGGATTGGCTTTAGCTTTATTCCAGTATTTGTTATGGCGGTATTATTTGGCCCGTTCTGGACTGGAATTGGTGGGGTATTAGCTGATTTAATCGGTATGGCTTTGTTTGCCAAAAGCGCCTTTTTTATCGGATTTACCTTTAATGCCTTTTTAGGTGGCGTGATTTATGGTTTATTCTTTTATAAAAAGGAATTAACTTGGTTTAGATGTTTAGGTGCTGTTTTATGTAATACAGTCATCATCAATCTAATCTTAACGCCACTTTGGTTGTCGATGATGTATAATATTCCACTAGACAGTTGGGCTATTTGGTCAGTTCGTTTAGTTAAATCAGCGATTATGCTGCCAATTGAAGTCATTATCTTATTGATTTTAGGTAAAGCCTTACCAATAGATTACTTTAAGCGTCAGTTATCATAAAATATTTAATAGCGTCATCCCAGCTATTATTAAAAACCTACAGTTAATGTAATGACCTCAAAAAGTAAAACGAATAATCGAACTTTTGAGGTCAATGCAACTGTAGGTTTTTTTTAATTATTGAGATAAATGAGCAATTGTGCTAATGAATCCCAAAAATAATTGAAGGCCTGATCGGGATTCATTTGATAGATTTTTTGACAGGCGCTTAAGTCATATTGGGCAGCAGAAAAAGCTTGTGGCACTTTACGCAGTTTTTCTAATGAATGTTGTTTTCCCTTAAAGTCACTTAAAAGCCATAATTCATTTAAATGTTTTGTCATTACTTGCCCACTTAGATGGAGTTGATAATTTTGTAATAAACGAAATGGCTTATTTGAATTTTGATCAAGCAAACTTAAATGGCGATAAATTAACTTATCTAAGGTCAATTCGCTTAAATTTAACTTGCGATCTTGCCCGTAACGAACAAGTTCTTCTCTTAATTTCAATTCAAGAATTGCTTTTAACTCCTCACAATTGAGCAATTGGAATAAAATTTGATTGGTTAATTTTTGTATCGGATAGAGCTGAATAGCTAAATCTTGTTCTTTTTCTTGGCCAATTTGGTGACAGGCGAAATTGAGTAAAACACCAACGGGCCATTCATCAACTAGATAGCTTTGCTGCCTACCATCTTTATAGTGTAAGATGATTCGATAGATAATTCCTAGCTCAGCCATTAAAGGAATTTCTGAGGTATCATTTAATAGGGTATGCAAAGCGTTTAATTGTTCAGCTAATATTGAATGCTGTTTAAATCTTAATTCCCCAAATATAAGTTGATCTTCATTTGAGTTATTTGTTTGTGTTTTTAGTTTAATACTAGTGAATTCAGAAGCTATAATTGGTAAGTCCTCAAAGAAACTGGTTCGTAAAGTGACAGCATATAGTTGATCGATTGGCTTATCTAAACTTTCATCTAGCAATAATGCTTCAAAATCAATCTTTTGTTTAAGTTCTCGTTGATAATTGGCAATTATTTTATGTAAAGAATGTCTAGAATCAACCATTTTATCAGCAAGTGAATTTGGTTGAAGGTAAGCCTCTTCGTTGAGAAATTCAGCAAAAAAAGGAGCTAAAATCAACTGTGCTTGCGGTGATTGCAAAATCATTTCAGCATGGTACGCGACCATTTCACGATTTCTTTGCATTAATAGTTTTTGTTCAAAAGGTGGTAGACTGTGGAAATAGTAAATAATACGATCGTAGTCTTTTTCACGCATTGAAGCATAGATAGCCAATTCCAAAGTAGTTTGCAAAACATCAGCTAGATCCTCGTTGTTAAATTCATTAGTAGTAAATGCATTAGGAAATGAAATAATATTACTTGTAGGCTCGTGTTTATCTGCCATAAAAATCCCTCATTAATATTTTATTTGTTTAATTCTTCGATTTAGTCAGACTTTTGGCAAGTGACCAAAATAAATCTTTGTTCTGTTCGTAGTAATACTCAAGTTGATTACTATTGCTTAATTGCTTGATAATTAACTCAGCAAAACGAGCAACTGTTTGACAATCACAAGCTAATAGCAGTGTTTGCTCTTTTTTAGGTAATAAATCAAAATCTTGAATAAACTTTTTGTGTTGTCTGGTTCTAAAGGCATGATATAAGGTGATTTCAGTACCTACCTGCATTAAATCATAGATTTCATCACTAAATTTAGGACCTTGATGAAAGCTAATGACCTTATCTTTTTTATCCATTAATTGCACCTCTAAACGCTGGTATTTTTTAGTTAATACAAAATGAAATTATTCACAAAAATATAAAAGGGTTTTCAAAATCTTCTAACTACAGTATACTCTTTTTTTATGTAAAAGTCGTTGTAGATTTAAAAAAACATGAAAAAAATAAACCTACTGAATGTAGCTTGTTGGAAAGCTACATTCAGTAGGTTTAAAATTATTGACCAATTTCACTAGTTTGAGTAAATTGGGCGTGATATAGTTCAGCGTAATAACCGTTTTTAGCTAGTAGTTCATGGTGATTGCCTTGTTCAACAATTTTTCCGTGATCCATTACTAAAATTTGATCAGCATTTTGAATCGTTGCTAGGCGATGGGCGATGACAAAACTAGTTTTGCCTTTCATCATCGCTAAAAAGGCCGCTTGAATTTTACGTTCGGTCAAGGTATCTACAGAACTTGTTGCTTCATCTAAAATTAGCATAGGTGGATTGCTAATCATAGTACGAGCAATAGTCAATAATTGCCGTTGACCATCCGAAATTTTTAGACCATGTTGGCCAATTGGGGTATCCAATTTTTGCGGTAAACGCATGACAAAATCATACATATAGGCCTGTTTTAAAGCATCATAGATTTCTTCATCACTTGCATCTGGTTTACCATATCGTAAATTTTCGCGCAGAGTACTATCAAATAGCCAAGTATCTTGTAAAACCATGCCAAAAGCTTGGCGCAAACTATCTCTAGTAAATTGCCGAATATCTTGTTGGTCAATACGAATGCTCCCATGATCGACATCATAAAAACGCATCAATAAATTCACCAAAGTTGATTTGCCTGCGCCGGTTTTGCCGACGATAGCAATGCTCTGTCCAGGTTTAGCAGTAAATGAGAAGTGTTCGATTAACGGTTGATTAGCTAGATAGCTAAAATCGACATCTTGAAAACACACTTCGCCAGAAACATTTTGTAAAATTTGGGCATTTTCGGTATTCTTTTCAATTGGTTCATTCATTAAAGCGAAAGTTCGCTCGATACCGGCTAAGGCTGTTTGAATTTGCGTAGTTAAACCGGTAAGTTCAATAAATGGCTTAGAAAACTGACTAGAATAAATCGTAAAACTCGATACAGTCCCAATACTAACCAAACTTGGATGAGTAATCGCTAGATAACCACCGACACAGCCGACTGCCACATAGGCCAAATGATCGACAAAACGTGACAATGGATTGGCAATCGCTGAAGAAAATTGTGCTTTATAGCCTTTGTAATACAATTCTTGATTGAGTGTTTCAAAACGCTGTTGATTTATTGCTTCGCGTTGGAAAGCTTTGACGACTTTTTGATTACCGACCATTTCGGTGATAAAACTAGAAATTTCACCTAAAATAGCTTGTTGAGCGCTAAAATCTTTTTGAGAAATCTTAGCTACCAACCAACTAGCTAAAAAGATAATAGGGGTGGCAATCAAGACGACAATTGTTAATAAAAGATTCATTTTAATCATAATGATTAAAGCGATGATGACAATAGTTACCCCGGAAAATAATTGCGTGTAAATTGCTTGAATAGCAGTAGAGATATTATCCATATCATTAGTAAAACGACTCATAATATTTCCATGAGCGGTTTGGTCATAAAAACGCAAAGGCAGTTGGTTCAAGTGTTCAAAGGCATCTTTACGTAATTGACTAATTGACAAATAGGCCACGCGATTTCCTAAACGCTGAATTAACCATTGGCCGACTACATTGATGACCACTAAGCCGATAAACGCGTAGATGATCTGACTTAAACGGCTAAAATCCACTTGGTTACGGCCAATCATTTGATCGATTGCTAAACCAATGTAATAGGTAAGAAATACGGAGGCAAGCCCACTTAAAATCCCTAAAATAGTGGCACAAGCATTTTCTAATTTAAACTTGGTTAGATAAGGCATAAATTGCCGAAAAGCGAGGTGATTCATTCTTCTCATTCAAATACCTCCTCTTCTTGTTGCGATGCATAAATTTCTTGATAGGTGCTAGAGTGATTTAATAATTCTTCATGTGATCCTTGCGCAATTAATGCACCGTTATCCATAACCCAAATCTGATTGGCTTCTTGAATCGAACGTAGGCGTTGTGAGACGATAATGGTTGTGCAAGGTAGTTGTTTTAAAGCTTGACGTAATTTTAAATCGGTTTGATAATCTAGCGCACTCAATGAATCATCTAAAATAAGGACGTCTGCTTGGCGGATCACTGCTCTAGCAATTGTTAAACGTTGGCGTTGGCCACCGGAAAAGTTTTTCCCACCTTCAAAAATCGGCGTATCCAATCCTTGAGGTAATTCACGAACAAAATCTTCGGCCTGGGCAATCCGTAATGCTTGCCAACATTCCTCATCTGTTGCATCATTTTTCCCCCACTGTAGATTTTCTTTAATCGTTCCACTGAATAAAACCGCTGATTGTAAGACCACAGCACAGCGACTTTTGAGCGCATTTAGGTCTAATTCTTCCACATTTCTACTATTGTATAGTAATTGACCATTGCTTACTGGATAAAAATGGGGGAGGAGTTGTACCAGCGTAGATTTACCACTACCCGTAGCACCAGTGATGCCGATGGTTTGTCCAGGATAAACTGAAGCATTAATCTTTTTTAACGCAAGGCCATAGTCATTGCCATAGCGAAAGTCTACATCGACAAATTGAAATAAAGGTTGATTAGCTTTGGCTTGGGGTAAGGCATCGCTTTTTTGGGGTGTTGTAATCTCAACAGCCAGTACTTCGTTAATGCGTTTTGCCGATGCATGTGCGCGAGTGTACAAAACGACTAAATTTGAAACAATAATTAAAGCCAATAACATTTGGTTCATATAATTGACTAAAGCTAAAACTTGACCTGCTTGCAATTGTCCAATGTTTACTTTAAATCCACCTAGTACAAAAATACCAATGACCCCAAGATTCATCACTAAAGTTGTTCCAGGTGATAATAATGCTGACAAATGCGTTACTCTAAGATAAGCTTTCGATAAATCATCAGTAACCTCATCAAATTGTTTTACTTCATCATTTGTTCTAGCAAAGGCTCGAATCACTCGAACTCCACTTAAATTTTGGGCGACATATTGATTTAAACGGTCAATTTGTGACTGTACCTTTTGATACATTGGAAAACTTCGAGTCATGATGAAATAAAGTAATAAACAAAAAATAGGTAATAATCCTAAGAAAATGAACCCAATTTGCCAATCGATGATAAAGGCCATGATTACAGCACCGATACTTAGAAAAGGCGCTCTGGAAACTAAACGAATTAACATGGCCAAAGCCCATTGTATCTGGGTGACATCATTGGTTAGGCGTGTAATTAATGTTTCTGTACCAAAATGATTTAAATCTTGAAAACTAAATTGATTCATTTTTTTCATTAAGACATTTCTAAGCTCAGTTCCTAAACCTTGCGAGGCGACCGAAGCATAGTATTGACAAATCAAAGCAAAGACAAGCCCAATAATTGAGATGATAATCATTTCAAAAGTACTTTGCCAAATCATCTTAAGATTTCTCTGACTAATTCCTTGGTCAACTAACTTGGCCATATATAAAGGAAGAATCAGTTCAAAAACAGCTTCTAAGAATTTGAAAATCGGTCCAAGAATGACTTGGCGCTTATAGTTTTTAGCGTATGAAAATAAATGAAACATATCTTTCCTCCTTTAACTTGATAGATATAAACAGCTTTATTTTACCGTATTATGACATAGATACAAGTTTTTACAGAAAAAATAAGAAAATTATCTTAGAAAACGGATTTTAAAAAGTTTTTTAAAAGTTTTATTACAGTGAAGTTACAAAAAATTCGAGCTGAAAATACAATATTTACCCACTTTGTTTAAGAATTTTTAAAGAAACTAGGGTTATTCCCCCGCTTTGGATGAACTTTTGTAACAAATTGTAAAATACTTGAAATACAAAGAAGCCAAACCTTTTGTATAATAAGAATAGTCTAGGAAAAAGAAAGGTGTTGAAATGTGTGCAATCTAAAAGGTTAGTAAAAGCAGTTGTTTGTGCAATGGCATTAAGTTTGTTTGTACCGATTGTATCAAATGTACAAGCTGAAACACTTGCCAATCTTGATCAACAAGAAACACAATTGCTTCAACAAAGCGATTCGATTAGTAGCGAAATCCAAGCCACACTAACAGCGGTTAATGATAAATATGCGCAAGTAGCATCTTTGCAAAAGCAAATCGATGAAAATCAACAGTTATTAACAAAGACGAAACAAGAAATTGTAGATACCCAAAATACTATTGAAAAACGCAAAGAAGTAGTTGCCAAAAGATTGCAATCTATTCAAATTAATAATGCGACTGACATAGATTTAAAAGCCTTGCTTTCGGCTGATAGTTTTGGTGATTTTGTTCGTCGAATGTATGCAATGACGATGTTACAAGGTTTAGAAAAAGAAAAAATTGAAAGTCTAAATGACTCAATGCAATCATTACAAGAATTAAATCAAAAAGCTGAAGCAACACAAGCTAAACTTGAAACAGATCGTCAAGAACTAGCTAGTCAAGCTAAAGAATTAGACAGTAGAATTTTAGCTTTACGTCAAAAATTAGATCAAAATAAAGATGCTTTAGCTAAAATTGCGGCTGATAAAGAAGTTGAAAAACAACGTCAAGCCGCTGAACAAGCGCGTCAAAAACGTGAACAAGAAGAGGCTGCTAGCAAACAACAAGCTGCTCAAACAAGCCAAGCTAGCCAAAATACAGCAAGTTCACCGGTACAAAGTACGACTACCCCAAGTACAACGACGACAGGTACATCTGGTAAGGTGATGTATATGGAATCAACTGCCTATTCTTATGCAGAAGCTGGCGCAAGCTATTTCACTGCTAGTGGTACTGATTTGCGAGCTAACCCAATGGCAGTAGCGGTTGACCCAAGCGTGATTCCTTTAGGGACTTTACTTGAAGTTGAAGGCTATGGTGTCGCATTAGCTTTAGATACTGGTGGCGCTATTAAGGGAAATATTATCGATGTTCACTTTGATAGTAGAGAAAAATGTATTCAATGGGGCAGACGCCAAGTAAAAGTAACCATTTTAAGTTAATTTATAGGAGACGGAATTGAATGAAAGACTCAAAATACTAATCGTATTTTGAGTCTTTTTTTGTGCATAAAAAATAATAAATTATTTTTTTGAAAATAGGGCTAGCCAAAATTGTGCCAAATATTTTTTTATTTAAGTATAGTAACGGTACAACTGATTTTTATTTACAAAGAAAATCTAGTCTTTACCTATATGCTCACTTTGTAAAGCTGTCATATTAAATATTTATAAAGCTGATGATAGTTACTATCAAAACTTATTAGGTACTTCATTTATTAATCCAACGACTGGCGAAGTAGTATTAAAAGGAGATAAAGTGTCTAATCCAAGTAAACCAAAAGAAACCACGCAAGTGAAGAGACAACTACTGTAACAATGGAAGTACCAACAACCGAAAAAAATAATCTACCAAATATAGGTAGTCAAACGGGAAATGTACAACCAACAACTGTTGTTACTCCAACTACAGCAGCGAATAAACCTGAAGTTGTAAAATCAACTAATCAAGCGATGTTACCAAAAACTGGTACACAATCAAATTTTAGTGTAATGGTATTAGGATTGGGTATTTTAGGCCTAGCGTTCCTAGGATTGAAACGTCAACGCAAAATGAAATAAAATGTAAATAAGTCAGCTGAGCACCTAAAAATAGACTTTATCTATTTTTAGGTGCTTTTTTGTATGGAAAATGGGAGTAGATCAATTAAAATACTAAATAATTAAAGAAAAGTTCTAGATATTCTTTTTTTTAGAAAAGTTTTCTGTATAATAAAAAAAGGGTAACTATGGATTTTTAATCTAGATAAGTATGTTTTTGAAAGCTTCATAGAAGTAAATATTTTTGTAAAATATCATTATGAATATACAGTCTGAAAGTGGTGATAGCAATGATTGACTTACATTGTCATATTTTACCAGGCATAGATGATGGTGCCCAAACGATTGAAGATAGTTTAGAAATGGCGCGTTATGCAGTTGATCAAGGTATTACACATATCTTGTGTACGCCCCATCATAATAATGGCAAATACGAAAACTCAAAAGCACAGATTGTTCCGTTAGTTGCGCAATTACAAGAAGTGTTGGATGAAAAACAAATTCCAATAATACTTCTAGAAGGCCAAGAAGTTCGCATAACGGATTTTTTGCTGGATGATTTACGAGCTAATCGTTTAGTATTTACCGATTTATCTGATACATATTTATTGTTGGAATTACCAAGCAATCGTATTCCTGAATATACTGAATCGATATGTTATCAATTACGTTCTTTAGGAAAAGTACCAGTTATTGTACATCCAGAAAGAAATGCTGGATTTATCGAAGAGCCCAATAAATTAATTGACTTTTTAGACATGGGTTGCTTAGCACAATTAACAGCGCCTAGCTACGTTGGTGTTTTTGGTAAAAAAATTCAAAAAACTGCCAAGCAAATGGTAGAAAATCATCTTGTTCAAATGGTTGCCTCTGATGCGCATGGGATTCATAAGCGGAATTTTTATTTAAAAGAGGCATATCAAGCAATTGAAAAAGATTTTGGAATCGAATTAGTTCAACAAATGCAGCAAGTGGCTAAAGATTTAGTAAATGGGGATATTGTGAGCTTTCCTGATTATCAAGAAATCAAACCAAGTCGATTTAATTGGTTTCGCCAAAAATAGGCTAAATTTAAGAATATAGGTTATAGGAGGAGAAAGTGTGCAGTCTAAGCGATTTAAGTATTTTATCTTGCTACTATTAATCGTAGCTTCTATGGCAATTATTTTCTTTGGTCGTCAAATCAGCCAAAAGAAAAATTACGAGCAGCGGTTAGAATCCGTAAATGTTACGATGAAAAGTGAAAAGTCAAGACTTAACAATTTACATGATTCAGTTAATCAGCTATTTGTCAGTCCTGAATCTCATCTTTTAAACAGTGGGGTTACTATGGATCAGCTGGAGGATTTACGTACAAATGTGAATGCAGTTAAAACAACAGCGGATGATTTTCAAATCAAGGAAGTGGATTTTCCTCAAAAAATGGCTAAGGTTCACCAACAAAAGAAAGCTGTTTTAAAAAAGCTGGATGAAGCTCTTGTTGAATGCAATCTCCAAGATAAAATTAACAATCTTTTCCAACCAGAAAATGTTAATTGGCAAACGCTCAATCCTTTAGCAGTAATTCAATTAAATAATCAACAAGCTGCAATCAATGAGATTAATGAACAATTGGCAGTAATACCAGCTAATGATTGGTTGGATTTGGCTAAAAATTACCTCAATATTGCCACTGATCAAACCAATCAAATTGCCGGTTCACTTGATTTGTTAAATAAATTAGCGCCTAATGGACAATTAGCGCCAGATGCGACGAGTGAAGAGTATCAACAATTGGTTAATAGCTTATATAGCATTAATAATGATAACTTAGCTAATCAATTATCACAAAAAGCACGCGAGGTTGCTGATCAGCTTCGTGCAGCTGGAAAAATGACATAATTTAAAGGAGTTTTAGCAGAATGGAAGTAGAAGAAACACTGGATTTAAAGGATATTTTCCTGATTATTAAAAAGCATTTTTTTACCATTGTTTTATGTATGTTTATTGGTCTAGGCTTAGCAGGAGCTTTAACTTTCTTTGTAATCACCCCAAAGTATAGCTCACAAGCTCAATTGGTCGTTACTTTACCACAAACTGAAAATACCAATAGTAATGATGTCAATGTGAATTTGCAGATGATTAATACTTATAAGAATTTGATTAAAGGCGACTTGATCTTAAATAAGGTGAAAGATCAAATGGAATCCAATTACAATATCAAATTATCTGTGAAAGAAATCAATGATGCCATCGATGTAGTTCAAAATGAAAATTCTTTGATGTTCTCATTAGTGGCGAATTCAGATAACGCCTTGACGGCAGAACGTTTAGCCAATACAACAGCATCGATCTTTAAGGATACGGTTAAAGATGTCTTAGGAGAAAGTGTTGATAAGATTTCAATCATTTCAAATGCGACCGTTCAAAATACACCAGTTTCGCCAAACCATATGCGTAATTTAGCCATTGGGGTTTTAGCGGGCATAATTGTCGGAGTTGGATTATCCTTTGCCTTTGAATTATTGGATCGTACCGTTAAATCAAGTAAATTTGTTCGTGATGAGTTAGAATTGACGATTTTAGGAACCATTCCACAACTTTCTGCAAAGGAATTGCAAGATAATACGCGTAAAGTAGCGCGTATTCCACAAGTACAACCGTCAGCAGCTAGAACAGCTTCAGAAGGTGCGGCGAGTCAACGTCGTTCAAGAAGTCGAGTGTAGGAGGCAATTATGGCTAAAGAAAAAAATAAAAAGAATCAAAATTCAGTAACTAAACCGGTAAATTTGATTACCTTACTTAATCCCAATTCGCCAATTTCTGAACAATACCGTACGATTCGTACTAACTTGCAGTTTGCGGTTTCTGGGGATGAGAAGTTACGTAGCATTGTGGTGGTTTCATCTGGCCCAGGTGAAGGAAAATCGACTTCAGCGGCTAATTTAGCTGTTGTCTTTGCCCAAGCAGGTAAACGCGTGCTTTTGGTGGATGCGGATATGCGTAAGCCAACTGTTCATAAAACATTTGGTTTAAGTAATGAAGCGGGGTTAAGTACCTTGATTAGTGGACAAGCTCCTGTTCAAGAATTAGTTGCGACGACCGAAATTGATCGGTTATCGGTATTGGTTAGTGGGCCGACACCGCCAAACCCAGCTGAATTATTAAACTCTCGTCGGATGAATCAAATCATTGAAGAAATGTATCATTACTTTGATTTAGTTATTTTTGATTTACCACCAGTTTTAACTGTGGCAGACGGTCTAATTATGGCGGCTAAAACAGATGGAACAGTTCTGGTGGTTCGTGAAGATAAGACCAGTAAAGAAGGCGCGATTGAGGCAAAACGTCGCTTACAAGGGGCCAAGGCACGGATTTTAGGGGCCATTTATAATGGTGCTTCCCAAAGTGCAGAAAGTGATTATTACTATTACTCTGGGAAATAGAGTTAATAGTTTTGATTATTGTTAAATGTGTTAATAGGAGCTGAGAGCTTTGAAAAGAAAGAAAAGTATTTGGAAAACAATTTTAATCACTGTAGGTGCTTTGTTGCTTGCTTTAGTTGTGATTTCGGGTGGGATTTTAGCTTTTGCCTATCATGATTTTTCTGAAAATGTTCAAAAAACTTATGAACCAGTCAAAAGACAGGAAGATAGTAAAACAAAAGCAGCTAATTTGTCTGATAAACAACCCTTTTCTGTATTACTATTAGGAATCGATACTGGGGCGTTTAATCGCTATGGACAAGGTCGTTCGGATTCAATTATGGTAGTAACTGTTAATCCAACCAAAAAACAAACAACAGTAGTCAGCATTGCTCGTGATACTTATGTGGATATTGTTGGTCATGGAACGCAAGATAAAATCAACCACGCCTATGCTTTTGGTGGGGCTGCGATGTCGATGGATACAGTCCAAAAATATCTAGATATCCCCATTCAGCATTATGTGACTATGAATATGCGAGCAATTAAAGATTTAGTAGATGTAATTGGTGGCATAGAAGTAGAGAATGATTTAGCTTTTGAAAATAGTGGATTTACATTTAATCAAGGAAAAATTTCATTGAATGGTGACCAAACACTGGCATTTACACGGATGCGTTATGATGATCCACGAGGAGATTATGGTCGCCAAGAACGGCAACGAATGGTAGTAAAAGCCGTTGCTGAAAAATTCTTGAGTGTCTATGGTGTAAGTAAATATCGTGAAATTTTACAAGCATTATCAGAGAATATGAAAACTGATTTGGATCAAAATGCTGTTCAACAAATCATGATGAATTACCGTGATGCATTTAATAATGTAAAAATGGATCAATTACAGGGAACTGGATTTATGAAAGATGGCATCTCTTATCAATCGGTCAGCCCTGAAGAATTACAAAGAGTTCAGCAGGAATTAAAAGATCAATTAGCATAAGACAATGAAAGTCAACCGGACTGATTTAAGTGCACGGTTGACTTTCTTTTTTAAGGGATTGATAAATTGACTAATACGGATTGTTTAAATCAGGTATCTTTTGTTATTTTGTATGCTTTGTGCTACAATCAAGCCAAGTAATGATTGTCAATGATGAGGTGAAAGAAAATGAAAATATGTCCACATTGTGAATATCCAATTGATGAAAATACACAGTTTTGTCCTTATTGTGGGAAGGAACAAACTGTATCAGAAGAGCATTTAGTAGATGAGAAACTAAATGAAGCAACAATTTCAACAGTAACAGATTCAACGTCTACAGATTCTAGCACTATCTCACAAGAAAATCATCAAGAAGTACTATCAAGTGAATCAGAAGTTGAAAATCCAGAGGGGAAAGAGATGATTTCACCAATCAATTCTTCTGAGGTTAAGCAGTCTACTGATGATGCTGATCATCCTCAAATGCAAGAAAAGAAAGTAGAAGCAAGTGACGAAGATGAAATGAGTGACTTCGATTTATTAAAACCACATGTTGCTCACATAAAAGGCTATTTTTCACAGTTAGGTCAAACCATGATTCATCCACCTTTAGAAAAAACAGAGGCAAATCCATGGCTAGGCATCATTAACTTTGTTTTAATTGCCTTGTTTTATGCCTTAGCTCTATCCAGATTTGTTGGTCAGGTCTTTTCTAGTATCTTTAATTCATTTGGACATTATGGTGTGTATTTTATCCAAGATTTACGACCGTTTCCATTTTTCTTTGGCTTTTTAATTGGGATTGTTTTATTACAATTGGTTGCTGTATTAATCTATTGGGGCTTTGCCTTTGGGATTATGCACGAAGAAATGAGTTTTCAACAGGCCTTTAATCGGATTTTTGCACCACTAAGTTTATTAGTACCGATTAGTTTACTGGCGTTCTTATTTACTTTAGTTGGTGGCTTAATCTCAGCTTTTGGCTTTTTACTAATACTGCTCCATTTTGCTTTTATCCATTACAGCTTTCATGCCAATATCTGGTTAGTTGAAAATCCACGTAAACACAATCGCTTTTACATTACTTTAATTCCGGTTGTTTTATATGTCTTTGCGTCGATAATCATCATGCAATTTCTCATGCATTTTCTCCTCATGCACGCCCAACTCCAAGACATCCTACAACAAATCTTCAACAGGTATTAACAAGGATGTGAAGTAGCTCGTTTAGACATGAGAAAATTCGAGTGTTACTCTCCATTGAGAAAATCAGAAAAGTGTTGAGATTTTCTCAATGAAGAGGCGAATTTTCGGCATGTCTAGCTACTGAACACAGATTACACCAAAGATGTCTAGCAAGTTGATTAGCTACGAGAAAATAAGTACTAACGTGGTGGAATATCGATTGTCTTTAAAGATATTCTACACCACGCTAGCTTATTTTCCGAGTAGCTATTTGCTAGACACAGATTACCCCAAGGATGTGAAGTGAATTGAACAGCCACGAGAAAATTCGAGTGTTACTCGCCGATTGAAAAATGGAAGAATTTAATTTTTTTTCAATCGGTGAGTCAAATTTTCCGAGTGGCTATTCACTTTACACAGATTATCCAAGGATGTGAAGCGAGTTGATTAACTTCGAGCAAATAAGTACAGTCTGGCAGAAAAATCCGTAGTTTTAAAGATTTTCCTTGCCAGACAGTCTTATTTGACGAAGGAGTTCCTCGCTAATCAAAACAAAAAATTAGCAAATTATCCCCATTAGTGAGGAGCTAATGGGGATGATTTGCTTTTAATACAAAAAACATCCCGATACAGGATGTTTACTGATAAGTATGATAAGACACCAAGCGAAAAGTAGGATGATTGGATAAAAGCGATTCAAACTAAGCGATTAGTTTGGCTCACTTGGTGCCTTATATAAGCATTTGCTTATAGATGGAAATCCATCCTTTAAAAGATTAGCACAAAAGTTTTTCTTTGTAAACAAACATTTATTATTTTAATATATTTTAATTATCTATTTACCAATATTATCCTTTAGTAATTATAGTTATAACAATTATTGAAAACGAAGACATGAATAACAATTCGATGAGATTTCATCTACTAAAAAAAGTTAAATAGATGACTTGTGTGATAAATACAAACTATCACGTACCAAACAACCTATTTGACAGTCGGTGAACCCCTTTTTATAATCAAAGCTACATTATCCATGAACTGGGGGGTGAGGGAAAATGAGTCAATCAATTATAGGCATTGCTGGCAATATGATTCATGATGCTGGGGAAACTCTGTATCATTTACCAGTCAGTTATATACCACAAGGATACATAGAAGCAGTGCAAAAAGCAGGAGGGATTCCTTTGGTACTACCAATCGGTCAACCTGAATTTGCTAAAACATACATACAACAAATTGATAAATTAATCTTAGCTGGTGGTCAAGATATCCATCCAAAATACTATGGACAGGCAGAAAGCGAGGATAGCCGCTATTTAATTTGTCGCGATCAATTCGAATTAGCCTTAATCGAGGAAGCGTTACGTCAAGGGAAGCCTATTTTTGCAGTTTGTCGTGGCATGCAACTATTAAATGTTTATTTTGGTGGCAGTCTTTATCAAGATATTGAAGATTTAACGCCTGTAAACCATATGCAAAACCCCATTCCAAGAGAAGAGCCAAGCCATGATTTACTGATGGAAAATAGTAGTTTTCTCTATCCGATTTATGGTAAAAAAGCTAAAGTAAATTCTTTCCATCATCAAGCGGTGAAAACAGTTGGGCAATCACTTACTGTGACAGCCCAATGTTCAGATGGGATTGTTGAAGCGATTGAAAATAAAAAACAACGGATTTTAGGGGTTCAATGGCATCCGGATTTTGCTTATAGCCAACAAGAAAAAGAACAAGCGGTCTTTGAATATGTAGTCAATCAATTATAAGAGAGGATGTAGAAAAATGAAAAAGCTCGTTAGTTTATTAGCTGTTAGCACGCTTTTATTGGCAGCTTGTGGCACCACAAGTCAAGGTAAGTCAAGTAGTAGCAACGATAGTCAAGCAGTCAAACAAGAAATTGCCGTTTCAACTCCAGGTGAATTATCAACGCTAGATAGCGCCCAATATACGGATGTAAATAGCTCAGACATGATTGGTCAAGTTACTGAAGGTTTATATCGTTTGGATAAAAATGGTGACCCAGAGCTAGCGATGGCGAAGGAAAAACCAAAAATCAGTGAGGATGGTTTAACCTATACTTTCAAAATAAGAAATGCGCAATATAGCGATGGGACACCAGTAAAAGCAGGGGATTTTGTTTATGCTTTTCAAACAGTGGTTGATCCAGCGACAGCTTCTTCCGCAAGTAGCCGGATGGACATCTTTAAAAATGCAAGTAAAATCCGTAGCGGCAAATTACCTGTTGACCAATTAGGGGTGGAAGCTAAAGACGACCAAACGTTAGTCTTATATTTAGAAAATCCAGCGCCATTCTTACCAGAAATTCTAACAGGGACGCCATTTATGCCAAAACAACAAGCCTTTGCTCAAGAAAAGGGGAAAGCTTACGGGACAAGTGCGGAGAATTTTGTCGGTAACGGACCATTTATCTTAAAGGATTGGAATGGAAATAATGAAAGCTGGACATTAGAAAAAAATCCGAAATACTGGGATAAAGAAAATGTCCGTTTAGAAAAAATTAATGTACAAGTAGTGAAAGAAATTGCTACTGGAGTGAATTTATTTAACGATGGCCAATTAGATTATACTTTATTATCTGATGTTTATGCGCAAAACAATCAGGATAATCCACTCGCTCATTTTGCACCAAAAGCAACAGTTGGGTATATCAGTGTCAACCAAAAACGCCCAGTAACTGGCAACGTTCATGTGCGCCAAGCAATTTTACAAGCAATTAATAAAGCTAGCTTTACCAAGAATATTTTGGCAGATGGTTCTAAGCCGCTAAATGGTTTTGTCCCAGCTAACTTTGCCAAAAATCCAAAAACAGGTGAAGATTATCGTAAAGAAGCCGGTAAATTCATGAGTTATGATCTAAAGGCAGCCCAAAAAGCTTGGGAAACAGCGAAAAAAGAATTAGGACAAGATAAAATTCATTTAGAATTATTAGCCTCTGATACAGCGGTCTCTAAAAAGACAGTAGAATTTTTACAAGGTCAATTGCAACAAAATCTACCAGGACTAACCATTGATATTAAAAATGTGCCATTACAAAATCGCTTAGACCTTCAGACAGCGGGGGATTTTGATTTAGTTTATGGTACTTGGACCCCAGACTATGCGGATCCAATCAATTTCTTAGAGTTTTATGAATCAACAGGTGGCTTAAATTCATCAGGCTATGTCAATAAAGACTATGATGCCGGTTTAGTCGAAGCGCGCACTACTTTAGCGAATAATCCAGCTAAACGTTGGCAAAAACTAATCGACTTAGAAGAAACATTGATTGAAAAGGATACAGCTGTTCTGCCATTTTATCAAGGTTCAGTTGCTTATCTGCAATCTAAACGTCTAAAGGATTTACAAGTCTTCCCATTTGGTCGTACGGTTTCTTATCGTTTAGCTTATGTTAGCAAGTAATAGTCATTAAGTATAAAAGAAAGTGGAAGTCAGCTGGCTTTCACTTTTTTTCGTAGTGAGCTATGATTAAAGTAATCAGTGGAACGATTCCCACGCATTGATATAAATAGAAAGAAGGATGCCTATGCGTTATTACATGATGCCAAGTCGTGATATTCGCGTGAATTTAGCTACAGAAGAATATCTATTAAACCAATACGATTTAGCCGAACCATTATTATTACTCTATATTCAAAAACCATGTGTGATTATCGGCCGAAATCAAAACGCCTATGAAGAAATCCATTTACCCTATTTACGAGAACATAATATTACCTTAACGCGCCGTATTTCAGGAGGCGGCGCGGTCTATGATGACTTAGGAAATATTAGTTTTAGTCTAGTTAGCCAAAAAGGGCAAGTCAATTTTGGGGACTATCAAGGCGTTACCCAACCTATTGTCCAAGCACTTCATCGATTAGGAGCCACCGGAGTTGAAGCAAGTGGCCGTAATGATTTATATATAGAAGGTAAGAAATTTTCAGGCAATGCCATGTATACCAAGAATAATCGAACTTATTCACATGGTACCTTAATGTATGATGTCGATTTAACCGTTTTAGATCAAGTTTTAAATGTTTCCAAAGAAAAATTCCAATCCAAAGCAACACCATCAACTAAAAAAGTCGTAACCAACATTAAACCCTATTTAGCCAAAGAATACCAACAACTTTCAACGGAAGATTTTGGCAAAGCCTTACTTTGTGCGATTTTTGAAGTTGATAACTTACAAGAAATTGCCCAAAATGAAATTATTTTAACGTAATTCAGGCAGAAGTCGCCCATCCTCTATAGGTGGGTGATGAATGCCATTCGGTATGAGGGTTACTGTTGGTAACTCGAAGACCGACAATACATTACATGGTCTTTTTATTTCGTTCTATG
>DYWZ01000027.1 GCA_020742395.1 Enterococcus columbae
TTTTCATGTACTTGGTTAAGTCAGCCATCCTAGTCACCTCATAATATAGATAAGAGCAGAATTAAAGTTAACTTAAATATAAGCACTTCTTTATTTCTTGTCAAAGACTTTTTCGATTTTTAAGCAAAAAAAGATCAGGCTCACTGCCTGACCTTGCTATTGGGTTAGCTGGGTTCATACATCGCTAACCACAAATAGCCTAACGTCAACGTTTTTAATCATTGCTTAATCAATCTTGCTACAAAATCTTGCTACAAACCTTATTTGTCGCCCATATACTCCGAGAATTTAGCGGTTGTTTCCTGTCGTCTAGACTTAAACAAGTGCGTGTAAACTTGTTCTGTTGTTCTAACTGATGAATGCCCTAGCCTGTCCTTAATATCTTGCATAGAAGCGCCAGCATCGAATAACAATGAAGCGTGAGTGTGTCTAAAATCGTGTATTCTGATATGTCTTACATGTGCTTTCTTAGCTATTTCAGTATTCCATAAGGTTACAGCAGTTTTAGATAATGGCACATTAGCAGGATAATTATTAAACCAGCCGTTAAAAACAAATTTCTTATCTTTCAAAGAAACAACCTTAACTAGCTTTTGTTGCTCTTTTCTCCATTCGGTCAATACATCGAGCGTATCATTATCAAGGAAAATAGTTCTTGCGCTGTGGCTAGTTTTTGGTGATTGAATGATATTACGGTTTTGCATCCCCTTAGACGCTGTACGTTTAACACTCAGCGTCTTTTTATTAAAATCAATGTCCGACCATTCAAGCGTTAAGGCTTCACCGCTACGCAATCCCGTGTAAGCCAGAACAAAGAAAAATGCGTATGCTTCTTTTTTAAACTTACGAGCCGTATTTAGAAAAGTCTTTAAATCAGCTCTGTTGTAATAATCGAATGCTTTTTTAGGTGATTCATCCCGTGATGGCAAAATAACATTCTCCATTGGATTATTTTCAATTAAGCCTAACTGAATGGCAAATTTAAGCACCCGCTTAGCGTATCTGACGTATTTCTTATAAGTCCTTGGTGCATCCTTACGCCACTTATTAACCGCCCTTTGGCAATCAATAATAGAAATTTTATCAACGTAGGTATTACCTAAACTTGGCAACACATGATCTTCTATCATTCTTTTAGTTGTCGCAAAGGTGCTTTCTTTAACACCGCTATCAGCATAGATGTTAAACCATTGCTCATAGACATCTTTAAACTTCAAGTGCTCTTGTTTCTCAAATGAATACTTACCGTCTGCTATATCGCTTTGAATGGCGAGAAAAGCCTTTTCAGCCGTTTCATAGCTTTCATAACTTCTACGTACTTGTTTGGGACTACCAGTTCTAGGGTCTCTACCAATGTAAATGGAAAATGTATAACGTGTTTTGCCTTTTGGAGTAACTTTCTTCTTAATATTCTTATTCATAATTAAAACCTCTTTTGCCTTACCCGCATAAATGGCTAATCAAAGATTTTTAATTATGATTCGGCTGCGCAAAATTGCGTAGTCGGAACAATTGACCGCTTAAAATTCAGCAGTCAAAAACTGTTAAAAGTTGTGAAGAATACTGTTTTAGAGGGATGCACACGTTCCACGTGAAGCACTGATATAACAAGGCTTAGGCGCAATATTAGTCTTCTTTTGAATCATCTATATTACTAAATTCACTTAGCACATCGTCTTTTATGCCTATAGGACATAATAACGGGTTTCCACATGTAACAATTAAGTGCTTTCAAATTGAATCCTGAAATAACTCGCTTTTTTGTCGTGCTTTACTTTCTTTTATGAATTTATCTAACCGTTTTTGAACTATTTCTGGGCTATATTGCTTTTTATTATTATCTGGTAGTTTCTCAACTTCCTTGCTAAATTCAAATAATAAAATAGCCATATATTTTACTGTTTCACTAATATCTTTTTTATCCCAAAATCGCATTATTTTTTGTCTTTTAGAAGCAAAACCAGCGAAAGCATCTT
The DNA here is from genome assembly GCA_020742395.1 of Enterococcus columbae. Taxonomy (GTDB): domain Bacteria; phylum Bacillota; class Bacilli; order Lactobacillales; family Enterococcaceae; genus Enterococcus_E; species Enterococcus_E columbae_A. The sequence goes on from DYWZ01000027.1 coordinate 1,977, forward strand.
CAACTTTTTCATTAAACTCCTTACTTATTTCTGTACTTGTTAAAATTGTATCAACTTCATCAATTGACCAAATTACTTGGTTCGTAAAAGTTTCTGAAAGTGAATTGCTTTTTAATTCTTCTCTGGTATATAACTCAGCGATTGAAGTAATCCTGTCACAATAATATAAAAATTCAAATTTACCATTCCAATACTTTCTTATTCTAGGCGTAAAATCTACAAAGTCTTTTTTTGAAAACATATTTTCAGGAAGTTCAGCGCCTATTAATTTCAAATGACGTAAAACAGAGCTAGAAAACGGATCTTTACGATTGACGTAATAGTGGTAATATTCATCATTTACTACTTTGAGAATATCTGCTTTTCTTATCGTCAATCCTCGTATATATGGAACAGAGACCTCAAAGAAATTAGCTATTTTTTGCCAAGTTTTAAGTTTAGGCTCACGCTGTCCTTTTTCATATAAACTAATAGTTTGTTGTGTAACGGCTATCTTTTCAGCTAGTTCTTTTTGCCCTATTCCTCTACGTTCTCTTAACTCTTTAATTCTATTCAAAATCAATTCACCTCCCATCTCTTTTATATCAAGAATAGTACACTTTTTATCAAAAATAAACAACAAATTGTTGTTATACAACTGATTGTTGTGTTATACTTCTTTTCGAAGCGATACAACTAATTGTTGTTAAGGAGGCGAAACAATTTGAAACTTACTACCAAACAAATCCTTGCTTTAAAACGTAAGCGTGGTGAAAGAAACTTAACTATTGATGAATTAGCTAATGAAGTGGGTACAAGTCGCTTTACTATCAGCCGTATTCTTCACAATAATTCACAAAATTTAACTTCAACTACTGTTAAGAAAGTTAATGACTGGATTATTGACCAATACACCACCATTAATTAAAAAAGAGCGCTCAACAAGCGCCCTAGTTTCTGGGATGCATCCCTTTAGAAAAGAGGTGAACAACATGGAATCAGTACAAACAGTTTTTGATTTTGATGGGCTGACGTTTCCTAATCCTGAATCAACGCTCACCAAAATTGAAACGAAATGTTATGACCTAATGCCCATAGGCAAAGAAAAAGCCGTATCTGCTGAATATCTCGCAAAAACGCTAGATTTAAGTGTACGGGCTGTTATTGATATTGTTAGACGTTTGCGGTTAAAGCATTGTGATATTGGCAGTTTAAGAGACGCTGGCTATTATCGCTTTAAAGACCCACATGAATACTTGGAATATATGGCAAGGACTGAAAAGGAACAAGCAAGACGCTTTCAAGTGTTAAATGCTATGAGACATACGCCCATGGCTCAGCTAGTAACAGCAAACCTAAATAATTTAAGCAAAGAAAGGCTAAACAAATGAAGAAATATCTAATTAACGATGATGACACAGTTAGAATTGGACAAACTATTTTCAAGATTGACCAAACAAAACCATACAGTGACTTTTTAAGCCGTGAATCAGCATCAAAGAACTATGAAAGCCGTTTGCTTGATGCTGGGATTAATGCTGAAATCTTTCAAGATGGTAATGACCACACTACCACCACATTAATGCAAGGCGATATTATAGCGAGCAAGCATGACCCAGAAATGGAGTACATCATTATTTCTAATCAATTAATGCCACTCTATGAAGCTAAACCCGCCCTTAACGCTTATAACAAGCATGATACTAAGATTGTTAAATTACCTAGTCCATGCCCTAGCGTTAAAGAAGAGCATGAATACGATAAGCGAGACAAGCAAATGTCTAAGGACATTAGCAATTTAAAGAAACTTGTTGAATGTGGGCAAAGTCAAACATGTACCATAATTGACGGAGTTTCTTATGGTGCATCCCATTCATGGTATGAAGTGGCACAACTAGCGCTAGACCTAGCAGAGCAACAAGAATGGTTTGACCGCTATGAAGACAAGTATGAGAACTAGAAAGCGTGAATTAAATGACAGAGTTTAGACTAAACGACACCATCGTTTTTTTGAAGCAGAATGAAGAGCCCCTTTTAGGCTCAATCAGCTTTAAAAAGCCAGCTAGCCCACATTCAATTATTACGATTAAGGGCATAGGTAAAACGGTTCATGTCCCACTAAATCAAATTAAACTAGCCCTATTTAAATTGAGTTCGCAGGTTTGGGGGGTGATCTGGAAAAACAAAATGTATTTTGACTTAGACAAGTCTGAATTTAATTACTGGAATGAAACAACAAGCAAAATCGCATCCCACGAACTGAAAACAAATTCTATCCCATTAGAAAGAAGGTGAAAGCGATGAATGCAATCACTAGGGCACTAACTAGTTTTACTAGGAATCACATTAGACGGCAACCAGCAAAAGAACTTGATGCGCTCAAACTAGAAAACAAGCAGATCAAGCAACAGGCAAAAGCCGTTCAAGTGGTCAACAGATCATTAGACTATTGTTCTAAATTGCCCGCAGATAATCCGCATTGTATTACTAGTGATGAATTAGAATTAGCATCCAATTTTTTATTTAACTATATTGTTTTGCTAGATAAAAAATCTAAAAAAGTAGAAAACAGAATCAACCAACTACTAGAAAGTGTGAAGAGATGAATATTAATTTAGATGATGCCTTTATTGCGCAGATTGTCGCAGGATTGAAGCCTGTTATTATAGCTACTGTACAAGGTGCAATCAAGGACGCTAAAAGCGACTCACGCCCCTACCTGAACCGTACAGACATGGCTAAATATTTAGGCGTATCGCAATCAACCGTAGGCGCATGGGCTGAACATGGAATGCCGTTCGCTGTCGTTGATGGTCGCAAGCTTTACGGCAAGCAAACCGTTAACCAATGGCTGAAAGAGCATGAAATAACCACAGGAACGCCCTCTCAGCATCAAAAGACACCAAAAAAGCCCGCAACTATTGGAGTAGTTACGAGCAAACGTTAAAAACATAGGAAAATTTTTAACAAGTTAATTATATCAAATTGATTTAATGACCTTACCCGCAATAAATGGTTAATCAAAGATTTTTAGTTACAGCATCCCTAGATAAAAATTGTTTTGTTGGGGATGTTTTTTTACTAGAAAGGCGGTGAATCATGGAGCAAGCAAACCTAAAAATACCACTCACGTTAATACAAGATTATAAGCTATCTCCCCTTGCATGCCTTCTTTATGGTGAACTCAGCGGGCTCTATTTTAAACATCACAAATGCGACATAAGCGACCAGACACTTTCAAAACGGCTTAATCGCTCAATACCAAGAATACAGAGCGGACTAAAAGAGCTGAAAGACAGCGGACTTATTACGAGCAAACAAAAGCCTAATTATAGAGGGCGCAATATTACCGTAGCCAAAACACTAACTAAACCGTTTTTGCTTATTCCTGTTTCTGTCGTTAGGCGTTGCGACATCTCACAAAGTGCCCTGCTGGTCTATGGCTGGCTCAACTCAGCACTTCAAAAACAGAATAAAATTAACAAAGATAAGTGCTTAGAAGATACCGACACCATCACCAGTAACAAAAGCAAAATAGCAAAAAAATTAAACAGATCATCTAAATTTATACAGAGAAAGATAAAAGAATTAGCAAAGCAAGGCTATATCACTATCTATACTGTTGCAGGAAAAGGACTAGAAATAGTTTTTACACCAATTCAGAATTTACCCTCACGCACCAAAATGCAGGTTAAAGGTAGGACAAAAACGAGAAGTGGGTGGGACAAAAACGAGAACCCACCTAGGACAAAAACGAGAACCGAGGTGGGACAAAAACGAGAAACTAATAGAATATTTAATAGAGTTATTAATAAAGGGATGGATAAAAATCCATCACCAGAGAAGGAAGCCCCTTTGCGGTCCCTCACCGCACTAGATGAATTTATGACTGACCCTTTTCTTAATCCCTCAGAATTGCAATCTTTATCTATTCCTGTGTACTATGATTCGTTACCTGATGAAAACAGCATCCCACCAGAGACAGAAAAAGAAAGTTATGGAGATTACAAAGCACTAAATGAATTAGACACTAACAAAGACGCTTCTAAACATCAGCAACACAAAAATAATACTAATACTGGGAAAAGTGGTTCAGAGGGTGGCACTGGTAAGACTTCACCTAATTCAGCATCTAAAAGAAAAACAGATCAAGCACACAATAAAGGCGCTCAATCTGTTAAGCCAACAATTCAAAAGAATAACGTTCAAGAGCATTATACCGCATATGATGGCACTAACCTAGATTATCAGTATAATACCTTTAAAGAAATTCTAAATAAACATACAGGCAAGAATTACGTTATTACTAAGCAAAATAAAGAATTGTTAAAGTGGCGTTTAGATCACGGCTTTACCTTATCCGACTTTGAAAGTGTCATTACTGATTTAGTAAAACAAGGTAAAACCATTTCAATTAAAGAATTAGTCTCCAATATCGACATTCTAAAAAATTAAAGACAAACCAGACACCCTAAAAAGAAAGAAGATTGATAATGAAACGAGTATTTAGCAAAGCAAGATCATTTAAACAGTTGTTAGCCATGTATGCGACAACTACAAAGGATTTTTATTTTAGAATCAGAAACAGAGACAAGGTGAACCCAACTGTTTTGAAATTTGTTTATATGCCTTACGTTAAAAAAGATAGGCGCTTATATTCGCCATGTAAAAAGACGTATGACAAGTATTGCGACATGTGCAGGCAAAATGGTATTACCGCCCTTAGTTCATGGCAATTCAAGCGACAAATGCAACTGCTGGGCTTTGTTTATCAGAAAAGCTGTCGCTTTGGTAAGACAGTTACCACCGCATATAAGAACATTGGACTAATAAGGCGATAAAAGAAGAGCGTACTAACTTAATTTGAAGCTGGTACGCTCTTTTTGCGTTTGAAATGTTCCGTCTAGTGTCCAACAATCATGATTTTATAAGAATACTGATACATCAACGATTTAGCAAAATTAGAACCTGATAAAACCTTACATGCTACCCTAATAAAACCCTAGATTTTTGTTAAATTTGTAGTTATTTGACGGCTTAAAATGGAGCAGTAGGACAATTTAACGCCCTAAGTTCAACTTAGTTCGTAGCATTTCCCAAAAATTGGGGACATCTAGTAAAAATGAACACGCATTCTAGCAGCTCATTGCGCAAAATTGCGCAGTGAAAATTAATTAACCAGCTCAATAATTGACGCTATCCCCTCTTGTTCCGCAAATGAATTGAAATACTCTGTAAATTCAGCTAGTGCCATTCTTTTTAAAATAAAATATTGACTAGACTTATACCCTATCTTCTTTTGTGTCTCATAGTAACTAAGTTCATCTAAGTAATAATAAATAATAATGTCCTGATATGGCTTTTTGGGTTCATTGTGAAGCTTGTTAATAGCTTTTGCCGTGCAGTATGTAATTCTTTCAGCTACTCGTATACGTGGTTTAAATGTGTCGGGGACGGGATGCAAGTTAGTTAAATTGGCGGGCTTCAAATCGACTAAATTTCTACCTGACATAGCTAGAAAACTGTTTAGCCATTTCTTAAAAAACACCATTGTCTTAATGGTCGTCTTCTTTGCTGTCATATACTACCTCATACTCTTTTTTACTACATGACATATCTGACATGGGACGTAACGAAACGTTACTACCTCAATAAACCTCAGATAAAACATACAAAAACCTACGGTTAAAGGTCTTACTAGTGCATATAAAAAGGGAGCTGTATTTCAATGACCCCTTTAATTACCAACTCACATGCAAAAATTAATCTTTTAATACTGTCGCAAATTGCTACGGTATTTTTGTCATATGCTGACTTTTGCTAACACATAGGACTTAAAAATAAATCTTTCAGCATACACTTATATTATATTTCTTAATATAAGCGTTTATAACGAGTTTTAAGTTAATCATGCGTAGTTATACATAAAGCAAAATAAAATCAATTGAAAGCATAAAAATAAGAGCCTAGTGAGAAGTTAATAACTAGGCTCTTGTTTTAATTATAAATAAGAATATTTAAATTATATCATTCCTGA
>DYWZ01000028.1 GCA_020742395.1 Enterococcus columbae
TGCTTTTATGAATTTAAAAGACAAATAAAGTACAAATCAGCAAGATTAGGAATAGCATTTGTAGAAGCGGATAAATGGTATCCTTCATCAAAAACTTGTTCACATTGTGGAAAAATCAAGAAGGATTTAAAACTAAGCGATAGAACATTCTGTTGTGAATGTGGATTCACGCTAGATAGAGATTTAAATGCTTCGATCAATTTAGCAAATTATCAAATTTAAACTTAATCACCAAAAAGATGGTTTAAATATGTACCTATCGATGCTAGGGAATTTAAGGCTCTGGACTGTTATATAAACGAAAGTAGGAGTTCCAAAATCGGACAGGATGAACGAGCAAGGCACAAAACGAAAGTCTAAGGATATAAGTTGTGCCACAGTGGAAATATAAATATTTAAATAGAAATGTATATATTTTTCGTATCGGATAGTCTACAAGAAATTAGCCACACAGATTTATCGGTTGAACAGATTCAACACTATCAAATTACCGATATCATAAGCCAAGAAGTATTTCAAGGTTATCAACTTGCTAAAGAGGATGACACGATAAAGCAACAAGCAATTATTATCAGACAAAATGTCTAGTGAAATTTGGAGGAGAAAAGATGAATCAAAGAAGATGGATTGCTGTTATCATAGCGCTTGGTCTATGCGTAGTCAGCTTATTTAGTCTAGGTTTACAAGCCAATCAAACGAGTGATGAGGAGTTAAATCTAGAAAGTTTACTAAATGATCATGCGTTGAAAGAAACAATTGTAGAAAAAGGGGATAGTACCAAGCGAATTGCGCAAATTACGGTAGATGGTACCATCCTTAATAGCTCTTCGTCAAGCTTACTTTCACAAGAAGGCTATAATCACCAACAGACCTTAGAGATGATTCAAAAAATTAGTCAAGATGATACGGTCAAGGCTGTATTTTTAAAGGTGAACTCTCCTGGTGGGGGGACTTATGAAAGTAGCGAACTAGCTCGGGCCTTAACCAATCTAAAAAAAGAAGCCAAATTACCAATTTATGTCTCTATGCAAAACATGGCTGCTAGTGGCGGATATTATATTTCTGCAAATGCAGATAAAATTTTTGCTAGTGAAGAAACCACAACTGGCTCGATTGGGGTGATTATGTCAAGCCTTAATTACGCTGATCTTTTAGCAAAATTAGGCATTAAAGATCAAACGGTTAAAAGTGGGGCGCTAAAGGATATGGGCTCTAGTACCCGTGAACGTACTGAACAAGAACAAAAGGTCTTACAAGAATATATTAATCGAGCTTATGAACGTTTTGTCGATGTAGTCGCAAAAGGTCGCCATATGGATAAGTCAAAAGTTAAACAACTTGCCGATGGTCGGATTTATGATGGTTCACAAGCAAAAGAGCTTGGTTTAGTCGATGAAATTGGTTATAGTGATGAAGCATTGGCTGCCTTACGTGAGGATTATGATTTAGAGGATGCAGAAGTCTTTACTTATTCTGCTGCCAATACTAACCCATTTAGTAAATTCTTTAGCTCAGTCACAAGTAATCTTAGCACAAAAAGTGAAAGCCAAGCGGAGCTAGCAAAGACTGTCCTTGAAGCAATCGGCACGCCTAAAGCACCAAAAGCAATGTATTATTATGGAGGTTGATTCAATGATGCAAAATCCAAATGAACAACAACAACCAACGAATCAACCAGCAACTTCCTTACCCAAATTTCTTGCTCAAAAACAGCAGCAAAATACCTTTCATCAGTATCCACAAGAATATTTTGCTGGTTTTTGGATGCGCATGTGGGCTTATCTAGTTGACTTGATAGCGGTTGGTTGTTTGAAAACCATCATTGTTGGTTGGTTTAGTTGGTTTACGACTATTTTTGATCAACCAGTAATTGATAAAATAAGTTATCTAATCATTTATTTGGCCTATTTTATCTTAATGACTAAATGGAATCATGGGCAAACGATTGGTAAAATGATTTTTGGCTTAAAAGTTGTCTGTTTTTCTGAAGACCAATTAAGCTGGGCGACTGTCCTTACTAGAGAAGGCGCTTGTCGATTTATGCTACAAGCCTTTATTCTTTGCTACCTTGGTTACTTACCAGCTGCTTTTTCAAAACGAAAAAGTCATATTGGTGATTTTTTTAGTAATACTGGGGTAGTAACGCTGAATTATTTAAAACTGACTAGTGAAAAAACTGCACAACCAAAGGAAGAATTTGTCCATGGATAACCAATTGTCATTTCCTTTTGAACACCAAGAAATCTTAACGAAAATTGATGTTGCCAAACAAAATGGGGACTATTTGCAAGCCCTCGCTTTGGCAAAAACTTTTTATCAAGAATATCCGTCATTAGCCAATCACTATCGATTAGTCGAAATTTATCTAGCACAACACGACGAAAAGACCGCTTGGCAATTACTCCAGGAAGAACAAGAAGCCTATTGTCAGAGTCCGGCTTTTTATCGGCAATTTGTTGATCTTGCGCTAAAGCAACACGCATTCTTGTTAGTTCGAGAAATTGCTTATCAAAAGTTCTTAACTAAAGAAGAACAAGAAGAGATTTTAGCATTACTTGCGACAGCGGAGCATTATTATGCAACCTTTTTTCAAAAGCAATTACAAGAGAAAAAACAAAGCTGGCAGGTTTGTTTGCTGCAGAATACCCCGATTTTTACTGAGCAATGGCAAGCACTTTGTCATCAAATTACTAGCCAAACATTGCTTGAAATCCTGCAAGAGACCTTGCCAATTGCCAAGAATCAATGGCTGATTGCACGCTGTATGGAAATGTGCTATCGTCTGCATTTTGAACTAACGCTGACCTTACGCAGCTGTTTTGGCGGGGTTGAAACAATTCATACGAAAGCATTAACCTTACCGAATGATCAGCCTTATTGGCAAAAGGTGGAGGCAACTTTAACTGCTGAGTTAGCAAATAATCAGATTGGTCACTACGAATTATTATTACAAGAAATACAGGTTCAAATGGCTTTAGCTTATCCTTTTACGCCACCTCTACTTCCAGAAAAATATGCGCGCCTACTTATCCAAGCATATGAAATAGGTGATTTCCTAAGCGAAAAAGAGGCGATTAGCGAAAAAGAGAAGCAAATATTTCAACAAATACAACTATCCTTTGCCCAATTTCAATTGTAGTGAATGGGCGATAGCAAAAATCAACTAAAAAAACCAAAAATATTACTTAAAAACACTAGCTAGCGCCATTTTACTAGACTAAAGTTATTTACAATTTTTCTTGGTTAGTGTAAGATAAGTGAGTATGCATGAATTTTATTCATCAATTATGAAATATTAAACCGGAGGGAAATATATGACTGCAACATGGGAAAAAACAGGCACAAATACTGGTGTGCTTACATTTTCAATTCCTCAAGAAGAAATTCAACAAGGATTAACAATTGCTTTTAATAAAGTAAAAGGAAAAATCAACGTTCCTGGATTCCGTAAAGGTAAAGTAACTCGCCAAGTCTTCAACCGTATGTTTGGTGAAGAAGCACTATACGAAGATGCTTTAAATGCGGTATTACCAAAAGCTTACGATCAAGCTGTAAGCGAAGCTGGTATTGAACCAGTTGCTCAACCTAAAATCGATGTTGAAAGCATGGAAAAAGGTCAAGACTGGACAATTAAAGCAGAAGTAACTGTAAAACCTGAAGTAAAATTAGGTGAATATAAAAACTTAACCGTTGCTAAACAAGATCGTGAAGTAACAGATACTGATGTTGAAGAACGTTTGAACCAAAAACGTAACCAACTAGCTGAATTAGTAGTAGTTGAAGAAGCTGCTAAAGAAGGCGACACAGTAGTAATCGATTTTGAAGGTTTCAAAGAAGGTGTTGCTTTTGACGGCGGAAAAGGTGAAAACTACGCATTAGAATTAGGTTCAGGTTCATTCATTCCTGGTTTTGAAGACCAATTAGTTGGTGCAAAAGCTGGCGATGAAGTAGAGGTAAACGTAACTTTCCCTGAAGAATACCAAGCACAAGACTTAGCTGGTCAACCTGCTGTCTTCAAAGTAAAAGTTCATGAAGTAAAAGTTAAAGAATTACCTGAATTAGACGATGAATTTGCTAAAGATGCAGACGAAGAAGTTGAAACTTTAGACGAATTAAAAGCAAAAATCCGTGAAGAATTAACTTCATCAAAATTAGCTGCAGCTGAAGAAGCTGTTCACGATGCTGCTTTACGTCAAGCAGTTGACAATGCAGAAATTGTTGAATTACCACATGTAATGGTTCACGATGAAGTACACCGTGCAATGGATGAATTCCTAAACAACATGCAACGTCAAGGAATTTCACCTGAAATGTACTATCAATTAACCAATTCAACTGAAGCTGATTTACACAAACAATTCGAACAAGATGCAGAATTACGTGTGAAAACGAACTTAGTCATTGAAGCAGTTGTGAAAGCTGAAGGCTTAGAAGCAACAGAAGCTGAATTAGAAAAAGAAGTTGCTGACTTAGCAGAAACTTACAACATGCCTGTTGATCAAGTAAAACGTTTATTAACAACTGACATGTTAGCTCATGATATTACAATGAAAAAAGCCATCGATTTAATTACAACTTCTGCTGTTGAAGCTTAATTTATCGAATGAAATAATGATGAAGGCGAGAATGCTGGATATTTTCCGGTTTTTTCGCCTTCTTTCAATGTAGGCTGACAAATTAGTCGAAGAATCTTAAATTTTAATTAATCCATTAATAAAAAGGTAGGTCATTTGGCTTATTTTAGGCATAATAATGATTGTAAACAAAATTGAAGGGAGCCTTCCATGGTCGAAACAGTTATTGAAACAATGAAGGGGATATTAAGTCCTCAAATTATTATCTTTATCATTTCGTTATTACCAATTTTAGAATTACGTGGTGGATTAATCGCAGCTTCGTTATTACATATTCCGTGGTATCAAGCTAGTTTAATCTGTATTATTGCCAACTTTATTCCAATACCTTTTATTATTTTGTTTATCGAAAGAATCTTAGATTATTTATCAATAAAAGGACCGATTAAAAAATTTGCTCAAGCTATTACTGAAAAAGGACGCAAAAAAGGACAAGAATTACAAGAAAAATATCCTAACAGTGTTTTACTTGGACTTTATTTATTTGTAGCAATTCCTTTACCGGGGACAGGAGCGTGGACAGGTGCTTTGATTGCTGCCTTACTTGGCTTATCACCTAAAAAATGTATTTTGCCAATCGCTTTAGGGATTTTAACTGCTTGTGTTATTATGTTAGGTTTGGCTTATTTCTTACCAGGTGTATTTGGTTTTTAATCTGAAATAGATTCAATCTAACAAAGTTTCTAAATGAATCAATCCATTCAAACTATTGAATCAATAGCTAGTTATTCATCGGCGTTTTTCTTTTTATTTATATTTAAATATGTTATGATGAAGAGTAGCTATTGAGTATTTGATGACGATATAGGATAATAAATAGTGAGTAGCGGTAACATAAATACAATGGTTATCGGATACTAATTGTTAAAAGAGGAGGAGTGACCACTATGTATGATAATCAACAAGGCAATGAATCTGTTCGTTGTTCATTTTGTGGCAAATCCCAAGCAGAAGTGAGAAAAGTAGTCGCAGGTCCAGGTGTATATATTTGTAATGAATGTGTGGATTTGTGTAAAGATATCATTGATGACGGTTATTATGAAGAGTTAGTTCAAGAATTTACTGATGTTCCAAAACCAAAAGAAATTTTGGAAGTCTTGAATGAATATGTAATTGGCCAAGATTACGCTAAACGTGCATTATCAGTGGCGGTATATAATCACTACAAACGTATTAATGCCGTAGTCGATGAAAATGACGAGGTAGAGTTACAAAAAAGTAATATCTGCTTAATTGGGCCAACAGGTTCGGGTAAAACTTTCTTAGCTCAAACGCTAGCAAGAACGATTGATGTTCCATTTGCGATTGCTGATGCGACAAGCTTAACTGAAGCTGGTTATGTCGGTGAAGATGTTGAAAATATCTTGCTAAAACTTTTGCAAGCGGCAGATTTTAATGTTGAAAGAGCTGAACGTGGGATTATTTATATTGATGAAATTGATAAAATTGCTAAGAAGAGCGAAAATGTATCCATTACTCGTGATGTTTCCGGTGAAGGAGTGCAACAAGCCTTACTGAAAATATTAGAAGGTACAATAGCTTCTGTGCCGCCTCAAGGTGGTCGTAAACATCCACATCAAGAAATGATTCAAATCGATACTACCAACATTTTATTTATTGTTGGGGGAGCCTTTGATGGTATTGAAACAATTGTTAAAAATCGCTTAGGAGAAAAAACAATTGGTTTTGGTGCAGCCAATAAACGTTTGGCTGATGATGAAAGCATTATGCAACATATCATTCCTGAAGACTTATTGAAATTTGGCTTAATTCCTGAATTTATTGGTCGTTTACCAGTGATGACTGCATTAGAAAAATTAACGGTGGATGATTTGGTTCGTATTTTAACTGAGCCACGTAATGCATTAGTTAAGCAATATCAACGTTTACTTGCATTAGATCATACTGAATTAGAATTTGAACAAGATGCTCTTGAAGCAATTGCGCAAAAAGCGATTGATCGCAATACAGGAGCACGTGGCTTACGTTCAATTATTGAAGGAATTATGCTAGATGTGATGTTTGAAATTCCATCAGATGATACCATTGAAAAAGTAATTATTACCAAAGCAGCCGTTTTGGAAGAAGATAAACCAGTTTTGATTTATTCTGAAAAGAAAGCTGGTTAAAACCAAAGACAAAAAGAGGATTTGGAATCTAGCCAATCCTCTTTTTTACTAAAGATTGGAGGAGAAGCGATGAAAGTACATTCAGCTGCAATTGTCATCAGTGCAGTCTCTAAAGCACAATATCCTGATTCACAATTGCCTGAAATCGCCTTGGCTGGCCGTTCTAACGTGGGGAAATCTTCATTTATTAATACCTTAATTGATCGAAAAAACTTAGCTAGAACTTCATCTAAGCCAGGAAAAACGCAAACGCTGAATTTCTACTTAATCGAAAATGTATTGCATTTCGTAGATGTACCAGGTTATGGTTATGCCAAAGTTTCTAAAACTGAACGGGCAAAGTGGGGCAAAATGATTGAAACCTACCTAACTGATCGTCAACAACTAAAAGCAGTCGTTTCGTTAGTAGATATGCGCCATGAGCCAACGCAAGATGATGTGCAAATGTATCAGTTCTTAAAATATTATGAAATTCCAGCCATCGTCGTTGCGACTAAAGCGGATAAAATTCCTCGTGGCAAGTGGAATAAGCATGAAAGCATGATTAAAAAAGCGCTAGGCTTTGAAAAAGAAGACGATTTTATTATTTTCTCATCCGTGACAAAACAAGGAAAAGAAGAGGCTTGGCAAGCGATTGAACAATTAGCGGGCCTATGAAAAAAGACATTGTCTAGCAAATGCTAGGCAATGTCTTTTACTTTTCATCATTTTCTTTTTTGTTTTCTTTATCCTCAGGTTTTAAAAAACGTTCAATATCAACCGTTTCTTTCTTTGGTTTTAAATCAGTGGGTAAAATGACGAATTCTTCTAATTTCTTTTCTAAAAAATCATCTTTTTGAAATTTTAAGCCCATTCAAATCACCTCCGTAGGTACTTTTATTGTAGCAGATTCTTGCTAGATGGAAAGTAGTAAAACTTATTTTTTCCAAATACTAAAACGCAATAACAACGCATAAATTAAACATAGAATCAAACTAATTCCGATAATGATTAGCCAAGCATAAGGGGAATCCTTGATTGGTAAGGTAACATTCATCCCAAAAAAGCCGGTGACAGTAGCGCTAATAGCTAAAAAGATCGAAATAATAGTCAATGCGGTCATATGGTCATTTAGATTATTATTTAAGATATTATCATAGGTACTATATAATTGCTGCAAAACTTGGGCGTTTAATTGCGTCATACTGGATAATTGCTTGGCCTCGATAATCGAATCTTCAAATTGCTCACGCTCAATTTCATCTAATTGTTTATAAATGGGTTGGCTTTTAAATTGCTCTAACAAAATCGTATTTTGGTTAGTCGCGGCCACTAAATAAATCATCCCAGTAGAAATATCAGATAAAGCTAATAGGCTCGCTTTAGTAATCTTTTTCCGTAATTGGTGATTAATCGCATCCTTATGACTATCTAATTGCTCGAGATAAGGGAAATAAGCATCTGAGATAATATATAAGGCTACAAATAAAAATTTCAAAATAGAAATCGCATTCGTTTGTTTTTTCAAATAGCGTTGCATTAAATCAACAATATAGGCGTTATCATGATTATAAATAGTAATCAACTGATTTTCTTTAACGACAAAGGTCATCGGAATGGTTTCGTAGTGATTATTTTCTTTGGTTTGTTTTAAAACATTATAGATGATGGTAAAATGACCACTGCTCCAATGATACTCGGTATGCGCACGTTCATTTTTATCAAGGGCATATTCTAAGGTTTCTTGATCAATTTCATAAGCCTTTAAAACAAGATCAGAGCTAGTAGCGGAGAGCTCATCAGAATTAATGGCAATCCATTCATTATCAATGCCAAATCTAGTTTTTTGAATCATTCCTTCACCTTCTTTACATTCTGCTCTGTAACCGTAACATGGAATTTGCACGCTGTCAATGAAAGTAAAAATGCCTAGAGCGTAAACAGGCTCTAGGCATAAGTGAAATGAAATGTATATTGGTTACTTAAAATTAAGCAACTTTCTTTTTCAACGCACCGAACAATACGCCAGAAACGATTGCACCGATGAAGATGAAAGCTAAGTATAATAATGGGTTAGATACTAGAAGAATGACGAAAATACCTCCGTGTGGGGCCATTAATTTGATTCCCATTAAACCAACTAACGCACCAGCGATACCTGAACCAACCATGAAGCTTGGAATTGCACGAACAGGGTCAGAAGCTGCAAATGGAATCGCACCTTCAGTAATGAAGGATAATCCCATAATAATGTTTGTCAAACCAGATTCACGTTCTTCTTGAGTGAATTTATCTTTAAATAATAATGTAGCAACAAATACAGCGATTGGAGGTACCATACCACCAGCCATTACAGAAGCCATAACTACTGAACCACCAGTTGCAACTGAAGCGGCTAAAGTACCTGTACCAAACACATAAGCAGCCTTGTTGAAAGGACCACCCATATCAATAGCCATCATCGCACCTAAGATTAAACCTAGTAAGACAGCAGAGCTACCAGATAGACCTTGTAAGAAGTTGTTTAAGCCAGTATTGATAGCAGCCATTGGAATGTTAACAAACAACATCAAGAAACCAGTTAATAATACACCAAGTAATGGGTAAAGTAAGATTGATTTGATTCCTTCTAATGAACGAGGTAGACCCGCTAATAATTTTCTAAGTAGTAAGATCACACCACCAGCTAGGAAACCACCAACTAACGCACCAAGGAAACCAGAAGGCACACCAGCTAAAGCGAGCGTTTTTTCACCACCAGCAGCAAATGGCACTTTACCCCAAGCTAAACCGCTAGAAGCGATAGAACCAGCAACGAAACCAGCTACTAAACCTGGTTTTTCAGCGATAGAATAAGCGATATATCCAGCTAAGATTGGTAACATGAAGCCAAATGCGACTCCACCGATACTCTTAAATAAGGCAGCCATTTCATGATAAGAACCTAAGTTTGATAATTGATCTTTTGGCACACCCATAAAGTTATCAATTAAAAAGGCAATGGCAATCATAATCCCGCCACCGATAACGAAAGGTAACATTTGTGATACCCCAGCCATCAAGTGTTTATAAAAGGCACTACCAAGACCTGATTTTTCTTGGCTTGCTGCAGCAGCTTGTGTTGTTTCTGATTTACCAACATAAACTTCCGCTTTACCGTCTAAAATTGTTTGGATTAAATCATGTGATTTTTTAATGCCGTCAGCAACTGGACGAGAAAGTAATGGTTTACCACTGAAGCGCGGCATTTCAACTGACTTATCCGCTGCGATGATAACCCCTTTGGCACGTTTGATTTCATCAGCAGTCAGACGATTGGCAACTCCAGAAGCACCATTGGTTTCGACTTTAATATCTACACCCATTTCGCTAGCCGCTTTTTTCAAAGCATCTTCAGCCATATAAGTGTGAGCAATACCAGTAGGACAAGCAGTAACAGCAACGATAAATGGACGATCTTTTGGCATATTGATCGCTTCCTTAGGTGTGTCTTCTTCAGCTTCAGCAAATAATGCATTGACTTCATCCGGAGTATTAGCCGCTTTTAATTTACCGACAAAATCTGCATCGATTAATTTACGAGATAAAGCAGCCAAAGCTTGTAAATGGGTGTCGTTTGCGCCTTCTGGAGCCGCAATCATGAAGAATAGGTAAGTAGGTTGACCATCTAAGGCTTCATAATCGACCCCATTTGCACTTTTAGCAAATAAAACCGTTGCTTCTTTAACCGCTGCATTTTTGGCGTGAGGCATGGCTACACCGTCACCTAAGCCAGTAGAAGTTTGTGCTTCACGAGCTAAAATACCATCTTTGAAAACTTGTACGTCTGAGATGCGTCCAGCTTGATATAATTTATTGACCATTTCATCAATCGCAGCTTTTTTATCAGTTGCTTTTAAATCCATAATCATCGCATCTTTGATTAATAAATCAGTGATATTCATCTTTATCCTCCTTAGTTTTCCGTAATTTTTTTCCATCATTCTTTTTATAATTTTGTTACAACAACTTCAGGTAATAATTCTTGAATAAATGCTTTTGTTGCTAAATCATCAGAAAAGGCTGTCGCACTACCACAAGCAACCCCCCATTTGAAGGCTTCAATTGGATCGTTGGTTTTGGCATAATGACCGATAAACCCAGCAATCATTGAATCTCCAGCACCGACAGAATTTTTTAGCTCACGTTTTAATACATTAGATTGATAAATGCCTGATTCAGTAAATAATAATGCGCCATCGCCAGCCATCGAAATGATGACATTTTTCGCGCCGTCAGCTAACATTTTTTGGCCATAAGGCAAGATATCTGCAATCGATGCAAAGCTTGTTTGATAAAGATCCGCTAACTCATGATTATTTGGTTTTACTAATAATGGTTGTTTTGGTAGAGCAGCTAATAAATCTTTACCGGTTGTGTCAATGACGAAATCCGCACCTTTGTCTTTGATAATCTCAATGAGTTCTTGATAAAAACCTTGAGAAAGTCCTGCTGGTAAGCTACCAGCTAAAACAACGATATCGCCAGCCTTCACTTGATTTAAGGAAGCCTTCAATTGATTGATTTCATCATCAGAAAGAGTAGGGCCTTGACCGTTGATTTCGGTTTCTTCACCTGCTTTCAATTTAATATTAATACGAGTATCAGATTGAATAGCTGTAAATTGGGTATCAATTGCTTCTGCCTTCAAATGATCCTCGATAAACTTACCTGTAAAACCACCAATAAAGCCTAAAGCAGTAGAAGAGGCATCAATTCGTTTTAAAATACGAGAAACGTTGATTCCTTTACCACCAGGGAATTTGGCATCATGTGACATTCGATTAACACTACCAATCGTTAATTCATCCACATGAACGATGTAGTCAATTGATGGATTTAAAGTCATAGTATAAATCATGATTAAAATTAAACCTCCGTAATTCTAGTTTGCAACTGCAATTTTTTTAACAAGTCTTTTGGACATTTGCTAGTAATAATTTCAGCTTGTGATAAATCAGCGACATGGGTAAAAGCCGTTTGTTGTAATTTCGACGCATCGAGTAGGGCAAAGACCATTTGACTTTGTGCAATTGCCAGTTTTTTAATCATTGCTTCTTCAGGATCAGGTGTTGTAAAGCCGTTTTCTAAATGCGCACCATTCATCCCCATAAAAGCCTTGTTAAACCGAAACTGCTGCAATTGTTGTGCAGTAGAAAAACCAGTAATCGCATTGGTTGATAACTTAATCGAGCCACCGAGAATGACTGTATCAATCTCTTTTTCCACTAATAAAGCGGCGTGCTTGACTGAATTGGTAACCACCTTGATATTTAGATTTGCGTCGATAAAAGGAATCATCGCCATTGTCGAAGTTCCTGCATCGATATAAACGACATCATTGGGTTTGATCAACTCAGCAGCATACTTACCAATTAGTAATTTTTCTTCGTGATGTTTCCCTTGCTTCTCAGACATGTTGGCTTCGAAGTTTAGCTGTTGTTTTTTCTTGGCACCACCATGGATACGAATTAAAAGACCTTGATTCTCCAAATGTTGTAAATCACGACGAATAGTTGATTCAGAGGCTTCCAATGGATCAAGTAATTCAGCAATAGTGATGATGTCATTTTCTTCCAAACTAGCTAAAATTCGTTGGTGTCTTTCATCTGTAAGCATTTACAATCACCTCCCACGAATGTATAGTATCATATCGAAAACCATAAATCAATCAGTTTCTGTCAAAAAACTTCAAAATAATTCAAAAATAAATCGCTTAACTGTCAGAAAACATTCAAATTCAGTCATAAATGAGAGGAAGTGAGCAGAAAAAGGGGAGTTAGAGAAGAAAGTTAGGTTTTGTTTTTACGATAATATTTAAATCAAAGTAATATGGTTTTTAGAACTGTTTCAAGGTATAATTGGACTCATAAAAATAATAAAAAGATACAGAATCTTATTATATAGAGGTGTATTGTTTTGGTTGAAGTAGAATCACCTATTGTATATAACCTAGCTTATAATGAAGAAGCGCTAAAAGAATTTAAAGAGCGTTTTGCTCCCAACAAAGATAGTAAATATTTACTGAATTATCCTACCGTTTATATTGTCAATGATAAAGATGAAAGACAAAGTTATACTGTTTACGTTGGTGAAACTAATGATATTGTCCGTCGCACATTAGAACATCTAAAAACAGATGACCAAATTCGTGAAGATTGGTATGCATTAAAGCATTCTCAAACTTCTCAAATGTATGTAATTGGTCACAAGCATTTTAATAAATCACTTACATTAGATATTGAGAATCGCTTAATGCATTTCTTATCTAGTGTTGAAGGAATTAAACATGTTTATAATCGTCGAACGAATCCGCAAAGTGACTATTATACATCGGAAGAATTAGAACCAATTTTTTCCAAAATATGGCGAAAATTACGTCAAAAAAATAAAGAGTTATTTCCTTTAGAGCGAGTGATTAAAGATTCAGCAATTTTTAAAGCTTCGCCATTTCATAAGTTAACCCAAGAGCAGCTTGCAGCAAAGGATTTAATCATTCAAAAAATAGAATCTGCGCTTACTAAAGACAGTATAGGTCAGTTAATTTTAGTTAATGGTCAAGCTGGAACGGGTAAAACAGTATTAATGAGTAGCTTATTTTGTGATTTACTTGAGCTGTCTGCACAAGAAGAATATCCATTATTTACTGACCGAAGTATTCATTTGTTGGTAAACCATGACCAGCAATTAAAGGTTTATGAACAAATTGTAAAAAAATTGGGTTATTCGCTAGATGAGGATATCCCTATAGTGTCTAAACCAACAAGATTTATTGATCGCACTCCAATAGATCATCCTGTTGATGTTGTGGTTATTGATGAAGCCCATCTATTATGGACACAAGGTAAGCAGGCTTATCGTGGTAAAAATCAATTATTTGATATTTTACAGCGTGCGCGTATTGTCGTTGTAGTTTTTGATGAAAATCAAATCTTATCTCGTGAGCAACATTGGGAAAGTAAGGATTTAGCCTATTTAAAGCATGATGCTATCCAAAATAATCGTTACATTGAATTAAAAAATCAAATGAGGATTAATGCAAGTGCCGAAACGGTCAATTGGATTCGTCAGTTTACAGATAATCGTGAAATATTGCCAATACCTAACGATGAAAATTATGATTTACGAATATTCGATAATCCAGCAGAGATGTTTGCGGCGATCAAGTCTAAAGTAGAGAATCAAGAATATGGTTTGTCACGAATGTTAGCGACCTTTGATTGGGATTATATTGATAAAAAGAAACCAAAAGATAGTGCATATTGGAATGTATCTGTAGGTGATTTTCATTTGCCATGGAATTTACAATTGCCAACAAGTGCAGCCCAAAAGCGACGCAATCGATCCTTGGCATGGGCGGAGCAAGAGCAAACAATCGATGAAGTTGGCTCAACCTTTACTATTCAGGGTTTTGATTTGAACTATGCTGGCGTAATTATTGGTCCGTCAGTAAAATATCGCGATGGTAAAATTGTTTTTGACCGTGAGGCTAGTAAAAATAAAAAAGCAACTCAACGAAGAGAACTTAAAAATGGAGAGAAGGTTTATCTGTCTGATACCTTATTGAAAAATGAATTAAATGTTTTACTAACTAGAGGTGTCAATGGTTTGTATTTATATGCCGTTGATCCTGCGTTACAAGAAAAATTATTGGAAATGCAAAAATTAAGAACAAACTCTATATAAAAAATCATTCCTCACACCAATTTTAGTATGGATTGGTGTGAGGAATTTGGTCTATTTTAATGAATAATTTAGTTACTATTAGTAGGCAATTTACGTAAATAATTTCTTGGCTTGCGATTGCTCATTTTTTAAGTATGAATGGCATTTCCGTCTCCTTTTTTCCTTTTTCCTATGAACAGAACATATATTCGTGGTATAATTGAAAAGATTGAATGAGGCATTGAGCGTTGTTTCGATGCTAAGCTGCTAGGTGCTATGAACCTAAATTTGAATTAAAAGGAAGATTTTACATGTCTTTTAAAGAACGCTTAATTCAAGGGATGAATCCACGACAAAAAGAAGCGGTGGAAACTACTCAAGGGCCGCTTTTATTAATGGCAGGTGCTGGCAGTGGGAAGACGAGAGTGTTGACTCACCGGGTTGCCTATTTAATCGAAGAGTGTGGAGTAAATCCGTGGAATATTTTAGCGATTACGTTTACGAATAAAGCTGCCAGAGAGATGAAAGAGCGAGTTGCGCAATTACTTGGCGATAAGGCAGAGGCAGTGTGGGTGTCGACTTTTCACTCGATGTGTGTACGGATTTTAAGACGCGAGGTCGAAGCGATTGGCTATACGCGTAATTTCACGATTTTAGATAGCTCTGAGCAGATTAGTTTATTGAAGCGGATTATCAAAGAGCTGAATCTAGATCCAAAAAAATATGAAGCCAGAGGGATACTATCCGCTATCTCCAATGCGAAAAATGCGATGCAAACGGCCGATGATTATAGCCAATTAGCGGGCAATTATTATGAAGAGATTGTAGCCAAGTGTTATCAGCGCTATCAAAGTGAATTGCGGCAAAATCAATGTATGGACTTTGACGATTTGATTATGAATACCATTGAATTATTCAGACAAGTGCCAGAAGTATTGCAATATTATCAAAATAAATTTCAATATATTCATGTGGATGAGTATCAAGATACCAACCATGCACAATACCTATTAGTGCAATTGTTAGCTAAGGGATTTCAAAATATTTGTGTCGTTGGGGATGCGGACCAAAGTATTTATGGCTGGCGTGGAGCGGATATGCAAAATATTTTGGATTTTGAAAAAGACTATCCACAAGCACAAGTGATTTTACTTGAGCAAAATTATCGTTCGACTAAAAATATTTTACAAGCAGCCAATCAGGTGATTGAAAATAATATCAATCGGAAGAAAAAAGCGTTGTGGACTGAAAATGCCACCGGTGAGAAGATTAGTTATTATCGTGGGGATGATGAACGCCAAGAAGCGCGCTTTATCGTTAGTCAGATTTTAGATCAAATAGAGCAAAAGCAGAAAAATTATGGTGATTTTGCCATTCTTTATCGGACCAATGCACAATCGCGGGTTATTGAAGAAATGCTGTTAAAATCAAATATTCCTTATAAAATGGTCGGCGGCCAAAAGTTCTATGATCGCAAGGAAATTCGCGATATTTTGGCTTATTTGACCATTATCGCTAATCCCAAAGATTCAATTAGTTTTGAACGGATTGTGAATGTGCCAAAACGAGGAATTGGCACAACATCGGTTGAACGGTTGCGTGATTTTGCCAATATTCATGGCTTTTCGTTATTAGAAGCTTGCGCCAATGTTGCTTTATCTAGTGTTTCAGCCAAGGCAAGTAAAGAATTAGCACACTTTGGACAACTGATTGAAGATTTTGCTAAGATGCAGGAATTTTTAACCTTAACAGAATTAACGGAAGAAGTATTGGCAAAGACAGGCTATTTAGATAGTTTGAAGGCAGAAAATACCATCGAAGCGAATGCTAGAATTGAAAACCTGCAAGAATTCTTAACGGTAACCAAAGCCTTCGATGAGCAGTTCGTAACCCAAGCAGAATATGCTGAAGCAGAGGCTAGCGAAAAATTAAGTTTATTCTTAAATGATTTGGCGTTAGTTTCAGATGTAGATAGCTACGAAGAAACAAGCAGTCAGGTGACCTTAATGACCTTACATGCTGCCAAGGGACTAGAATTTCCAACAGTCTTTTTAATTGGCCTTGAAGAAAATATTTTTCCAATTTCTAGAGCTTTACAAGAAGAAGCTGAGCTAGAAGAAGAGCGACGTTTAGCTTATGTAGGGATTACTAGAGCAGAAGAACAGCTCTTTTTGACCAATGCATTTTCAAGAACCATTTATGGGCGAACGCAATATAATAAACCCTCACGATTTATCGAAGAAATCGATGATACTTTAATTGAACCTGTGGGAGCATTTGCCAAACGTCAATTTCAGTCAACTGCTACCAATGCTTCACCGTTTGGTCAAAAACAAGGCTTATCAGCAGCTGATTTTATGGCTAGAAAAAATACACAGTCAGTGGCTAAATCCAATGGCTATCCTTCAAATACAACTGCTACCAATACAAGAGACAATCATCGTTTCTCTCGTTTAATGGCCAATAACGCTTCAACTAATCAAGAAAAGAATGCTGTAAATTGGCAAGTAGGCGATAAGGTAAACCATAAAAAATGGGGTGTTGGAACCATTGTTAAAGTCAGTGGCGCTAAAGATTCAGTGGAATTAGATGTTGCATTTACTGGACAAGGAATTAAACGTTTATTGGCTAGCTTTGCACCAATTGAAAAAATATAACTATAATGAAAAGGATGAAGAAAATGAGCGATCAAACCATGCAAGAGAAGATTTATGCTTTACAAGATCAATTGAATGAATATGCCCATGCTTATTATGTCAAAGATGCCCCGGTTGTGACTGATGCGGAATATGATCGCTTATATCAAGAGTTAACACGTTTAGAACAAGAAAATCCTGCTTTTATTCGTAGCCAATCCCCTACGCAACGAGTAGGTGGCATGGTATTAGCAGGTTTTGAAAAAGCAGTCCATGAGATACCGTTATATAGCTTAAACGATGCTTTTAGTAAAGAAGAGTTAGTGGCTTTTGATCAAAGAGTTCAAAAGGCTTTAGGGCACGCAGTTGATTATGAATGCGAGTTAAAGATTGATGGTCTGTCGATTTCATTAAAATATGAAAATGGCCAATTTGTTCGTGGAGCTACCCGTGGCGATGGCTCAGTCGGTGAAAATATTACTGAAAATCTTAAGACGGTTCGTTCCATTCCAATGCAACTTGCTGAACCAATCAGCATTGAAGTACGTGGTGAATGTTACATGCCTAAACAATCCTTCCAACAATTAAATGAAAAGCGGGAAGAAGCAGGCTTAGAGACCTTTGCCAATCCGAGAAATGCGGCAGCAGGTAGCTTACGTCAGTTAGATACCAAAATCACAGCGCAACGTAATTTAAGCACCTTCTTATATACAGTGGCTGAATTTGGTCCACTAGAAGTGCCTACACAAGAAGCAGCCTTACAATCCCTGGAGTCTTTAGGCTTTAAGATCAATCCGCATCGCCGAGTTTGTCAAAACGTGGATGAAATTTGGGCCTACATCGAAGAATATCACGAAAAACGTAGCAGCCTCCCTTATGAAATAGATGGGATTGTAATTAAGGTCAACCAATTGGCTTTACAAGAGGAGCTAGGCTTTACCATTAAAGCACCAAGATGGGCGATTGCTTATAAATTTCCACCAGAAGAAGCCGAAACCATTATTCGTGATATAGAATGGACGGTAGGTCGAACCGGTGTCGTAACGCCAACTGCCGTAATGGATCCGGTAGTTGTAGCAGGGACGACAGTTAGCCGAGCTAGCTTGCATAATATGGATTATATTCAAATGAAGGACTTGCGTTTAAACGACCATGTAATCATTTATAAAGCTGGCGACATTATCCCAGAGGTTGCCAAGGCATTAGAAGACAAACGGAGTGCAGCTAGTCAGCCTTATCCAAAGCCTACTCATTGTCCGATTTGTGCAAGTGAATTGGTCCATTTGGAAGAAGAAGTCGCCTTGCGTTGTATTAACCCTAAATGTCCTGCCCAAATCAAAGAAGGTTTGAGTCACTTTGTTTCTAGACAGGCGATGAATATCGATGGCTTAGGACCAAGAGTGATTGAACAAATGTATGAAAAGGAATTGGTTCAAGATGTGGCTGATCTCTACTATTTAACTCAAGAGCAGCTCTTGACCTTAGATAAGATTAAGGAGAAGTCAGCCAATAATTTATTACAAGCAATTGAAGCAAGTAAGGCTAACTCAGCAGAACGCCTATTATTTGGCTTAGGCATCCGTCATGTAGGTAGCAAGGCTGCTCAAATTTTACTTGAGCATTATGGTTCAATTGAGCAATTAGCTCAGGCGACGACAGAAGAAATTCTTCAATTACACACCATGGGAGAAACGATTGCTAATAGTGTAACAACTTACTTTAGTAATCAAGAAGTTCATGAACTGATTAATGAATTAAAACAAGCAGGAGTCAACTTAAACTATCTAGGGATTACCCAAGCAGAATTGGCTAGTGTTGCTTCACCATTTAAAGACCAAACCATCGTCTTAACTGGTAAACTAACCACTTATACTAGAGACGAGGCTAAAGCTAAAATCGAAGCACTTGGTGGCAAAGTAACCGGTAGTGTCTCTAAAAAAACCAATTTAGTGATTGCCGGAGAAGATGCCGGTAGTAAATTAACTAAGGCCCAACAATTAGGCATTACTATTTGGAGTGAACAAGAGATGATAGATGCATTTGAGGATAAATAATACTAGTAAAAAAGCGTTGTTCCCTTCATTTTATTTGGCAAAAGTTGATTTTTTTAATGAAATTTAAAAAAGATTTCTGAATTATATTTGATGATTTTCAATAAAATGTTACAATACAACAGTGAAAAGTATGAGCATACGTGAAAAATAAGGAGGAGCTTATGGCAATTAGTGAACAACAGGTAAAGCATGTCGCAAAATTAGCGAAATTATCCTTTCCAGAAGCAGAATTGCATGAATTTACCACTCAATTAGGAAAAATTATTGATATGGTTGAATTATTAGAAGAAGTTGATACAACTGGTGTTCCATTTACTTCTAACGTGGTGGAAAGTATCAATGTCTTACGTGAAGACAAGGCGCAAGCTGGTTTCGACCGTAACGAACTATTAAAGAATGTACCAGAATCTGAAAATGGATTTATCAAGGTACCAGCAATTATTGATAATGGGGAGGCTGGCGCATAATGACTAAATTATATGATCAATCTTTAGAACAATTACACGCCTTATTAGTGTCTAAAGAAATCAGTGCAACTGACTTAACCAAAGAAACCTTAGCACGCATTAAGGCAACAGATGATCAAGTAGAAGCGTTTATTACTGTAAGCGAAGAAAAAGCTTTAGAAGTGGCTAAAGGAATTGATGCAAAAGGAATCGATGCAAACAATGTCTTAGCCGGTATTCCAATCGGGATTAAAGATAATATCGTAACCAAGGATATCCGCACAACAGCGGCTTCAAAAATCCTTTATAACTTTGAACCAATCTATGACGCAACGGTTATGGATAAGGTCTATCAAGCAGATATGATTCCTGTGGGTAAATTAAACATGGATGAATTTGCGATGGGCGGAAGTACCGAAACCTCTTACTTCAAAAAGACCAAAAATGCATGGGATTTCACTAAAGTACCAGGTGGTTCTTCAGGTGGTTCTGCAGCGGCAGTGGCTGCTGGTCAAGTCCCAGTTTCATTAGGCTCTGATACAGGTGGTTCTATTCGCCAACCAGCTGCATTTAATGGGATTGTTGGTATGAAACCAACTTATGGACGCGTATCACGTTTTGGTTTAATTGCGTTCGCTTCTTCATTAGATCAAATTGGTCCATTAACTCGTAATGTAAAAGACAATGCTTTAGCGTTAAACGCCATCAGTGGTTATGATCCAAAAGATGGTACCTCTGCAGGCGTTGAAGTACCTGATTTTGCTGCTAAAATCGGTCAATCAGTGAAAGGCATGAAGATTGCATTACCAAAAGAATATCTAGGTGAAGGAATTGAACCTGGCGTAAAAGAAGCGGTCTTAAAAGCTGCTGAAACTTTCCGTGCATTAGGTGCAACGGTTGAAGAAGTAAGCTTACCACATTCTAAATATGGGGTTGCTGTTTATTATATCATCGCCTCATCAGAAGCAAGTTCAAACTTACAACGTTTCGATGGTATCCGTTATGGCTATCGTTCAGAAAATATCTCTAATCTTGAAGATGTATATGTTAACTCTCGTAGTGAAGGCTTTGGTACAGAAGTAAAACGTCGGATCATGTTAGGAACATTCTCACTATCAGCTGGTTATTATGATGCTTACTTCAAAAAAGCTGGGCAAGTTCGTACATTAATCAAACAAGATTTTGATAATGTCTTTAAAGACTATGATTTAATCATCGGTCCAGCATCACCAACAGTTGCTTATGGTATTGGTGAAAATATCAATGATCCAATTACAATGTATCTAAGTGATATCTTAACCATCCCAGTGAACCTTGCAGGTCTACCAGGGATGTCTGTTCCATGTGGTTTTAGTGAAGGACTACCTGTTGGTTTACAAATCATCGGCAAACACTTCGATGAACAAACGATGTATCAAGCAGCTGCTGCCTTTGAACAAGCAACTGACTTCCATACGAAAAAACCTGTTATTTTAGGAGGAGCAGAATAATGAATTTTGAAACAGTCATCGGGCTTGAAGTCCACGTTGAATTAAAAACAGATTCAAAAATCTTTTCTCCAGCTCCTGCGCATTTTGGTGCTGAGCCAAATAGCAATACAAACGTAATTGACTGGGGATATCCAGGTGTTTTACCTGTAATGAATAAACGTGCCTTAGAATTTGGGATGAAAGCAGCACTAGCTTTAAACTGCCAAATTTCTAAAGACACGCACTTTGATCGTAAAAACTACTTCTATCCTGATAATCCAAAAGCCTACCAAATTTCACAATTTGACCAACCAATCGGACATGACGGTTGGATTGAAATTGAAGTAGAAGGTAAGAAGAAAAAAATCCGCATTGAACGGGTGCACCTAGAAGAAGATGCTGGGAAAAACATGCACGGCAATGAAGGCTATTCCTATGTCGACTTAAACCGTCAAGGCACCCCATTAATTGAAATTGTTTCTGAAGCCGATATGCGTTCACCAGAAGAAGCCTATGCTTATTTAGAAGCTTTACGCTCAATCATCCAATTTACCGAAGTTTCTGACGTGAAGATGGAAGAGGGCTCAATGCGCTGTGATGCAAATATCTCTTTACGCCCATATGGCCAAGAAGCCTTTGGTACAAAGACCGAATTGAAGAACCTAAACTCAATGACCTTCGTTAAAAAAGGCTTAGCCTACGAAGAAAAACGTCAAGCTAAGGTATTGTTATCAGGTGGCGAAATTAAACAAGAAACTCGCCGCTTTGATGAAAAGACTAACCAAACAATTCTTATGCGGGTAAAAGAAGGCTCATCAGACTACCGTTACTTCCCAGAGCCAGATATTCCACGCTTTGTTATTGATGATTCTTGGATTGAAGAGGTTCGCCAAAGCTTACCAGAAATGCCTGCTAAACGTCGCGAACGTTATATCAATGAATTGGAATTACCGGAATATGACGCAATGGTCTTAACTCAAACTAAAGAAATGTCTGATTTCTTCGATGCAACCATTGCAAACGGTGCAGATGCGAAATTAGCTTCAAACTGGTTAATGGGTGAAGTTTCAGCTTACTTAAACAGTGAAAAATTAACCTTAGATCAAGTGAAATTAACACCAGAAAATCTAGCTGGTATGATTCAATTAATCGTAGATGGCACCATTTCTTCTAAGATTGCGAAAAAAGTCTTCCAAGAATTAATTAAAAATGGTGGCGATCCAAAAGTAATCGTTAAAGAAAAAGGCTTGATTCAATTATCTGATCCAGCACAATTATTACCAATGATTAATGAAGTCTTAGACAACAATGCACAATCAGTAGAAGACTTCAAAAACGGAAAAGATCGCGCAGTTGGCTTCTTAGTCGGCCAAATCATGAAAGCGACAAAAGGTCAAGCAAACCCAGGTGTCGTTAACCAATTATTACAACAAGAATTAGCAAAACGCTAAAGTTAGAGGGCAAGAAATGAAAAGAGCACGTGTCATATATAATCCAACTTCTGGTAAAGAAACACTAAAACGCAATTTAGCGGATATTTTAGATGTTTTAGAGCAAGCTGGATATGAAGCAAGTGCCTATGCAACCACGCCAGAACCTGACTCTGCTAAAAATGAAGCCTTACGTGCTGGCAAAGCAGGTTTTGACCTAGTTGTTGCAGCAGGTGGCGATGGTACAATTAATGAAGTCGTTAATGGAATCGCACAATTAGAACAACGACCTAAAATGGCAATCATCCCAGCAGGTACAACCAATGATTATGCACGAGCCTTAAAGGTTCCGCGCGATAACATTCGCAAAGCTGCCGAGGTTATTACCAAAAACCAAACGATTCGCATGGATATCGGTCAAACCGACCAATCCTATTTTATCAATATTGCAGCTGGGGGACATCTTACAGAATTAACTTATGAAGTCCCATCTGAGCTAAAAAGTATCTTCGGTTACCTAGCTTATTTAGCTAAAGGCGCTGAATTATTACCACAAATTAAACCAATCAAAATGCATCTTGAATACGATAAAGGCGAATATATTGGCAATGCCTCCATGTTCTTCTTAGCCTTAACCAATTCGGTAGGAGGCTTTGAACAAATCGTTCCTGATGCCAAGCTAGATGACGGTCACTTTACTTTAATCATTGTCAAAACGGCCAATGTTTTGGAAATTCTACACTTATTAGCCTTAATGCTAAACGGTGGCAAGCACATCAATGATCCACGCGTCATCTATACCAAAACAAGTTATCTAAAGGTTCACGAACCAGAAGACGGCAAACGTTTAATGATTAATCTTGACGGTGAATATGGTGGCGATGCGCCAATGACCTTTAAGAACTTAAATAACCATATCGAATTCTTTGCCAACCTAGACGAAATCCCTGAAGATGCCGTCGTCGGTGAAGAAGATTACCAAGAAATTAGCCAAGACTTCATCAAAGAAGTAGAAAAACTAAACGATGAAGACATCGATGGCGATGAAAAAATAGGCTAAATTAAAGCATACAGATAGTAAAAGGGCTTTTCCAGATTAGGAGAAGCCCTTTTCGGCATTTAGAGACGCTTAGAAGTGTTTAAGCGTATTTAGGAGTATACGAGCCTACATAGACGCAAAAAGCCTATTGTGCAGTATTGAAGCGATGAAGAAAAGTAAAAAACCAATTCAAGACGGTCATAAATTTTCGCAATACCTAGCCATTCATCCATCATTAAAAATGATAAAACGGCGAATATTTGCCAGGAAAATACCCCGAAAATTTGAAAAAAATGGTACAATAAAACAATGAATGACAGAATATTAGAATTCGAGGAAGCTACATGGAAGAAATAAAAACGAAAAATAAACGCAGCGAATCACGCTATCATGAGATTGCCTTGTTGATGGCCCAACGAATTGCTGATGGAAAATATCAAAAAGAAGAAAAGATCCGCGCACGCACCACTATCGCTAGTAATTTTGGGGTCTCACCAGAAACCGCCCGTAAAGCGGTCAACTTATTAGCCGATTTAGAAATCGTTGAAGTCCGCCATGGTAGTGGGGTGTATGTCCGTTCTAAAGAAAAGGCTAAGGCTTTTTTGGCACGCTCTAAAAATTTACAGCTCATCTCTCAAACCAAAAATGATTTACGAGATAGCATCAAAAACCAACAAGAAGCCTTGGAACACACCTTAGAATTATTAACCAAATTAGAAAATGAAACTAGACGCACACAAGACAGCTTATCGTTGGTGCCCTATGAATTGGTAGTCAGTGAAGCTTTTGCTGAACAAGGCAGTACAATCGGTCAATTAAATCTCTGGCATCGAACTCAGGCGACGATTATGGCTATCAAACGCGAGGATGAAATGCATCTTTCGCCGGGGCCAATTTTTACACTAGAAGTGGGCGATGTAATCTATTATGTCGGTAACGAACAAGCCAAACAAATGATGGAATTATTATTTACGGGTGAAACTGAAAAAGAGGGGTAAATATGAAAAAAAGTGTTTTAAATGGGATGATGACTATTCTTTTAGTGACTAGCTTGGGTCTTGCGGGCTGTCAACAAAACAAAAAAACAGAAGCGAAGTCAAGTTCAACGAGCGAAGTGGTGAAAAAGAAAGCCAAGGCGCAAACAAAAGAAAAAAGCAAAAAGAAAACAAAGACTAGTACTAGTGCGACCAGTGAAAGTAAAACAGCATCTTCAGCTAGTGCTAGTGATCAAGCGATATCAAACACTGAAAAAAGTCCAACCCCTGCAGCTAAAACAATCTTTGCATCAATTGAAGGCAAGCAATTTATTTTCTCAAGTGGCGCCGGTGCTTGGTCAACTGGCCTAAAAATAATGGCAGATGGTCGCTTTACCGGACAGTATAGCGATATGGATATGGGCGATGTGGGGACTGACAATCCTAATGGCACGCAATATCTATCGACTTTTGCTGGTAGTTTTGAACAAGTTCAACAGCTTAACGCGAACGTTTACGTATTAAAAATCAAAGACTTAACCTACGCCAATCCAGTCGACAGCCAAGAAATTGTCGATGGCATCAAACGCATCTACACGAATGCACATGGCTTAGCTGGAGCCAATCAGCTTTACCTGTACTTACCAACTACGCCACTTAGTGAAATTCCAGAAGAATATAAAAACTGGATTGCCGCTGGGATGGTCCCAAATGGCGCAACGACGCTAGGCTTTTATGGTATTTACAACGAAGCGATGCAAACAGGCTTTGTCAGCTATTAAACTATATAAGACTTTTAAAAGTTTTTTTGTGTTTATGCTATGCGCAAGTAATTGATCGAATTTAGCGGCAGCCTAAATAATTCGTTGGAAAAAACTTTTAACAATCTTTTTATCGAACTGAGGAGGAAGTATGAATCAATATCCTGTAACGAAAAATCAAGAACTAACCGTGGACGTTATCGACCTTACGCATGAGGGAATGGGCATTGCTAAAGTTGACGGTTATCCACTGTTTATTGAAAATGCCTTACCTGGAGAAAAAGTGATCATCCACGTACTTAAGGTGGGCAATAAATTTGGCTTTGCTAAAGTAAAAGACTTTTTAAAGAAAAGTCCTGATCGTATTGAAAACGCAGATGAGCGCTATATTCGAACGGGAATTGCCCCTTTAGCCCATTTAAGCTATGAAAAACAACTGCTTTTCAAACAACAACAAGTCGAAAATGTGATGAAGAAAGTTGCCAAAATGCCAGACGTTGCTGTCTTGCCAACAATCGGTATGACTAATCCGACTGGCTACCGTAACAAAGCCCAAATTCCAGTTAGAAGAATTGATGGTCAATTACAAACCGGCTTTTATCGTAAAAACAGTCATGACTTGGTGCCAATCGAAAACTTCTACATTCAAGATCCAGCTATTGACCAAGCGATTGTAACGATTCGCGAGATCTTACAAAAATATCAAGTCAAAGCTTATAATGAAACGACCCACGAAGGCTTTTTAAGACATATTGTGATTCGCCGCGGTCATTACACACACCAAATGATGGTGGTTTTGGTTACTCGCAAAGCCAAATTCTTTAAAGGAGCACAAATTGCTCAAGAAATTGCCAAAGCCTTACCAGAAGTAGTATCGATTATTCAAAATATAAACGAAGAAAAAACCAACGTCATCTTAGGCGAACGCGAACAAGTCCTATATGGTAGCAGTACCATTGAAGATCAACTATTAGGTAAAACCTATCAAATCTCGGCTAAATCGTTCTATCAAGTGAATACGCTCCAAGCCGAACGCCTTTATCAAACGGCTTATGACTTTGCCGAATTAACAGCAGAAGACACAATCATTGATGCATATTCTGGCATTGGAACCATTGGCTTATCAGTGGCGGATAAAGTAAAGCACGTCTATGGCATGGAAGTCGTTGCCGATGCCGTCCAGGATGCAATCAAAAATGCTAAATTAAACGGCCTAACTAACACTACCTATGTAACAGGAAACGCTGAAACTGTCATGGCACAATGGGTAAAAGACGGCATTCAACCAACTGTCATTTTCGTTGACCCACCACGAAAAGGTCTAACGCCAAGCTTCATTAAAGCTAGCTGTGAAATGAACCCAGAAAAGATTGTCTATATTTCCTGCAACCCAGCCACCATGGCCCGCGACCTAGCCCTATTTAATGAACTAGGCTACACCGCCCAACAAGTCCAACCCGTGGACTTATTCCCGATGACAAGCCATGTTGAGTGCGTGGTATGGATGACAAAAAAAGATAAATAAAGGCTGAAAAGTGGCGTATTTCCGGACTTTTTTGAGATTATGCAATAGCTCAGGAGAGTCCGTATTTCTTATATTGAAACATATCTACTCATTATTAAAATGATATTTTAGATTTTGGTTTTAGATTTATATGCCACTTGTTAAAATGTTATTCGAGATACAACCCCAATTTGAATGAGTGATTTACGGAGAGATTATGATGGAATATTTATCAATAAAGCAAATATCAGAAAAATGGGGTATTACAGTTAGAAGAATACAGGTTCTCTGTGCAGAGGGACGTACATCCGGTGCCACAAAGATTGGATCATATTGGGCTATTCCGGCAGATGCAGAAAAACCAAATGATCAAAGGATTAAGAGTGGGAAATATATAAAGAGTGTGGAAAACGGTAGGTAGAAAAACATACAAGAAAGGAAGCACTTAAAATATGGAATATACAATAGAAGAAAAAGGTATATTAGATTTAATGGGAAGAACAGATTTTAGGAATCTTTCTAAAGGTGATGTTATCAGTTATGCATCAAAATTGGCAGAACTGCATCCTGAAGTTGCAAGGGATGTTTTGGCACAGTATCCACAGTTTGTGGATCTTATAAAAACTGCACTTTCGGAATACCGTCAAGAAATAGATAAAATCATTGAAAGTGATGATACAAGTATTGAGCATTATTACACATATACAGAGAAGGATTAAGCTGAATCGTCAAAGAGTCGTACAGAGTATTATGATTTTTTGAAACAAGTGCAGGCAGACTATAGCAAGTGTTTAGATAATCCTAATTTAACACCTGAACAGATGATGGAAATGCTCAAAGAAGAAACGAAGCTTGCAGAGATGGCTGCTGTAAAAGATAAAGAAATCAGAGAGCATGATGAGAAAATAGAAGAAAAAGTAAATGCTAAAGATAGTGAAAAAAGAGCATTTAATTGGAAACTTGCTGGAGGCGCAAGCTTAGCTTTGGCTGTTACAATTGGTATTGCAGCGAGTGTTTTGGGCGGAGATTTTAACTTCAAACTGCCTACAAAAAAGATCTGATAGGAGGAGCAAATTATAATGGCGAATGAACTACAACCACTATCGTTGCTATTTCAAAATAGACTATTCAGAATACCAGACTACCAGAGAGGCTATGCTTGGCAACAATCACAGTTGATTGATTTTTGGGATGATATCATCAATCTCCAAGATGATAGATACCACTATACCGGTCTCTTATCTTTGAAGGAACTGAAGAAAAAAGTTATTTCATCCTGGGGTGAGGATATATGGATGGTAGATGCCGGATTCAAGGCATGTCATATTGTAGATGGTCAGCAACGATTAACTACCTTTATTGTTCTGCTGAATGAGTTGATAGAAATAGCAAAAGCTGAAAATAAAGATTTAACTGAGAATGATATTGTTCTGGGTTTTGAAACTTTGAAAGATATACGATCAAAATATATTTGCCGCCATCGTCCACCGAATAATCAGATTACCACGTATCTCTTTGGATATGAGGTGGATAATCCTAGTGCAGAATATTTGAAGTACAGAGTGTTCAACGAACCGTATTCCGGTAGTGTAAACGAAACATATTACACAAAGAATTTAAAGTACGCTAAGGAGTTCTTTAAGAAGAATATATCGGAATTGTATGCAGATGAAGGTATGAAAGGACTCAGTAATCTATATCTGAAACTCACGCAACGTCTCATGTTTAATATACATGAGATTGACGATGACTATGATGTTTTTGTTGCGTTTGAGACAATGAACAACAGGGGTAAGAAACTTACAAACCTCGAACTTTTAAAGAATCGTCTTATCTATCTGACTACTTTATATGCCAATGATAAATTTGATGAGTTGGATAAATCTAATTTGAGAAAGCAAATTAATGATGCCTGGAAAGAGGTTTATTACCAGTTGGGAAGGAACGAAAAAACACCGCTTTCTGATGATGAATTCTTAAGGGCTCATTGGATTAGCTATTTTTCCTATTCACGTAAAAAAGGCGATGACTACATAAACTTTTTGCTTGGTAAATTCTCTGCGAAGAATATATTTAAGAAAAAGACGATATATCTTAGCAGTGGTGAAGAGGAAACATCTGATTTAAATTATGATGAAGATGATCTGAATGTTGAGATAGAAGAAAAGGAAACAATGGAAGTTTCCAAATTGGAACCATCTGAAATATCATCATATGTTAACAGCCTTAAAGATTTAGCTAAGTATTGGTACGACACATATTTTCCGTTGCAGAGTGAAAATCTTACCCAGGAAGAAAAACAATGGGTTGATAAGCTGAATAGAATTGGTATCGGATATTTCAGACCGCTTGTTATGGTTATCATCAGCAGAAGAGATTTTTCTGAGGAACAGAGACTTAAAGCATTCAAAGCAATCGAAAGGTTTATTTTTATATGCTTTCGTCTTGGAACATATCAAGCAACCTTTCGCAGCAGTGAGTATAACCGTGCTACAAGAAGCGTGTACTTGCATGAGATGAATCTTGAAGATTTGATTGAAGACATTGAAGACACTACAAATAGCAATATCGAGTATGCTATTCCGAACTTCGTGACAAGAATTGAGAAGAATTTTGATAATAATACTGGATTCTATACCTGGAACCCAATTCGATACTTCTTATATGAGTATGAAGTTTTTTTATCACAGAAGAATAACATTGATAAATTAAACTGGATGCTATTTACGAAGAGCGAGAAGGATAAAGTTTCCATTGAGCATATTCTTCCGCAAACACCGTCAAAGTATTATTGGAAGAATGCCTTCAGACAGTTTGACGAAGATGAAATCAAATTGTTGTCCGGAGCACTTGGAAACTTGCTACCGCTGTCACAGAGCATCAATTCATCACTTCAAAATGATAGCTTTGAAGACAAGAAAACATCCAAATCTAGCGGAAGACGTGGATATGAAAACGGATCTCATTCTGAAATTGAGATATCCAAAGAATCTGACTGGTCTGCGGATAGAATTTATAACAGAAGTAAACAGTTACTTGAGTTTATGGAAAGACGTTGGAAGTTCAGCATGACCAAAGAACAGTTGGATAGACTTGTTTATGTATCCTTTGCAGTTGATGGGAGAGAAGTTCCTGATGAGTTGCCTAAAGAAAAGCTTGTAGAAACGACTGTAAAATCTAATGATGCACAGAATAAAGAGTCAAATGATGAACTTGGAAACAAACAATTACAATTCTGGACAGCATTCGTTAACTACTGTACAGAGGAAGGCAGAGGTGATATAGGTGCAAGAAAGCCTCTGCAGCAAAATTGGTACGATATTGCTGTGCCTAATGCAGAATTTCACCTATCATTTACAGTTACGAGAAGTAAGTATATAACACTTTTGCTGTATGTATATAATCCCGAAGCTTTTGCTCAGTTGGAAGAGAAGAAGGACAAGATAGAATCCCTGTTTGGTGATAAGTTTGACTGGTATTCATCAAAGGCAGGCAGCATCGCGAAAAGAATTCTTTACCGAAAGGAATATGATATTTTCAATCCGTCAAAGCATACAGATATTTTTGAATGGATGATTGAAAAATATGATTTGCTGCATAATGCATTGATAGCTGTCGGAGAAATCGATGCAAACCAGCGTACGGAAAAGAAGTTTGATCCCTTAAAGGAATTTTTGGTTAACTCGACTGAAGCTGAAATGACTCTATCGTTTAGGCAGATAGAGGATATCATCGGTGAAACTTTGTGCAAGTCAGCGTATAACTACAATGCATATTGGAATCCATCGGCGACACATATTCTGCCTCATACAATTATTGAAGCTGGATACGAGATTGTTAATGTGGATTTGATTGGTAAAAGTGTGGAACTGAAAAAGAATAAATAGGGGTATTCATAATGATAAAACTAGGAGATTTATATAGCGGATTTTGATTTAAGAACGTGTGATACGGCATATTATTTTGTTCTAGAATTTATGAATATGACTCCAGACGAATACTTAACAGAATTAGTCATTGAATGTGAAAATGATTTTGAAAAGTTCTGGAAAAGAAATATAGGAAGAATTACTGAAGTAAACATAGAAGACTTAAAGATAATGGCTTTTCATGTTGTCGGTGCTTTAGACGAATGTAAAGAAATTAAATCCAATGGTTTGATGAATTTGCAGATGGTTCTTTCTGGCAATACATCTTTTAACAGACTTCTAAATAAAGCTGGTATCACTTTTCAAATAAAAAGTAAGACTCTGGAGTGTGATGGAATGATTTATGACATTGATTATGAAAAATATCGTTATAGCCATTTCTTATCACAAACAGATAAGAAACTCAGTAACATAGCGCATAGAGTTTATTATGATTTTTGCATAAATGGGTTTTTGGCAAATGATGATGTTCTCAACTATGGTACTGACATTCATGAAAGACCGGAATTTCTAATGACTCTTGCTAAATTGTTTCCGCAAGCCTCGAAATTGGAAAGCTACTGGAGAAATAAATCAAAAAGTTATAAAGTGGATTTCTGGGTAACCGTGGATCAAGTGCATCGCTTTAATTTTGAATTAGATGAAGATAGAGATCCACCTTATGAAGGTTGGACGGAACTCAACAATGAATTAAAGCTTAAAAAATGGATGCTGTCACATGCGATAGATAGAGC
The DNA here is from genome assembly GCA_020742395.1 of Enterococcus columbae. Taxonomy (GTDB): domain Bacteria; phylum Bacillota; class Bacilli; order Lactobacillales; family Enterococcaceae; genus Enterococcus_E; species Enterococcus_E columbae_A. Next base: position 31,423 of record DYWZ01000028.1, read on the forward strand.
TGTTAATGGATTAGGTGAACAATTTTTATATGTGAGGGATGATGTTTCTATTCCGCCTAATCAGATTGTAGAAGTGAATCTATTAGATAAGTAATTTTATCAACTCGCTCGTGCTACACATAGGGCAGACACTTTTTAACGATAGCTTTGACCTATCGTTAAATGGTTCGTGGATATGTTCCTTTGTACAGACAGAACTATCTGACGTACTTAGTGAACAGTCGTGCCATTGTGAGACGGTAGTATTGATGACAAGGGTAGATAAGTAAGAGTGTAATAAGATAAGTAAATAAAGACTTTCCGTGGTTTGAGGTCTGGTTCTAAGCCGGAAGGCTGGTACAATTACAAAACCTCCCTCAAAACCATATGCCAGACTTAAAAGAGGCGCGAAATATTGTTATAAATGGTGATGTTGAAACACTAGAACTGCTCTATGAAGATATACCAGATACCCTTTCACAACTGATTCGTACAGCCTTTGTACCAAGAGTTGATCATAAGTCTATTGTGGCTGACTTCTCAGCCATTGAGGCTCGTGTACTTTCATGGCTTGCAGGCGAAACATGGCGAACAAAGGTATTTGCTAATGGTGTTGATATCTACTGTGTATCTGCCTCCCAGATGTTTAACGTTCCCGTTGAAAAGCATGGTTTGAACGGTCACTTGAGACAGAAGGGTAAAATTGCTGAATTGTCACTTGGATATGGTGGTTCTGTTGGTGTTCTAAAAGCCATGTGGCATTAGAGATGGTGCTTGAAGAGGAAGAATTAAAACCGCTTGTGAATGCCTGGAGAATGTCTAATCCAAACATCACACAGTTCTGGTGGGATGTAGATTGGGTGGCTAAACAATGCGTAAAGGAAAATAAATCACAAGAAACCCATGGCATCGAGTTTCATTGTCTTAGTGGCATGCTTTTTATCATTCTTTCCCCAGGTAGACGGCTTGCCTATGTAAAACCTCGAATTGGTGAGAATCAGTTTGGTGGTGAGTCTGTTACCTATGAAGGAGTAGGTGGAACAAAGAAATGGGAGCGTCTTGAAAGTTACGGTCCTAAGTTTCTAGAGAATATTGTTCAAGCCATCTCCCGTGATATTTTAATGTATTCAATAAAGATGCTTAGTACTTATCGTATTGTGGCTCATGTCCATGATGAAGTCATTATTGAAGCCAATACTCAAATATCTGTTACTGTAGATTTTCTAACCAAGAAATGAATGAAGAATGAAGGGCATGTTCCACAGTATTATGTTGAAAATAGCCATGAAGCGATTATTCCTAAAGAGTTATTTTTGCAGGCGCAAGAAGAAATTCATCGGAGAAGCAATATCTACACAGGAGAAGGCAAGAACAAACGAATTTATAGTAGCAAGTACGCTTTAAGTGCCATCACCTTCTGTGGAGATTGTGGCGATATTTATAGGAGAACCTATTGGAATATTCATAGTAGAAAAGAATTTGTCTGGCGATGCGTAACTAGAATCGAGCAGGGTCCTGAGGTATGTAAGAACCGAACCATAAAAGAAGGTGAACTCTACGGTGCGGTAATGACTGTAATTAATAAGCTACTTGCTGGTGGCAACAATATGATAAAGACCCTGGAAGAGAATATTCATGCTGTGATTGGCGAAACCACAGAGTATCAAATTTCAGAGATTAACAACTTACTGGAGGAAAAGCAAAAAAGAACTTATCAAGCTGGCTAATAAGGATTAAGACTATGAACACCTAGCAGATGAGATTGATGAGCTGAAAGACAAGCGACAGATCCTTTTAGTAGAAGATGCCTCCCTCAATGGTGAGAACGAGCGAATCAATGAGCTGATTGAATTTATCCGCAAGAACAAATTCCGTATCTTAGAGTACGCTGATAAGCTTGTAAGGAAGATAATCCAGAGCGTTACAGTCTATGAAGAACACTTCGTCATAGCCTTCAAATCTGGCTTCGAAATGGAAATATGAAAACCAGAAGTAAATAGCCCATGACTCTACAGTAGAGTTGTGGGTTTTCTTTTGCTTGCTGATTATAATAATATTTTAATAACTATTGTGTTTATCAACCAAATGGTTTATAATATTATTAGCGTAAACTTGGAGGTGCTGTATGACTACGGCAGATATGATAAAACAACTATGTGAGCAAATGAATATAAGCGTTTCTGAACTTGCTAGACGCATTGGCCAGACTCCACAGAATTTCAATAAGAAATTAC
>DYWZ01000029.1 GCA_020742395.1 Enterococcus columbae
ATTTTTTCACTCATTTTTATCGACTCTTTTCTTTTTTGACATGGTGTTGCTTAAGCTGAGCCTAGCATAATTCACACGAAATGACAACTGTTTTTAAAAACAAATAGCAGCTAGCTAAGGACGATGCTTTCAGCTAACTGCCATTTTAAGATTTAAGATGATTGATTTGCTTGTAGCTGCCACTTAAATAATGGCGGATTTGCTTGATTCGTATCGTCTAATTGCCAAATTTCGTCAGCAAACTGTAGATTTTGACGATAAAAATCAGCCGTCAATTGTGCTGGTGTTTGCAGTGCTTGAATGACTTGAGATAAGTTGGCGTTACTGATGCCTGTTGAAAAACTGGCTTCATAAACATGGACTAGGTATTTTTCAATATCGCCACGATCCCAAGTCCCTTCTTGTGCACGCGTAATCTTATACATATTCGCTGGCACATTACCTAAAACCACACAATTTTGCACACTGACTGGCCCATAATCAATTGCACCGAACAAGCCACCGTTTTTATTATCGCCGCCAGTATTTGAGCGAGTAATAGCTACGTTTACATAGGCACGATTGATTGTACTGCGATAAAGTGCTGCGGTTAGCCCCCCATTTTTGCCATTTTGAATGGCCATGTTTCCTTGAAGCGCAACATCTGTAATCGTCGTATCCATACTGTTACCAACCAGTCCTCCAGCATAACCATTCGTGCTTGTAAGGTTTAGCTGGCTAACAGCCACTTGTTGAATGGTGGTATTGGCCTCACTTCGCCCAATTAAAGCACCGACTTCACTTTTTCCTTGAATAGTTGGTTGAATTAAAGCGATTTGCGATATTTGGGCATTTTTACTAACATTTGCTAAAATTCCAATGCGATTTTTCGTTGGCTGTATAACGGTTGCCGCTTCAATATTTAATCGATGGACTTTACCATTTAATTGACTAAATAGCGGTTGACTTAAATGCTTGATTGTATGTCCTTCTCCAAGTAATTCACCAGTAAAGGTACCTTCGATAATTGGTGTTGTTTGACTAACATGACTAAAATCAATATCATTGACGATACGATAGGTTCGGTTTAGGCCATAGGTATTGATTTTAGCGAAATCTGCTACACTACTAATCGTTAAATTTTGAACCTCGGTTTTCGTTTCACCTAAGATAGCCGTGGCATTGCTCGTAGCAAAATACGGGAGGTTAAATGGTGCTGCTTGAATGTCGACATCACTTAAATAACTGAGCTCTCCACGCTTAGCTATAGAGGCTGTAACCTTGTCCGAATATTTTGGTTCTTGAATCATCAGATTTTGAATACTAGCAAATTTAAGCGCCGTAAATAAAGTATTACCAACATTTAGTAAACGATGATTGTTACCTTCTAAGGTACCAGCAAACGTTGTATCGATATAGGCAGTATCGGTAATTGATATAGCCTGCATATCGATATCTTGGTTTAAAACAATCGTAGCAGTTGGCCAATTTTGACAGGCTTGCACCAATTCGGCAGCATTATTGACATATATTTTATTGGCTGGTTCATAAATAGACTGGGTAAAATCAGCGGTTACATGTTTAAGATTTTGATAGATTATTTTTCGCAATTGCTTACTTGTTTGATTATTGGTTCGTTGATTTTTTGCATCTTCTTTAAAAGCTTGCACAAAGGCTGCTTGCACCTGACTAACATCAAAGCCATTGATCTGTGCCAAGCGATTTTTAACCTTTTCGTAACGTGCTAGCTTATAATCTCTAAACGAATCATAGCCAGTAATATGCTGTAAAGCGAGTAGATCTTGATTGTATTGACCACTAGCATAAGGGACATAACCATTTACCCAACCAGCATAGCCAAGCATTTCTTTACTCATAAAACTATAGGCCCATTGATCACCTATTCCTTGATTGTAATGTGGGAGATACCAATAAGATAGCATGATTGAAGCCATCGTTGTTGTGGTGGTGCGATTCATTGTAATCCGGTAATCATACAAATCTGCCATTGATTGCAGGTTCATCTGGGTTAATTGCTCAGTTGTCAAACGGCTTGGCTGCGCTTGATTGTGAGCTGCACCGATATCATCATTTGTCTTTTGAGTTGGCGAAGTTGTTGACCAGTTATATTGTTCAATTAAATAGCTTTGTTCAGCTGGAGTTAAAGAAAGTAAGGCCTGTGCTTCAATATAATCTAAGACATAAAGCGTATCAAACATATTCTGGTAAAATGAATGGAGTTTTTCTGGGGTATTAACTCTTTCAGTAGATAGATTTACCGCTTTGTCTTCTGTGTAATCAAATTCATAGCTAAAATTATAAACAGTCATTTCATCGCTAAATTCTTGGGTATTAATTTTATTTGTATACCATTCAGCATCAGAACCAGCCCGTCTACCATGACCGGCAAATAAGAAGCTACCATCTTCATTATGCACACTTTCATGTGTAGAGGTTCGATAATCATCTAATTGATAATGAACACACCAATAAACCGTCCAACCATTGGCATATGCCGCCGCATAAAGTTGCTCCCAATCGATCCCTAGCGCGTAATGGAAGTTTTTAAATACCGGTTCTTCGGTAGTAGCAATTTGAATCATTTCTCCTTCGTTTTGATAATTGAAGCCTTTGGTATCATATTGGACGGTCGCTTTTTCTTTCATTACTTCAGGTTTCTCAACTGTATTTAACATAAGTGAATAGTATTTGGCATATTTATCCCCGTAATCTTTCATCTTCGCCAGAATTCGATTACGTGCATTGGTTTTATCCGTTTCGCCCGGCTGTAAACGATAAGCTTCATATAAATTACCCGTACCTAAATAAATATGACCAACTGTCGTAATAATATACATATCCTCTGTTGGTATCGTTAATAAAGGTAAGATCCAGTTTTGTTGACGATTTAGTAAATCCCAAGCACGATAACCATAGCTAACCCAGCGCTCATCAGGCTTTGCTTCATAAAGCATCCCTTTAAATTGTTGGCTAAACCAATCACTTGCCTGCGCTTGCTGTGCGACACTATTGACCAAAAAGGCGATGAAATCCTTCAAGCTTTGATTTTTCGTATAGGTTTTTAATGCACTATTATAAAACTGTTCGGTCATTTTGGTGGCACGCATATTGGATTGGGTCAGCAAAGCAACAAGATGATCTAAAGTTAAATCAGATGATAACTGCTGACTATCAAAAACTAACCAGTCACCTAAACGCAAAGATTCGATAGCAAAGCCATACCAACGATCAAAATAATTATAAGTATATAGAATTTTTTTCAGGTAATCATCATTGAATAAACGATCCAGCACATGATTTTCCAGGACAGGATAATTACCCACCATTGCAAACTCGTTTTGACTTTGCACGATTGTTTTGATGATTGCCAGTAGGTTTGGTTTCAACACTTCATCATAATGCTCTTGATATAAACGGCTTTCTAGGTTTTGAGTGACCGGTTGATAGACCTCATTGTATTTCCATTGACTAGCCTGCTCATAAATTTGTTCGATGAGTTGATCTGAGCTTGTGGCAATATACTTAGAATAGGTGTAAGGTATCGCTAATTCATCGATTTGATACATCGCGACATGATCTAGCTGTTTTGCCTGGCTCAAATGATAGTTCACATACGAACCATCTGCAAATACGACGCGTAAGTGATCAAGGGTCGCATAATTTTGCTCATCAAGAGCATGAACGATTTTATTTGCTTGATTATAGGCGAATAGATAACGAATTGCTTGCTGGTTCCATTGTCCTTGTTGGGCTAATTGATTCCCATAAGTAATTACTAAATTCGCATCTAAAAACGGAATGAGCCGATATACATTGGCATAAGCTTGTTCATTTTCTACATGATAATTCGCTAATTGTGATAAACGCGAAAATTCCGGAATATAACTATCAGCTAGTTGCGGCTGATTCGTTGTCGTTGCTTGCGTATAGCCGGGATCACTATTTTTTAACGTCGGTAGCTTCGTTAAAGTGATCGCCTTTAAATGCCAAAGTTGTGGATCAAAATGAAGGGTATTTTGCATAAAATCGCTATTCAATTGATCATCACCTAATAGATGAATGGCTTTACCATTTCCACTTGAATTGCTGTCAGAAGCTGCTAATTGCGAAGATTGTAATTCATAAACATTGGTTAATTTAATTCTTGGTGCCCAGCCATAAACCTTATAGCCCACCTTTCCTTGCGCTAACGATAAGGTATTTTCCAAACGAAATTGGCTATCTTCAGCTTTCCCCACAATGCCAGCTGCTGAACCAGCATTTTTAACCGCCAAAGTAGCATGACTATAGGCATTTATAACTTGACTATTTTTAGCCACATAGCCAAGTAAACCACCAATTTGGGCGCCATCTGAATGAAGCGTACCATCCATATAGCTATTACTTACTTCGACTTCACTGGCATTGCCGATAAAACCACCTACAGACCAATTGCCCCAAATCCTTCCATCAACAACTGAACTTTGCACAATTGTCGTAGCCGTATTCGCTGTTCCAAAAAATAAACCAACATTATTATTGGCTGCATTATTTAAAGAAACATGCTGCATATGAACATTTTTTATGGTTGTCTGACTTGCGTTATTTGCTAATATCCCATTATATTTACCTTTTATTTGCGCATTTTCAATAATTAAATCTTCAATCTGCGCACCTTGAAGCTGATGGAACAACGGCTTCGTTAAATTTTTAATCCGATGTCCATTGCCATGGATGGTCCCTTGGAATTGCTCAATATATGCATAAGTCGCCGGTGTCACACCCGTAGCATCTAAATCACTAGATAAGGTAATGGTTGCTTGTGGGTTAGCTTTCATTTGCTGAATCAATTCACCAAAGGAAAAGCGTTTGTGTGCCTGATTATCCTTTACTTCACCGAAAACTACTTTTAACCCATGTCTTTTTTCATTGCCTTCATATTGAACGGCTTGATCTGTTTTTAATTGTAAGATGAGTTGATGATTTTCTACGGTTACTGATTCAATTTCGGCATAAAAGGCTGGGAGTTGCTGCATTTCAACCTTAGCTAAATAATCAGTCGGTTTAAAATCATCAAGGTCAATATCGACCTGTTCTTGATAATGACTCTTACGTTGATCAATCAAAGAAACACTAGTAATTTCTTTATATTCAAGTGCTGGCTGTTGGAATTGCAACTCTTGGGCGAGTAGTTGTTCTTGTCTTACCACATTGGCACTTGTTGTCTGTTCTTGATGATCCAAGCAATAATCAGCCAAAATTACGGCTTGATACATTTGGGTTGGATCAATTGCGGTTTGAACTTGATTCGTTCCAGCATGCACCTCGGTTTGATAAACAACTTGGCGCTGATGATCATATAAAACCAGCTGTGCCTGAATTAAAGCTTGATCTTCATCGGTTAGCTTAAAAGCAAGCTGTAACTGATTAGTCTCATCGACTTGATAAGTTAGACTATCAGCAGTTGGCTGACTCTTCAAAATTTCGACAGTGTGCGTAACTCTTGATTCTAATGATAATTCTTGATGATTGCTCAAAATCACTTTTTCAATCTGTAACTCAAGTGTTTGGGCCTGATCGCTGCTTGGTATCCTTACCTCGTAGCGATTGTTGCCCAAAGCAGTAACCGGATAAGTCTGCTGATTAACAACCACTGACTGTAAAGGAAGATGAGCTGAATTCTCACTAGAAAATTGCAGCCTAATCGGTTCATTTTTGGCAAAATATGTGGTCACTTGATTTTGAGTATTAAACGTTTGAACATCCGTAAGCGTCAAATTTTTAGCTGGCACAAAGCTAAGCGTATTTTCAAAAATACAGGCATCTTTTTGAATGAGCTTGCCAGCTTGATCCCTTTTTGCCTTTACTATTACTTTCAATGTGTAGCTTTGATTAATTGCTAATGGTAAACTAAATTGATGATGCCCTGCTTGAGTAATAGGTTTAGTCGCAATTACCTCATTATGCGTATTTTGCACTTGCAACTCGCCATCAATTAAAGCCTGATCTGCATCTAATAAATCAAATTGTACTTTGCCTTGTCGTTTATCATTATCCGGCATAAATTGATAATTTTGCACAGTGGGTAAAGACTTATAGACTTCAAGCGCAATACTGGCATTGACTGGGAGTACCGTTTGATTAGCTAAGGTAATTGCTTGGGTGGTTATTACCTGTTTGCCTGCAATATCTCCAGCATACCCTATTAATTGATAATGCTGATTGGCTTGTTGAGTCACTTCACGGGTCACTCCATCAGTCGTCACCGAGATAATGGGAAAATCCTGATTAGTCTCAATAATATAATCCAAGAAAAAAGCTTCCTGTTTTTCTAGGCCGGTTTTACTAGCTGTGATTTGACGAATGATTGCTTTAGGATTGGCCTTTTGAATGACCTCTTTTAATCGTTTGGTCTTGACTTGACCGTCTTTAGCCAAATATTTAGCATCAAGCGTAAAATGATAGGTCTTGGTTAACTGTTGCGTGACATCAATTTGACAAGCAAGCTGTGTACTTGAGGTTTTTTGCTGCCAGATTACCTGATCTTGATCATTTTTTAGCTGATAAATGAACTCTTTTAATTGTAGCTCACCCTTTGTCAGCTCTACATTAAGTTGTAACTGATTACCATCGCTGCCTTCATTTAATGAAAAGTTTTTTAACTGCACATTTTCTTCGCGAATTAAGGCGCTCACTTGATTATCTTTCGTTAATTTGATTACTTTACCATTGGCTAATTGCAATTTTTCCACGGTAAAGTTTTTTCTACCAGTCGTCACCTGCTTGCCTAACCGAACAAAATATTGATTGTTTTGTTGAGATACGGCATATGTTTTTTGATTGATAGTTACCGACTGAATTGGATAATTGGTTAGATTGTCACTTATAAAGCCAAGATATAATTCTTCATCTGTATTAAATTGTGTTTGTTGCTGTTTATCCTGATTATATAGCTGTAACTCTTGAAACTTTAACTGATACGAATCAATTAAAGCAAGCGGCAATAAAGTCGTACTCTCTTCTTTAAAGCTATCAGCATCCTTAAAATGCTGATGACTCAAATCGTAATGAATGGACAATTTTAGCTGATAATTTTCATTTTGTGTTAAATCGACTAACCAGCTATTTTTACCAGTAGTTAATTTTTTTTGACGAATCACCTGATTATTTTCATCAATCAAAGACAGTTGTCCATTTAAAAAGCTCTGCTCACTATCCTTAATTAAAAAGGAAAGCTTTACCTTTCCATCCACTAGATTATCTTCCGTAAGATAATCTTCAACTGTGGGGATAGATTTTAAAACATCGACCGTCAATTTTTGCTGAATGGATAATTGATGATTATTCGCTAAACGCACTTTTTCAATAGTATATTGATAAATTCCCGCTTTATTCGGTGTTTTCAACTGACAAGTGTAAAGATTGTCATTAATTTTTTTTACTGAATATTCCTTGCCATCAATGGTAATTGCGCGAACTGTCATTTTCGGTAAAAGACTCACTTGAAACTGAAACTCAAAATTCGTATTTTTTGTTAAATGATGCTTAGCAAGCTGTGGCGTCAATTGAATTTGGTAATTTGTCTTGTCATCTGCTAACTGCACCAATAGCGCCAAATCATTTAAGGATAGAACTTGATCGTGATCTAAATCAAGTTGTTGCCGAATTCTTTTATCTTTAATTACTCGAATAGCCAATAAATGCTCAGCTAAACCTCGAATATCTTGTTCATTAGTGATTTGATCCCCATTGATATCACCAGAAACTTCTACCGCATAAACCTTCATGCCTGAAAGAATAATCGCGATTAGACCAATGATTAGCCATAGATAAAACCAACGTAGCGCAAGGCTAATGTGCCCTTTTTTCCATAGATAGCCTAGTAGCAAGCTAATCAAACCAAACAATAGTATCGCTAGCCATAAGTAAATTTTGGCATCGCTAGCTTTTTGTTCTTGCTCTAGCGAACCGGTTTTAGTCTTTACTTGATTTTTAGTACTAGGTGTTAGCGGAATTTGCTGAATCGCTTGTGTTGCAGTGGTTGTATCAGTAGCTATCACCAATGGTTTGACCTGTTGTGTTACTTGCCATTGTTTTTGACCATTAGCTAACTGAATATTAGTAAAACCAACCACTGTATTGGTTAAATCAATCGCCTTTTTAGCATAAAGCGCAACCTTTAGTACCTGCGTATCACTCAAATTTGCTTGATTTTGAGTTAAAATAAAGGTATGTGTTTTAGTATTATAGGTAAAATTTTGCCAATAATTGACATACTGAAAATCTTCACTGCTCACCTCTTCAAATAAATTGGTATCATAGGCTAACTGTGCCTGGATAGCATGAGGGTTTTTTTGTAATTCTTCTTTTGTGATTGTTAAAGATAAGACGAGGCGCTCTCCTGGTTGAATCACTGTCGTTTGCTTTTCATCTGCTTTCACCTGACTTATTCCAACAAAAAACACGCCTATAAGTAAAATGAATACCCTATATTGTAACAATTTTTTTAACAACTTTTTGTAATGCTCCTTTTCCTGAAATAACATTACAACGACATAAACGACGATTATCCCAATTTGAAATTATAGCATTATCTTTCGCTAATTCAACGAAATACAAATAACATCATTCAAAAAATATTTATCTTTTTTCTATTTCTATAATCTATCGACTTTTCGCTCATTCTTCCTATGAATCTTTAAAGATAAAAAGATTTTAAAAAGTCTGTTAAAAAACGAAAAACTAGCTTGGCTTTTCTACAAAGCTTAACTAGTTTTTCGTTGAACTATTTTTACATTTTAATTTGCTGACTCATTAGCTTTTTTATATTCCTCATCACTGACAGCCGCTAACCATTCATTACGCGTATTTTCACCAGGAAGGGCAATGGCTAAATGAGAAAACCAAGAATCTTGTGCTGCCCCACGCCAGTGCTTCACACCAGCCGGAATAATGATAGAATCTCCCGGATTCATCACCACTGCCGCCTTGCCTTCTTCTTGATAGAAGCCTCTACCCCCTACACAAATCAGCAGCTGCCCGCCACCATTTGTCGCATGGTGAATATGCCAATAATTACGACAGCCTGGCTCAAAGGTAACATTGTGCACAGGTAATTGACCCTCAGTAATGCTGGCTAGATAGCTTGTACCTGTAAAGTAACGAGCATAGGCTGTATTTTCATCACCAATTGGAAAGATCATAGTTTTTTGATAAGCAGCCTTAGCATCCTTACTTACACTATCCTCTGTCCAAATATTTTTAGCGAGATTAAATACAGCCCAAGCTTTCGACCAGCCAGCGTAAAAGGCAACATGCGTAATGGTCGCAACGATTTTCGCTTTACTTACCCCATGGTTTTTCGCATTTTCTAAATGATAGCTCAAAGAAGAAGCAGTAATCCCTTGGGCCATTAGAGTAACTACTGTTAATAAACAACGTGTTTTAAGATCAATACCTGACAAATTCCAATTTTCACCAAATAAAATATCATCATTAAAATGAGCAAAATCTGGGGCAAAATCACCTAATTGTTTTCTACCTGCATTTTGTGTTATTTTTTCTGTCATTTGAAGCACTCCTTATATTTTTGATAAGCAATAATTGCTTGTTGTAAGCGAGTCAAGCCATCGCTTAATTGTACTTTCGGGCATGCATAATTTAAGCGTAAGAAGCTTGCGCCATTGCCTCGAAAAATACTTCCACTTGAAACGATTAAACCAGTCTTTTCCCGAATAAAGTCAGCAAGCTCTGTACTATTTTGACAAAACTGTGAACAATCCAACCAAACCAGATAGGTTGCCTGAGAAGAAACCAAGCTTATTTGTGGAAGATTTTGTTTTAAAAAAGCTTGAAGATACGATAAATTTTTAGCCAAATATTGATTAAGGGTAATTAACCACTCCTCTCCTTCATCAAAAGCTGCCTGCATAGCTTGAATAGCAAAGACATTCGGTTCAGTAACTTCATCGGTATTGATTCCACGCTCAACTAATGTACGTAACGTTTCATTCGCAATAATGATTGCAGAACTCTGTAACCCAGCTAGATTAAACGCCTTGCTCGCAGAAACACAAGTAATGGTAATTTGTTCGATTGCCTTACTAATACTAGCTAAAGGTGTATAGTGGAAGTTTGGGTAGGTTAAATCACAATGCAATTCATCACTAATAATCGTTACCTGATAGTTTACACATAATTCACCTATTCTTTTTAAAACTGTTTTATCCCAAATCTGTCCAGTTGGATTATGTGGATTACAAAAAATCAGTAAACTAGTTTTAGTATCTGCTAGCTTTTTTCTAAATCAGCAAAATCTATTTGGTAATTACCCTCACTATAAAGCATTGGACTCTCTATAATTTCTCGCTGATTATTACTAATTGAATTGTAAAAAATATTATAAATCGGTGAAAGAACAACAATTTTATCATTTGGCTCAGTTAATTTACGGACCATTGATGAAATTGCTGGAATCGCTCCTGTACAAAATAAGATCCAAGCTGGCTGAATAGTCCAATGATGCCGATGTTGCCACCAATGGATAATACTTTGCTTAAAATCATCACTTACAATTGAATAGCCAAAAGCATCTTGTAATAATCTTTTTTCAATAGCTTTCACTACACACGGGGCGGTCTTAAAATCCATATCAGCAACCCACATCGGTAGTTCATCTGCTTGCACCTGCCATTTATAGCTATTACTATTTTTACGATCAACTAACTCATCAAAATCAAACTGCATTACATTTTCCCACCATAAACCGGGAAGAAGCTTGCGTCACCATAATTTTGAATTTGATCGATATGAATCAAAGTGTCCATATCTTCAGGACTAATTTCAAAATCTAATTGAGCATTTTCACGCATATGATTCGGATTAGCTGTTTTTGGCAAAACAATTAGTTCTAATTGAATACAATAGCGAATACATAACTGTGCAACCGATACTCCATATTTATCAGCCATTTCAATAATTTTAGGATTTTTTAAGGCCTCACCATGCGCGACTGGTGAATAGGCTTCTACTGCAATCTCCTGACTTTGACAATAGTTGATTAAATCAAGTGGTGTATTTGAAATATGTGCTAAAATTTGATTGACTTGTGGCTTAATTTTGGCAGTTGCTAAGATATTTTTTATATCATCTTCTAAAAAGTTTGACACACCAATCGCTCTTAATTTACCGTCTTCAACTGCATCTTCTAACGCTCGCCAAACCTCTTGATTCTCTTTATAGTAACGATTATCTGATTGATTAACTTCCTTCCAAGGCTGCGGACTATGAATAATCATCATATCTAAGTAATCCAAGCCCATTAATGATAAAGTCTGATCAATTGATTGTGCTGCACTTTCATAGCTTTTATGTTCCGCAGCTACTTTAGAAGTGACAAAAATTTCTTGTCGGCTAACGCCAGATTGTCTAATTCCTTCACCTACCCCACGTTCATTTCCATATGCTTGGGCGGTGTCAATATGTCGGTACCCCATCTCCAGTGCACTTTTTACTGCAGCTACCACCTGCTCATCGTCAATCAGCCAAGTCCCCAAAGCTAGTTGTGGAATGACCACCCCATTGTTTAAGGTCATTAATTTGTTATACATACATAGACTCTCCTTTTAAATTCATTAGTTTAATTTTTTCATGATTAATCGATAAATCATCCATAATTAACTCATCGACACCATCAACCATCAGCTCACAAGCCAATGGATTTTTGATACTATCTACTTTTGTCGTAATCTGGCCTTTTACAGTTGAATATTCAAACGCTAAATCAGTGTGAATGACTTTACAATCAATTAGCTCAACGTTTTCCATATAACACAGACCTTGATTGCTTTCAATGGTACAATTAATAAACGTAATATTGTGTAAATTCCAGCCTAGATATTCACCAACGATAACTGAATCCTTCACTACCACATTCTGACAATTCCAAAATGCATCTTTGGAGATAATTTTGGATTGAACTATTTCAAGGTCACTTGCACCATCAAAAGCATAATTACCTATAATCGACAAATTCTTAGCATGAAGTAGTTGACTATTCATCGCAAAATAATCACCAGTTGCCCTCACCTGATTTAAAGTAACCTCTCGACAATTCCATAAAGTTTCTTGCGCATTAGCAAAATGTACATCTTCCGAGTTGATTTGGCTAGCTCTTCTAAATGTTTTGGGCGCCTGAATTGAGCTGTGCTTCATATCAATATTACGGGTATACCAGATGCCTGACCGTGCAGTATCTAATAGGGTAATATTTTCAGCAACAATCTCCTGACAATACCATAATGGATACTTCCATCTAAAAATATCATTTTGCAAAATAAGATTGCGACTTTCTTTCAATGGTGATTCACCATCTTCAAAAACCGAATCTGCAATCTTTAAATTTTTTGATTGGAACAAGGCTCGCTCACCGGTTAGTAATGCTTCTTTAATCTCATTCATAGTTTTTCACCCCTTTTCACGCTCAGTCTACTCCTTAAAGTTAACTTTAAGTCAAGCAAATATTACACAAAAATGAATCTATCTTTCACTACGTTAGGGTTTGTTTGCTCGGAGTTGACCGACTTGCTTCACAACCTTTTGTAATCTGTGTTCTGCAAGTAACTCCTTCGTCAAATAAGCCTGTCTGGCTAGTAAAATCTTTAAAACGATGGATTTTTCTGCCAGACTGGAACTTATTTGCTCGGAGTTGACCGACTTGCTTCACAACCTTATTTACTAGATATGCCGAAAATTCGCCTCTCCAATGGCTAAATCTCTTTCTTTTACTTATTTTTCCATTGGAGAGTAACACTCGAATTTTCTCATGTCTGAGCAAGCTACTTCACATTTTTGTATAAAAAAAGTCAAAAACCAGCTTCATTGGTCTTTGACTAAAAATGCGTAATTTGTCAGTTTTTATTTTTATTAAAATAGCGACACAGACTAAACATCAAAAGCAATGCTTGATAACCGATAGATAGCAAAATACAAGCAATGATAATTAAGAGAATGATTCCCCAAAAGCTTTGGGAATAATCGGAATTTTTTGATAGAAAAATAAAGAATTGAATAGCCAAAAATAAAACGATTGGTAGAATCCTCCAAATAACGATTTTTTGGACAAATAATCGTTTGGAGTCTTGATCAGAGAATAGCTGGCTATCGATTGGGTCATTCATGGCTGCTTGAGGTTTTCTGAAATAGTTCCAATGATCGCAAGAGCCACAGTACTGCCAACCATAGTCTTGATACAACTGTAAGTAATCTTTAGGTGTTCCAGCAAAGTCTAACTGATAGACTACTTTTTCTGGTAATCCACGTTCAAAAATGTAGAAATGGGCTTTAGAAATATGTATTAAGTGCCACCCATGGCTGTCATTGCCTTCACTTCTTGACTGATACCATACCCATGTTGCGGATTTTGCAAACAAAACAAAATGTAAAAAGCTGTTTCAGACATTGGCACATAAATTTTTCTAATATAACTCTCCATCCAAGCCCCCCTCACATCTCGATAAATACAACAATAGCTATGAACTTAGGCGCTTTTCGTTCATAGCTACTATCTTAGATGATACAAATCGAACAAAGGGATTTGAAACTATTTGGTTTTTCTTAACTTTAATTGCTGTTTGAATGCCTCAGCCATCAGCTTTTTGCCTTTTTTACTGTTTATATCAGTGAGCTGTAATTTACCTGTAAAGACTAGCTCCATTACCAATAGATACGCTTCACCTAAAGCATAGGTAATCGCTGCCGCCGTAGAAGCAGAAATCGCTCCACCAACCACACTTCCCGCTCCTGGAAGTAGTTTTAATAAGTTGGAACTCACAGTTCGTCCTAAAATGGTCGCTCCACTAGCACCGATAGTTGAAGAAAGTAAGGCACCAAGAATCGATTTATTGACATCAAAACCAAAAATAACCGTAATAGAGGCAATCATCGAAATTTGTGTAGGTACAATCATCACACTATCAGCTAAAGGAATCGGGACCACTCCTTCACTCGATGCCGCCAGAGCCGCTACTTGAATCGCTTTTCTGGCATGTCGCTTTTTTTCTGCTAGACTGGCAATTTGAACATTTTGTAAAGTATCCATTAATTCTTCAGGCAAACAATGCCCCATAATCTGAATTAAGGTATCTAACCCATAAGCTTTTTTGGTAAACGATACATCGATTTCATAATCTTGCGCCAATACAGGAACAATCTGCGCTACAGCTAAATTTTCTTCCAAAAGAAGCTTTTTCATTTTTTCGGCATTCGGATTACTTATTGCTTGCGTTAAAACGACAATGACCGGCACTTGTTGGGCTTGATTTGCATTGGTCAGTTCTTTCAGCCAGTTGATTTCTTCTGGCTCAATGCGATTAGAGGTCGTATTAATGCAATACCAAATACAATGAATCATTTGATTGATCTCTTTACTTGCGATTCCTTGGTTAATTGTATCAAGAATTTCTTTTTTCACTTCATTTTGGACTACTTTACCCAACTCAAACCCACGTGTATCATAAACGCTCAAAGGAAATCCTGGTTTTTCAATTTTACGCATATGGGTAGTTACCGGTCGCCCAATCCCCGTTTCAGTCAACTGCTCTCTAAACACCGCATTAATCAAGGTACTTTTGCCTACACCTGTTTTACCGGCCACAATAATATTTAGATGGTTTAAATTAGTTAATTTTTTAGTAATTGCCGCCATCATTTCTTTAGTTACACTTTCCATATTAAAAGCCATATGCTCACTCCTATTTTGTATCTACTAACAAAACTTAACTTGAAACTTAAAAAATATCAAAAATTAGCTAGTAAAGCTTTTTATTTAAAGATTAACTGCCAAATAAGGCCAAAAATCAGCAACCAAATGACAATAACTGGTAGTACATAATACCACCTTTTCATCTGTTTTGTCGCAATTAAAGCTTTAGCCTGTTCCTTTGATTGCAGCCAAACTTCTTTTGGGATTAGTTTGATCGTTAGAACAACTAATAACGGTAGCAAAATCAAATCATCCAAATAACCTAATACAGGAATCAAATCTGGAATCAAATCTATGGGCGATAAAGCATAAGCAACGGTTAGAAAAGCCAATAGCTTAGCTAAAATCGGGGTGTTTTTTGACTTCATCGCCAAATATAACGCCGGTATATCTTCTTTCAGTTGCTTTGCACGTTTTTTAAATTCATTACAATCCACCTTTACGTCTTATTGGATACCGTGAAATTATTTTTAAGTTCGCTGGTACATCTCTTTATAGATTAGATAAATACCCCCAAATATGATTAATGGGATGGTTATCCTCTCAGATTAATTTTAGGTTGATCCCCCTTTTTTTATATTCAAATGCCCTTACGCTATTGTTTCTGATCTTTTTTGGGAATTTGCGCGCCAATCACAGTACCTAAAAATTGTCCGATACCTATACCTGCACCTAGCCAATTCTAATCTAAAAACGCCATACTAAACAATGCACCCGTGAAAAAACCTATCAATAGCCCCTCTACAATATAGCTAGATTTATTCTTTGTAGGATTAGCCTTCATATATTGGATACCAACAACCACTACAACTACTAAAAACAGCCAACTAATTATTATCGTCGCCATCTCAATCACTCCCTAAATATAATCTATCTCCTGCATCCTTTTCACCTCAACGTTTTCTTTCATTATACCAAAAACTAGACAGAGCTAGAATGAGTAACACTAGCTTTTCCTAAAAATCAATGCTACAATATTGCAAGCACTTTGAATTAGAAAGGATATTAACTATGGCAAAATTTTATGCGGTGAAAAAAGGACGAAAAACAGGGATTTTTATGTCTTGGGCAGAATGTGAAGCACAGGTAAAAGGATTTCCTGGGGCTATTTTCAAAAGCTTTACTACCAGACAAGAGGCCCTGTCCTTTATCGATGGTACCCTTACAAGCCAACAGGCAAGTAATAACAGACCGACTGCTAAAGCTACTATTCAATCTACTACTCATGCAACACTTTCTACACTAAAAACACCTTACGCCTTTGTTGATGGATCTTATAATTTAAAAACAAAGACTTATGGCTATGGTGGATTTTTGCAAATCGATGAAAAAACGCGCATTACCCTACAAGGCAAAGGAACAAATGAACAAAAAGCTAGCATGCGCAATGTAGCTGGTGAAATTGATGGGGCGATGGCCGCGGTAAAAACAGCCTTAGATCACGAACTTACAAATATTACCATTCTTTATGACTACCAAGGAATCGAAAGCTGGGTAACCGGTCATTGGCAAGCAAAAAACGACTTTACGCAACAATACCGTGATTTTATGCGTACCCTAATGCAGCAGATTCACGTTACCTTTGTTAAGGTTAAAGGACATAGTGGAATACCAGGCAATGAATTAGCTGACCAATTAGCCAAAGCAGCTGTTGGCGTGAAATAAAATATAAGTAAGAACGGAAAAAATCAGAGTCCAATAAATCAAATAGGTGACTCTGATTTTTATTTTTATATTTACCTAGCTGAAAAAATCAACAACCTTGCCAATTTTTCTGAACTCTCTATCGATAAAACGGCAGCTTGCACACTCAGTTCAATCAAAGTAAATGTTTTTCATCAATAATTTGCTTGGCGTATTTTAGTACAGGTAACTCTCGATTACTTACCAAGCGACCAAACGGGGTTAACGTATTTTTCCTATAGAATTGCACTGCTTCATCATAACGACATTTTATAACGGAAAGTTGCAAATGATTTTGCTCCATTTCGGTTAACTGCCTCATACCTTGAGATAACATTTTACACAGATAATAATGACTCACATTATGTCGCTTTAACAAATGATAATCATCCTCTACCCTCGCTAATTTACAAAGAATCTCCACTTCTATCCCTAATTCTTCTTTTAATTCTCGATTTAGTGCCTGTATTTGACTCTCATCCTGCTCAACACCACCACCCGAGGTTTCAATTGAATCTGATTTGCCAAATTCATCATCGCGAGAAACCCCCACAAAATAAAAAAAGCCTGTTTCATCAAAAACAATTGCGCGCACAATTTGACGATGAGATTTAATTGAGGTGAAAGGCCACTCTGTATCTTTCAGTAACAAAGATAACTCCTCAACTTGAAATTTGCACATAAAATTCCCCCTCCTAATCCTAATCATCAAAAATAAGGAAGTTCATTGTTAAGAACTGTTCGATAGTATTCTATTTAGTAATAAAAATTGATTGCTTCACAGCGATTGGTAATATTCGCCAAATTTTTCCATTGATTTTAAAACTTGTAATAATTCTTTACCTAGATCAGTCATGCCATACTCAACTTTTGGTGGGTTGGTTCGATAATCTTTTCTAAAGACAATCCCATCATCGCATAATTGTCGCAAGCTATCCGTCAATACCTTTTGCGAAATGCCATCAAGCGAGCGCTGCAATTCATTAAAGCGCCAATTTCTTTTCATCAAATTACGAATAATTAATAATTTCCATTTACTACCAATTAACGCCACCGTAGTCGCAATTGGGCAATCTGGTAATTCACTTTTGCGTTTCATTTAATTCACCTCAATAATCATCATACTACAGATCATTTTTAGCGTACACACTTACAAAAAAGTGCGTACTAGAAATAAACTTTATTCCGTATTATGCTCTTAGTTGTAAAGAATACTTAACATACTGGAGGAAAAAATCATGTCAAACTTTACAAAAACTACCATCACTGATGCACCAAGAACAGAGCTACACGATGCGCTAAAGCTGACCGGAGCTGAAATTAGTATCAATACTTTACCAGCCAAAGCCTCTGTACCTTTTATTCATTATCACAAACAAAACGAAGAAATTTATGGAATCTTAGAGGGATCAGGAAAAGTGATTCTTGACGGTGAAACGATTGCATTAACTAAAGGGGATTGGCTACGGATTGCCCCTGCTACTCATCGCCAATTTTTCGCAGCAGAAGATAGTGATCTCCGCTACATTTGTATTCAAGTAAAAGAAAACTCACTTGAAAACTTCACTGCTAGCGATGCTGAAATTATTCAATAGACAACATAGATAGCTGAATTTTAGGAATAATGGTTGACTGTTTAGTTAGCTAATTATTCCTATATCAGCGAATACTTACAAAAATTTTCCCTATTACCTCTATCAGATTAAGCCTATACTAAATACGATAAAAAGTTTTTATTTTAAGCTAAACAAATCGTTCGTGCATATTTCAGTTCTGAATCCTCCACAATCTGAATCCGTCCTTTGGCAATATAATCCTCTATCCGCTTAGCAAACCAATAATCTACTACACCAATTGGATAACAACCCATCATTTGACCAATTACAAAGGCCTGTTTAACCGGTTTATACGAAATAAATTGCCACAAAATAAAATCATAAAAATCTTCATTTACACTCATTAATTGACCATTTACATTTGCACGTAAAGCTGTATTCGCCATAAGTAAATCCTACCATTTTTCTTGATAGTATCGGATACCCTCTTTAGCAACAATCTCAGCCGAATTCAAGCAAGCTAAACAGTGCCTTGGACTAAGTTCGCCCTAGCTAACTAAATCATAAGTAATGGACTTATCTACCATATATGTTGGTAAACTCACAATGGTTAATCGCTCTAAATCATTTGCTAACTCATTGCAAAGATGGTACAAGCCACATAACACGTAAGGAGCAGACGAAACCCATACGCGCACCTCTTCACCTAATTGAACCAATTGCTTTAATTGCTGAAAATTCTTAACCGCCTTTTTATAATCTTTTTCAAATGACTGTATTAATGTCTGCTTCTGTTTAGGAAGATTTTGTGTGGATAATTGAACAACCAAATTTTGGCGATAACTACTTGCTATGGACTCTTTTATGTCCCCTATATCTAGCCAAAAAGGCAAAACAAAAAAATTGGCTTTATCTGTAAACTTTGCTTCCATCAATCCACAAGCTTCACTCTCACTAAATACAACCTCTAACATAATCGCTATCAATACCCTCCTTAAATACGCAGTTCTATATAGCTATTGCTCTTTTTATGATATTAGCTCCATTGATATAGGCTAATAGTCAGCTAAAAAACTTTTTAAAAAAGACTATGCGCCTAAACTGGCAACATAGTCAATATCAAGTCATACAAAATAACTCTTAAGTACATGAAGAATTTTTTAGAGTAAATTAGTAAATGCCATCAGCAAACTTTTAAAGATACTTACTAGCTTCTCTGATACTTAATTTTGCCAATCTTTCCTGATAATCGGCTAAAAATTGTCTCACCCATTCCGGATGTACTTTTGAATATTCACGTAACGCCCAGCCAATTGCCTTATTAATAAAAAATTCATTCGTACCTAGACAATTTAAAATGATTTGCTTAAGTTGCGTAGGATTAGTTTTAGTTTTAAAACGTAATTGATACAAAATCGCCACACGCTTGATCCAAATATTTTCTTCAAGCGACCAAGTGAGCATCAACTCATCCACCCGAGAATCCATCATAGCAATATTCCCGACAACTTGTGAAAGAAAATCAACCGTATCCCACCATGATCTAGTCATTATAAATAATTTAATTTGTGGGATATGTTCAAAATGAACAAACTTTTTCATCGCCAAAAGATAGTCATAGGCTAAATATTGAAATTCGCGATGCTCATCACCATAGCACTCCCTTAAAAAATCCCAATCAACCTGTTGTTGCTTTTTCTCAGTTTTTAAAAATTCTTTATATAATCTCTTTCTATCGGCTGCTGAAATACCATAGAAAACAAAATGATTTTTCATATATTTAGCCATTGGCAAGGCTTTTTCTTTATCACTATTTTTTTCAAAAAGACTTTTTATTGTTTGATATTTATCCATCGCTTGTTATCCTTTATCGCTTCATTATATAAATAAACTCATTTAGGCAAATATTTCTATCTTACTAATTATACCATAAGATTATTGGAAAAAAGGGAGAAACCTTGCCACATGGACACTGTATCAATCAAAAAAAAACATCAAGGCATCCTGCTTTTTCAATAAACATAATGCCTTGATGTTAAATGGTATAGACTAAGTCTAGACAGCTATCTGGATATTTCTATTATCGTTGTTTGCTGACGAATTGATTTTATTCCAAGCAATATTTTTTAAGATTTTGTATTCAACAGTATCGTACCAACCGGCGGATTTTCATCTATCGCACCAACGATTGGATGAGGCAGATAATTTTCCTCTAAATAAAGCAAATCATCCTTAGACAGTTTGATATCAAATGCTCCAATTGCATCATCAATGTATTTTATTTTGGTTGCGCCAATAATGGGTGCGCTAATTCCCTTTTTTAACTGCCAGGCTAAGGCAATCTGCGACATGGAACATTCATATTTTTGAGATAGTTCAGCAACTCGTTGGACAATTTTCATATCAGCCTGTTGCATATGATCGTATTTTCCCTTTACTACAGTATCGGTTTGCCCTCTTAATGTATTTGATTCCCAAGTATTTCTTGCCAGATGTCCTCCAGCTAAAGGACTATAAGGGATTAAACTGACATTCATTTGCTTGCAAATTGGTATTAACTCACGCTCATCTTCTCGATAAAGCAGATTGTAATGATTTTCCATTGCACTAAATGGCGTCCAACCGTGATCTTTAGCAATTTGTTGTAAATTATAAAACTGATAACCATACATTGCTGAGGCTCCTAGTGCTCTGACTTTCCCCTGTTGCACCAATTCATGTAAAGCGAGCATGGTTTCTTCCATCGGCGTTTGATAATCAAAGCGATGAATAATATATAAATCTAGATAATCAGTACCTAACCGTTTCAATGTACCTTCAATTTCTCGATGGATCGCAGCTTTAGAAAGGCGCCCTTCATTAAAATAAACCTTGGAAGCAAGTACCACTTTATCTCTAGCAACATTTTTCAAAATGGCTTTCCCTAAATATTCCTCACTAGTCCCTTTTGAATAACTATTAGCCGTATCAAAAAAATTAATTCCCAAGGACAAGGCATGTTGAATAATCGACTCACTTGCCTGCTCATCAAGTGTCCATTTATGCATGCTCCCAGCAACACCAAAACTCATACATCCAAGACAAATTCTAGAAATTTCAATATCCGTCTGTCCTAACTTAGTATATTCCATTTCTTCAATCCTCCTCGTTTGGTAATTCTTCTAGTTTGAGATACTGAACTAATTTTTCAACTTCAATTTTTCTTGTTTGTTCACTAAGACTCATTGTTCCATAAATAACAAAAGGCTTTTTAAAAGTCGTACCCACAAAATTACTCATTACTTGAAATGGGCGTAATAATTCTTGAATGGTATATTTATATTCACCATTTCTTTGATATTTGCTCTCTTCTGCACCAGGAGTTACAATGATTAATAATTCTTTCCCGTGTAATGCTGTACCTTGACTGCCATATGCCCAGCCATATGTCAAAACCATATCTTCCCATTGTTTCAAAAGCGCCGGTGAACTATACCAATACATTGGAAATTGTAAAACAATTCTATCCGTTTGCGTAAGTACTTCTTGTTCTACTGCTACATCAATATTAAAATCAGGATATAATTGATACATATCCCTTACTTCAATATTTTCCGCTTTTAACGCATCGGCAATTTGTTTATTAGTTACTGATTCATTATCTAAATTTGGATGAAATAAAAATACTGTTGTCTTCATTAAATTTTTCCTTTCATTTCCTAATTATTT
>DYWZ01000030.1 GCA_020742395.1 Enterococcus columbae
TACGAATAACCAAGTATCATTAATAACAAGCCACAGCTGCCTATTAAAATTTTTGTTCTTTTTTTCATAAAAAAATTACGACCTAACCTTACTATAATCATCGCTATTTTATAACTAAAATTCAATTCATTCAAACGATACCGCAGATTTTTAAGAAAAATTAAAAAGACATTGTCTCATTAATTGAAACAATGTCTTTGTACTTATAAACTTGCTAATAAAATTTCAACATATTTTTCAAGATATTCTTGATCAATTTCATCATACATATCTGTTTTAGAACTATCAATATCTAATACCCCGATTAATTTGCCATCTTTAATCATCGGAACAACAATTTCAGACATAGCTGCCGAGTCACATGAAATATAATTTTCATGCACTTTAACATTAGGAACGATTAGTGTCTGAGCTTTTTGAGCAGATTCACCACATACACCTTTACCCATTTTAATTCTCGTACAAGATACTTTACCTTGAAAAGGACCTAAAATCAATTCCTCACCATCATATAAATAATATCCAGCAAAAACAGTTTCTTTTAGTGTTTCATTTAATAAAGCTGAAGAATTACTTAAATTAGCAATCCAGTTACTTTCAATTTCTAATAACCCTTTTTGTTGAAGGAGTAATAACTCGTAGGCTTCTTTTTTTTCTTCCTTACTCCACATTAGCATTCCCTCACTTTTTTACATTTATTTTCCTTACTTTACCATAAATCCGTCAAATTTAGCAACTGACGAAATTTAAAAATATCTACTCTAATCATTTAAATACGAGTTATCCACAATTTAAAATATATTTTCTCTTTTTTGTTTCACAAAAAATTTTTGCTAGAAATTTTTTCCTTGACTTATTGATTTATCAAGGCTTATTTTTTGAAAATTTTTCAAAAAAATATAGGTAAATTGTTTTATCTTTTTTATCAAATTTACTACTCATTTTATCGTTCTTGGTAATCATTGAATTATCAAGCTTTTTCATTTAGCCAATCCGAATGGCCCCCAAGAATTACACAGTGTTCCATAAAAAAATATTGTTTCACAGCCTATATTTCCTATTGACTTGACAAATACTCATTAGCAGTTCAATAAATTGACAAAAAAAGCTAAGATCTTAAAAGACCTTAGCTCAACACTCTTTATTCATATAAATAATTATATTCTGATAAAAATCTAGCGACAAACACTTTAGACTTTTTTCAGTTTAATTTAACTCGTTCATTTTCACTTGATTACGAATATAAACGACCACACAAAGAATACTTACTCCTACCAATACAACCGTCATTAAAAAGGTCATGTGTAACCCATCATATAACACCTGGCGCAATAGCTTATGATACATTTCTGGGACTTGATCAGCGGTTTTAGGATTGACAAATTGATTTAATAAGTCCGTACGTCCAGCTAATTGAACCTGATTTAAGCTTTGATTGGTAATGAAGTTAAAAATCAAGCCAAAAATCGCCACCATCACCGTTTGACCAATCGTACGAACTAATGTATTAAACGAAGTAGCTTCCCCTAAATGACTTTTAGGTACTACCTGTTGTGCCGTAATCGTCGTAGAAACGATCACCATACCCATTCCTAAACCAAATACAAACATTAGAATGACAAAATACCAAGCAGGCATGTTAATTGGCGCAATAAACAAGCCAATTGTTGTTACTAAAATAAACAATAATCCAATGAAAATAACTCGACGAATGGAATGTTTGGTTAATAGCTTGCTAGCAAAATTGGTCCCTACTACCCAAAAAAGAGAAATTGGTGCTAAAACTAAGCCACCAATCCCTGCAGCTAAGCCTGATACTCCTTGCATCCACATGGGAATATATATATCTACCCCCATTAAAATGCCACTTACCAAGGCAGCTACTAAATTCACCCCGATAAATAAAGGATTATTAAATAAACTTAAAGTAATAATTGGGTCTTGTGCTTGTTTTTCGATTTTGATAAATAATGCCAAAAATAACACACTGGCTACTAAACAAGCAAGGACCATGAAATGAAAACCCTGATCACTTAATAATTGGAAGCTTGCTAGTAAAGTTAATAAAACAAACATCAAGAGAAAACTTCCGAGTAAATCCATTTTCTTTGTTTGACGAACTCGCTTTTCTTCATGCAGACTCATAAAAACCAATAATAATTGCACGAGGCCAATCGGAACATTAATAAAGAAAATCCAATGCCAACCGATTGTATCTACAATTAAGCCACCAGCTAAAGGGCCAATGACACTCGCTATGCCCCACATCGTTGAATTATAGCCCATGACCTTGGTCCGCTTTTCAATTGGATATAAATCGGCTAATAAGGTTAGCGAAACTGGCATCAAAGCTCCCGCTCCCATCCCTTGTAAGGCACGTGATAAAATCAAGGTATGCATATTAAAGGACAACCCACAAAGGGCAGAACCTATGATAAATAATAATGTCCCCACCATGAAAACTGGTTTACGCCCAATTTTATCCGTTAGTTTTCCGTAAATTGGGGTTAACATCGCACTAGTTAGTAAATAAATTGAAAACACCCAATTCATTAATTCGATTCCATGCAACGAACCAACAATGGTGGGCATCGCAGTTGTGACAATGGTTCCTTCAACAGCAGTCATAAAAGTTGCTACAAAAATCGCAATGGTCACTAATTTGACATTTGTTTGCTTCAAAACAATTCCTCCAATTCCTAAAAAAGGCATGCACGCGAAACAACAATCAGTGTTAAGCGTACATACCTATTAAAGATAGCAAATATTCACTAAAAAACCTAGTAAAATGATTAGAGGATTGTTAAAATGATTTGATTTGCGCTAAAAGTGTTAAATCCGGTTGTCTTCTTGCTTTTGTCGCCTGTTCAAATGCATAACCTAATGTCAACAATTCAGCATCCTCATCTTTAAAACCAATAAAAGTAGCGCCTTGCGGTACACCTTGCGCATCAAACGCAAATGGCACCGTTAATTCAGGATAGCCTCCTACTGCTGGTAACAATACTTTGTCATAATTAAATGAAACAAAAGCGGATAGTTGATAGGCTTGTCTGAGCTGATTTAAACGCTTGCGAGCCAATTCAATTTGCTGGGTAATAAATAGTTTATCTGGTGTTTGATAATTACTTGCCTCTTCAATCAATCGTTGACCATAGCAAGCATTTTGTTGTAAATTTTTTTGGTTAAAGCTGACTAAATCAGCTAAATTTTGGATTGGATAATGATAACGAGTTGTAAAATTTTTAAAATCGGTAAATAAATCATGATTGATAATTTGCAAGTTATCGATCCCTCGCTCATCAAATTCCACGTCAACAACAACGGCTTCAAGTGCTGCTAATACTTGACGAAGCTCATCTTGCATAGGATGATCACTTTTGACCAAACCAATTCGCCTCCTTGCCAATGAAGCTTGATTAAGCGCAAGAACATCAATTTTAGCCAAATGACTACTTGCATTGTAAACCAAAATAGCATCTTTTACAGTTTTAGTAATTGGCCCAACGACATCTAAGCTACTCGATAATGGAAAAACCCCAGTTTCTGGTAGTGCACCTTTAGATGGCTTATAACCCATTCTGGTAGTGCACCTTTAGATGGCTTATAACCCACTAATGATTGAAAAGCGGCAGGAGCAGTAATGGAGCCAGTTGTCTCTAATCCAATGGTAATCGCACTAATATTCGCTGCAATACTAGAGCTAGCTCCTGAACTAGAGCCTAATGGTGAAATGCGCAATGGTCCATATGGATTTAAGGTTTGCCCATGCTTGCTACTATAACCACTTGGCATAGTTGGGTCCATAAAATTAGCTAACTCAGATAGATTGGTTTTACCTAATAAAATAGCCCCAGCTGAAGATAATTTTTGGACAATTCCAGCATCTTCATCGCCAATATATTTGCTAAAAGCGATCGTTCCAGCACTTGTTGCTAAATCCTTTGTTAAAATATTTTCCTTATAGGTAACAGGAATCCCAAACAGGGGATGATTATTCGCTAAATATTTTTGTTCATCACATCGTCTAGCTTCAGCCAAAGCATGCGAATTCACTTCCGAAATAGCATTCAATCCGGAATCACAAACATCAAATGCTAACATACGATCCAAATAAAAAGCGTTAATTCTTCATAAGTTAATTTTCCCTCTTGAATGAAACCTTGGATAGTCAAAACATCTTTTTCAAGGATGTATTTAGCCTTCTTTCTAATAGCCAAGCGATCAGAAAAATTTCTATTAAGAAACGTAAAAAGGCTTCAAAGGCTACTAATAAGCGTCTCTATGGTGAAAGTATCGAAAATCGCCCAGATGCGGTAGAATCGCGTGAAGAATTTGGACATTTTGAGATTGATACAGTCATTGGTAAGAAATCAGGTAGTGAAAGTGTCTTACTAACCCTTACGGAGCGTAAAACACGCTATGAAATCATTAAAGTGATTGATGGAAAGGACACAGATTCTGTCACTTATGCAATCAATCAGATAATCAGCGAATATGATGAGAACATCTTTCAATCTATCACCGCTGACAACGGTTCTGAATTTGCTAATTTAGCTACTGTCTTAAATGGAAAAACGAAAGTTTACTACACACATCCCTACG
>DYWZ01000031.1 GCA_020742395.1 Enterococcus columbae
TAAGTATAACCACCTTCGCCATTAAGATAAGCATTTACAACTTGCTTTTTAAACTCAAAAGAATATTTGGACATAAAAATACCGACCTCCAATTGTTAGATTTTATGGTCTAACTTTTAGGGGTCGGTACAGAATTAAAGGAAAAGACTTCTCTTTTTTATTAGAGCAATGCGAAATAATCAATTTATTCAGCTATTTTTTAATTGTTCCCTACGTTTAGCTAACATATCAGGAATTTCATTTAATTCAAAAGTCGTTTGCTGATAAACATCATTGATCCAATTATGATATAGTAAATGAGCATTGCCGCGCCAACAGTTAAAAATTCGACCATTGACATCATTATTTTCAAAATAATCAACAGGTAATGCTGTCGATAGCCCGTGTTGTTGATCTCGTAAATATTCTTTCTTTAAAGAATCCGTATCATATTCAAAATGTCCTAATAAAAATATATCATGATCATCTGCTGAAATTAAAATTGTTGCCCCAATTGTTGGATGACTAGCTACTATTTTCAAATTAGCTGGATTGATTTGCTTTTCATTAATTCCGGTATAACGTGATTGTGGACCATAAAAACGATCATCAAACCCTCGAAATAGACGATGATGTATTTGTAATTCTTGAGAATAGATGCCAAATAGCTTTTGTTTATACATTATTTTATCAATACCAAAATGATAGTATAAGCCAGCCTGCGCTCCCCAACAAATATGTATAACGGAAGTAACATGTGTTTTACTCCACTGCATAATTTGTTGTAATTCTTCCCAATAATCAACGTCTTCAAATGCTAATTTTTCTACCGGTGCGCCGGTAATAATCAAACCATCATAACAAGTATCCTGCACATCTTTTAATTCTAAGTAATATTTAGCCAGATGATTGGCACTCACATTTTTTGCCTCATGTGAAGCCACTTTCATAAAATCTAAATCAATTTGTAAAGGGCTTTGGCTAATTAAACGTAGAAATTGAAGTTCGGTATCAATTTTATTTGGCATTAAATTAAGTAATAATAATTTTAATGGACGAATATCTTGTTGTTGCGCTCTTTGATACTCAATGGCAAAAATATCTTCTGATTCTAACATTTTAGCAGCCGGAAATCCTTCAGTTAATTTAATTGGCATAAACATCTTCCTTTCTAAAAAATAAAAAAGATTTTCCCCTTATACTAAGGGCGAAAATCTTTCGCGGTACCACCTTTATTCACATTCATTGTGAATGTCTTAGTGAAAATAAAATCATTATATTTTATCTTCTGTTTAATAACGAAAACAAACCGTAATTGCTATTGATTCACAATTAATGCTCCAAGACCATCTTCAAATGGCTGAATTTATCTGTTCTCAGCTAACCAGATTCTCTGTAAAATTCAGTTACATTCTACTTATCTTTTCAGTGCATAACTATTAAAATACTTGCACACCCTCACGATCAATGCAAACTTGTTCCACTTGAGCATGACTATCAATTAAACTTAATTGCAACATAATTTTTTCTGAACAATCTTTAGGTGCTAAAATTAATACCGTTGGCCCAGCTCCACTTAAAAAACAACCAAATGCTTGATTTTGTTGACAAATTTGACGAATTTTTCCTAAATGAGGAACAAGTTTTGCACGATATTTTTCATGAAATAAATCACGTTCCATTAGCTGACCTGCTAAGGCTAAATTGCCATTAATTACTGCACCAATCATTACATTGGCAATAGCACTTGCTTTGACTGCTTCTTGATAGTTAAAGGTTTTCGGTAACACTTGACGACTTTCTTTAGTCAATAATTCCGTATTAGGAATATAAGCGATAATATCACATTCAGGAAAATAATGTTTCACTGATAAGACTTCATCTTTTTCTTCGTCATAACAAGCAACCACAAAATCACCAAAAATTGCCGGAGCTACATTATCGGGATGTCCTTCAATTTTAGTAGCAATTTTCAATTTTTCTTCATCTGATAAATTTAAATTAGCCAATCGATTCGCCAGCTCAATTCCTGCAACAATGACTGAAGAACTACTTCCTAAACCTCTAGTTAAAGGAATATCTGAAATCATTCGTAGCTGATGAGGCATAATATTGGGAGCTACTTGTAAGGCTGTTTGAATAAGTAAATTACTTTCATCATTAGGAATTTCATCACCTAAATGATGAATAATTTCCCATGTTGCTTGCGGTTCTATTACTTCAATCACTAAATATTTAGCCAGAGCAATACCACAAGAATCAAACCCAGGTCCTAAATTGGCTGAAGTAGCTGGAACTTGGATTTTCATACTTTTGCCACTCCTGCACGTAAATGCAAGCGCATTTCTTCTACATCGGCCATACGATGAATATCGGCATGTACTTCTTTAATAGCAGTATCTGGATCTTTTAAGCCGTTACCAGTGAAGATGGTTACTACTGTTTCACCTGGTTTAATTTTACCAGCTTGAACATGTTTAATTACTCCAGCTAAAGAGGCTGCTGAACCCGGCTCAACAAATACGCCATCCATCGCAGCAACTTTACGATAAGCATTTAAAATTTCTTCATCCGTTACTTCATCAATATAACCATTTGATTCATCACGGGCAGCAGTTGCTAAATGCCAACTTGCTGGATTACCGATTCGAATTGCTGTGGCAATAGTTTCAGGATTTTCAATTACTTGATTGCGAACAATTGCTGCAGCACCTTGGGCTTCAAAACCATGCATTCTAGGTAAAGTCGTACCTTTGATTTCGTGCCATTCTTTAAATCCTTTCCAATATGCTGAAATATTACCGGCATTACCTACTGGAATTGCTAATACATCAGGAGCAAAGCCTAATTGTTCACAAATTTCAAAAGCAGCCGTTTTTTGACCTTCTAAACGATAAGGGTTCACTGAATTAACCAAAGCAACATCTTCAGTCTTAGCAATATCTCTTACTGCTTTTAATGCTTCATCAAAATTACCTGGAATAGAAATAATATCTGCCCCATAGGCAATAGCTTGCGCAAGTTTGCCCATAGCAATTTTTCCATCAGGAATAACCACATAAACTTTTACCCCTGCTCTGGTACCATAAGCTGCAGCCGCCGCACTAGTATTTCCAGTTGAAGCACAAACAATCGCTTTAGCTCCTTCTTCGACAGCTTTGGCAACAGCCATTACCATTCCACGATCCTTAAATGAACCAGTTGGATTTAGTCCTTCGTATTTTCCGTACAAAGTAATTCCTAATTCCTTTGATAAATTGTGTAGCGGAATTAATGGTGTATTGCCCTCACATAGTGAAATCATTGGGGTTTTATCAGTGATTGGTAAATATTCTTTATATCTTTTTAGTAGTCCTTCATACATAGTCTTATTCTCCTATTACTTTCATTACACGTTCAATTTTAGCATAAGTTGATAATTTTGGGGTAAGTTCTTTTAAAGTAGCTTTGGCAATTGGCTCACAAATTACAAACCAGCCATCAGATTGTTGATGTTCTTTTTTAATATTTATTGCCTGTTCAGTAAAGATTGCCTGTACCTTGGCTAAATCATTGACCTTAAGCGCAATATAATAACTATCAATCTGTTCTAAATCGCTAGCAAGCGTAGTATCCACCTTAAAATGATTAAACAAAGGCGGCTCAATTCCTAAGTATTTATTTTTAGCAATGGCTACTACATCAGATAAAACACTAGTAGCAGTTGGCAAAGCCCCTGCACCTGGTCCATAAAACATGGATTGATGAATCCCACTACTTTCAATAAAAATACCATTAAATTCATTTTTGATTGAAGCGATTGGATGATATTTATCTACTAGAGTTGGTCCAACAGAAACAGCAATCCCTTGGCCGTATTTTTTAGCCCGACCAATTAATTTAATTTCATAGCCTAACGCTTGAGCTGCTTGCACATCGGTCTTAGTCAATGAGCGAATCCCTTCAATTTCTAAATCACTCATTGAAACGTCCATTCCATAGGCAAATTGAGCTAGAATCACCATTTTATAGGCAGCATCAATTCCATCAACATCATTGGTTGGATCAGATTCAGCAAAACCTAATGCTTGGGCTTGTTCTAAAGCAATTTGATAAGATAATTGATTTTCAAACATTTTAGTCAACATATAATTCGTTGTTCCATTGACAATACCCATGACATCGGTAATTTCATCAGCTAAATAATTATTCGTTAAGGTTCTTAAAATTGGAATTCCTCCAGCAACACTCGCTTCGTAAAATAGTGAGACGCGATTTTCTTTAGCTAATTGATTTAAGGCTACACCATGTTGCGCAATTAAATCTTTGTTCGCAGTTACAACATGTTTCCCGTTTTGCAAGGCTTTTTCAATAAATTCTTTGGCCGGATGAACTTTACCAATCAATTCAATAATGATATCTAAATTGGTATCAGTTACGATATCTTCAAAATCAGTCGTTAAGACAAACCCATATTTTTTTGCTAATGCACTTTTGTCTTCTCCTGGCCTGACTAATACTTTGTCAATAGAAATCGCCACACCCGTTTGCTTTTGTAATTTTTCTTTTTCTTTTGCCAGTACTTGAACCACGCCGCCACCCACGACACCAAGCCCTAACAAGCCAATTCTAAGTGTTTTGCTCATATAGACTCCTTACCTTGAATTAGAAATAATTCATTTAATTCTCATAATTTTTTCTATTAGCATATCAAAAAATTCACAAAAAGACTAGAACTTTCTGAAATAAATTTCAAAGTTCTAGTCTATTTTACGATCTTTTTAAAATAATTAAGCAGTGATTGCTTCAATAGCCGCTTGTAGATCACTAATTTTTTGTTCAGCAACCTCGCTTGAATCAGCTTTTACACCAATATAGAATTTAATTTTTGGCTCTGTACCTGATGGGCGCACAGCAATCCAACTTTCATCAGCTAAGGTATATTTCAATACGTTTGATGGTGGGGTAGTTAAACTTTCTTTTTCTCCAGATACATAAACTTTTGTTAATGATTGGAAATCTTCTGTAATAGCAACTTTTACACCAGCAAAATCAGTTGGCGCAGCTTGACGGAAAGTAGCCATCATTTCTTTAATTTTCGCAGCACCTTCTAAACCACTTAAAGTAACAGAAATGGTTTTTTCTGCATAATAGCCAAATTCAGCAAAAATTTCTTGTAATCCGTCATATAATGTTTTTCCTTGTTTTTTATAGTAAGCTGCCACTTCAGCAAGCAATACCAAGGCTTGAATAGCATCTTTATCACGAACAAAAGATTTCACTAAATAACCATAACTTTCTTCAAAACCAAACATAAAGGTATTTGAACCAGTATCTTCAAATTGTTGAATTTTTTCAGCAATAAATTTAAAACCAGTTAATACATTAAACGTGGTAGCCCCAAAACTTGCCGCAATCGCTGCAGGTAATTCGCTAGACACAATTGATTTGACAATGGCTGCGTTTGCCTTTAAGGTACCAGCTTGTTGATGAGCTGTTAAAATATATTTAGTTAAAATTGCTCCAATTTGATTACCGGTTAATACTTGATACTCACCATTTGGTAAACGCACAGCTGCTCCTAATCTATCTGCATCTGGGTCTGTGGCAATTAAAACATCTGCATCTTCTTTCTTACCTAATTTCATTGCATATTCAAAAGCTGAATGTTCTTCAGGATTTGGTGATTTCACAGTGCTAAAGTTTGGATCTGCTACAGCTTGTGCTGGTTCGATGACAAATTTTTCAAAACCGGCTTGTTTCAAGGCTTTTTCACCAAGCATTTTACCAGTTCCATGTAATGGAGTGAATACAAGTTTTAATTCTTTACCCATTTCATCAACTAATGCTTGATTAATCGTTACCGTTTTAACTTGTTCTAAGTATGCACGATCTACTTCGTCACCAATAATATGAATTAAACCGCTATGTTTTGCTTCTTCTTCGCTTAAAACTTCTACATCTAAAGGATTAGCTACTTCGCGAACAAATTTTGTTAATGCATCCGCATCTTGTGGTGGCATTTGTCCGCCATCTTCACCATAAACTTTATAACCATTGTAATTAGCTGGATTATGTGAAGCGGTAATCATAATTCCCGTAAATGCTTTCAAATATCTTACTGCAAAAGATAATTCTGGAGTTGGTCGTAAACTTTCAAAGACATAAGATGGAATGTTGTGTTTTGCTAATGTTTTGGCAGCTTCCATCGCAAATTCAGGTGAAAAGTGTCGACAATCATAAGCAATTGCAACGCCACGACGTTTAGTTTCTGGATCTTGTGTATTCATAAATCGTGCTAAGCCTTCAGTCGCTTGACGAATTGTATAGATATTCATCCGATTGATACCAGGACCTAAAATTCCTCTCATTCCAGCAGTTCCAAATTCTAACGGAGCATAAAAAGCATCTTTTAATGCTACTTTATCTTCTGCTAGAGCCACTAATTCTTGACTTAAATGTGATTCTAAATCCTGTTTTTCTTTCCACTGTTGATAGACTTGTTCCCAAGACATACAAAACACCTCTTTCAAAAAATTAAAGACTGTTCTTAAATTGAGAAATATCTCACGGATAGTATAACATTTTTAGAATGTGAATCATAGTAAAATTACAAAAGTTTCGCTTGATTATTTTAGAAAAGAATGATTATAAAAATAGATTCAGCTTGTAAATTGTTTAGATATAAAAACGAGCAGTCTATTTCATACCAATAAGACTACTCGCATTAACTAGAATGATTTAATTCGCAATACTTTCAAAATCAGCTTGGTGACTTTCAATATATTGATAAGCATTTTGACCGGCAACCCCACCGTCACCAACGGCTGTTGTAATTTGACGTAATTCTTTTTGACGAGCATCTCCACAGGCAAAAACGCCAGGAATTGCTGTTTCCATCCGTTCATTGGTGATAATCCAACCAGCTTCATCAGTAATATTAGCAGCTACAAATGGCTCGGTTAATGGATCTAATCCGACATAAATAAAGACACCATCGCAGTCTTCTAAAACTTTTTCACCTGTTTTGACATTTTTAATTTGAACGCCTGTTACGACTTGCTCATTTCCTTTGATTTCTTCGACTACGCTATCCCAAATAAAAGAAATCTTTTCATTAGCAAAAGCACGATCTTGAATAATTTTTTGGGCACGTAACGCATCGCGACGATGAACGATTTTAACTTCAGAAGCAAATTGCGTTAGATAAATTGCTTCTTCAACCGCTGAATCCCCACCACCGACTACAATTAATTTTTTATTTTTGAAAAAGGCACCATCACAAACTGCGCAGTAAGATACACCACGACCAGAGTAGGTTTCTTCACCTTCAACCCCTAATTTACGATGTTCACAACCTGTTGCAATAATTACTGTTTTAGCCAAAAAGCTATCATCATCTGTAATTACTTTTTTATATGCACCAGCTACTTCAATCCCAATTACATTTCCATAGCCATGTTCAACACCAAAACGGGTAATACCATCATACATCTTTAAAGCTAAATCAGGACCTAAAATTGAATCGTAACCAGGATAATTCTCCACTTCAGCCGTATTATTCATTTGTCCACCTGGAATCCCTCTTTCAAGTAATAGTGTTTTTAAATTTGCTCTTGCTGTATATAAAGCTGCTGTCATCCCTGCAGGACCAGCACCAATGATAATAACATCATAATTCATTTAAATAATCGCCTCTATTCTCTTTTACTCAATGATTAAAAGTAGTATAATCACTCTTACATTATCACTTACACACTTTAAGCTATAACTCATATTATAGGAGGTGCCTTCGTTTGACAAGTAAAATTACTTTTTTTAATCACTCAGATAAAGAATTATTCTTTTTAAGTTGGCCCATTTTTGTCGAATTATTGATGGTTGTTATCATTGGTAATATCAATGTCTGGATGATTTCTCATTACAATGAATTAGCTGTCGCTTCTGTAAGCGCTACAAACCAATTACTAAGCCTTTCAGTTAATATCTACGGATTTGTGACCATTGGTACACAAATTGTCATCGCACAATTTATTGGTGCCAAACGGCAAAAGGATATCCCTACTGTCATCCAAACGGCACTATTTGGGGCACTGATCATTGGTAGTTTATTAAGTATTTGTTTTGCACTATTTCCACATCAGTTATTAGCATTTATGAATTTGCCTAAACACATAATTAAAATTGGTGTGCCTTATATTCGGATTTATGGTGGAGGGATTTTTATTTCAGCCATCAATGCCATTATGATTGCTTGTTTACGAACACATGGTTTTACCAAACAAGCGCTAATGATTCCTATGGCAGCAAGTATTTTAGCCGTTTTCGGCAATTATATTGCCTTATATCAACCTTTTGGCTTACCAAGTTTAGGAGTAAAGGGGCTAGCACTATCCGCTATTTTGGGTAATTTTTGTGCTGGCATAATTGCTGCAAATTTACTCAAAAAATATGTGCGCTTTTCGCTCACTAGTTTTCGATTCCACAAGATTTCCGGAACATTTTTGAAACAAATCCTAAAGTTAGGATTGCCCTCATCAGGTGAATCAGTTTCCTATCAAGGCTCTCAAGTAGTAGTTACAATGATTGTTGCTTCATTAGGAGCCAATGTCTTGATTGCTAAATCCTATGTTGCTGCCATTACACAGTTTGTCTTTTTAACTGCAGCCGCTCTAAGTCAAGGAAATCAAATCATGATTGGCCGTAATGTTGGTGCCCATCAATTTGAGCGGGCATATACACGTGGCATGCGTTCGACAATTCAAGGTGTAATCATTTCAACGACTATCTGCATTATTACATATTTAGCAATAGAGCCGATTATGCACATATTTACGCAAAACCAAGAAATTATTGAAATTGCACGTTGGGTATTCTTAGTTGAGATTATTTTAGAAGCTGCTCGAGCAGTCAATATGACTTTAGTCGGTTCTTTAAATGCGAGTGGCGATGTAAAATTTCCACTTACCTGCAGCTTAATTGTTTTATGGTTAATTAGCCTGCCATTTTCTTATTTATTAGCAATTGTCTTAAATTTAGGCTTAGTCGGCGTTTGGATTGCCTATGCCCTAGACGAGTCTTTACGTTCAATTTTGATGATTAGCCGTTGGAAGGCGGGGAAATGGAAGGAAAAAGTAATTACCGAAGCCAAAACTTAATTAAAAATAATGCAAATACGGTGTGTTAGCCAATTTGGGTCAACACACCGTTTTTCTTTTTATTAGTCGGTTAATTCATCGCTAAATCTTCTCCATTTGAAGCAATCACTTTTTTATACCAGTCAAATGATTTTTTCTTCGTCCGTTTTAAGCTACCATTGCCTTCATTGTCACGATCAACATAGATAAAGCCATAGCGCTTCTTCATTTCGCCGGTACCAGCTGAAACTAAATCAATACAGCCCCAAGTAGTATAACCTAATAAATCAACTCCATCCAATTCAACTGCGTCTTTCATTGCTTGAATATGACTAGCTAAATACTCAATGCGATAATCATCGGCTACATAACCAGCTTCATCCGGCACATCGACGGCACCTAAGCCATTTTCAACAATGAATAGTGGCTTTTGATAGCGATCGTAAATGTCATTTAAGGTAATCCGTAAACCTAATGGATCAATTTGCCAACCCCATTCACTGGCTTTAAGATATGGATTTTTAACTGAAGCAAAAATGTTTCCTTGCGTTTCTTCTAATGCATCCGCAGTAGCGACGCGCGTAGAATAATAAGAGAACGAAACAAAATCAACTGTATGTGCTTTGAGTAGCTCCTCATCACCTGGCTGCATTTCAATGGTAACCCCTTTACGTTCTAATTCTTTTAAAACATAATTCGGATATTTTCCACGCGCTTGCACATCGATAAAGAAGTAATTTTCACGATCTGATTTACGTGATTCCCACACATCTTCTGGTTTACAGGTATAAGGATAGTAAGCGCCCGCGGCTAACATACAGCCGACTTTATTTTCAGGATCCACTTCATGGGCAATCTTAGTCGCAATAGCTGAAGCCACTAACTCATGATGAGCGGCTTGATATTTGACCTGCTCTTGATTGTCTCCTTCTTCAAAATATAACCCAGCTCCCATAAATGGTGCGTGTAAAATCATATTGATTTCATTAAAGGTCAACCAATATTTAACCAATCCTTTATAACGATTAAAAATTACCGTACATAAACGTTCATAAAATTCAACTAATTGACGATTACGCCAGGCACCATATTCTTTGATTAAATGCATTGGACAATCAAAATGGGTGATGGTCACTAAGGGTTCAATGCCATATTTTTTACATTCTTTAAATAAATCTTCATAATATTTTAGTCCCTCTTCATTTGGTTCTAGCTCATCACCCTTTGGAAAAATTCGACTCCAAGCAATGGATAAGCGATAGACCTTAAAGCCCATTTCAGCAAATAAAGCGATATCCTCCTTATAACGATGATACATATCAATCGCTACTTTGGCGGGATAAAAATG
This sequence comes from Enterococcus columbae, assembly GCA_020742395.1. Classification (GTDB taxonomy): domain Bacteria; phylum Bacillota; class Bacilli; order Lactobacillales; family Enterococcaceae; genus Enterococcus_E; species Enterococcus_E columbae_A. Next base: position 10,444 of record DYWZ01000031.1, read on the forward strand.
TTCATCATCAAAATCGAACATCTTCATTTGTCCGGTAATCACTGGAAAACGATCAGGACCAATTGGCACAACATCCACATTGGCTAAACCACGACCGCCCTCATTATAGCCGCCTTCACATTGATTGGCTGCTGTTGCGCCACCCCATAAGAAATCTTGTCTAAAACCCATTTTCATTCCTACTTTCTGTTAATTATTTACATTTTTATTATCCTATTTGTAAATAAAAACACAATGCTTAGCGAACTTTTCGCAACATTATTTACAAAATACGTTTTCAATGCTACATTTTTTGTAAATAGTATTTAAAATCGCTTTATTCAATCATAGAAAGGTTGTTGACTATGTTACTAACCGAAAAAATCAAACAAACAAAATTATCCCCTGCAGAAACTACTATTATTAATTTTATGTTGCAACATCCTTTTGAATTAACACAATGTTCTATTCAACAATTAGCCAAGCAATTATTTGTTCATCCTTCCACTTTTATTCGTTTGGCCAAAAAAATGGAGTTTGATGGGTGGCTAAGTTTTAGACAAGTTTTTATCGAAGAACAAACCTATTTAAAAACTCGTTTTCAAACGATTAATCCCAATATTCCATTTACCGCTAATGATAGTGAAATGCTTATTGCCAGTAATATTGCACAATTAGAAAGTACAACTATTATGGATTCATTTGATTTACTGACACCCCAAAAATTAAAGCAAGCCAAAAAAATTTTTAAGCAAACCAAACAATTTAAAATTTTTGGCAGTAGTGGCAACTTGATGGTAGCTAAAGACTTTATGCTTAAAATGCAACGGTTGAATTGTCCAGTGGAAATGTCTGATGTCATCGGCGAAACAATGTATCAAGCCTATAATACCAACCCTGAGACCTGCGCAATCTTGATTTCTTATACCGGTGAAAATACGGCTATTTTAAATATCGCTAAGATGTTAAAGAAAAAAAATACGCCCATCATCGCCTTAACAAGTATTGGTGAAAATCAGTTATCAAAATATAGTGATTGTACTCTTTTTTTAACTACTCGTGAAAAACTATATTCAAAAATTGCTAGTTTTACCATTAATACTTCGATTGCCTATTTAATGGATGTATTATATAGTCTATATTTTTCTTTAAATTATGACAGTCATTTTAAACATATCTTATCTATGGGACAAATGATTGATACAAGGCAAAGTAGTTCAAGTATTATGCAAGAAGAAAAGTCAGCCATTACTTTACAATATCAAGATTCCTTTCGACCAAACTAGCAAAATAAAGCGAAAATTCAGCCTGAACTCTCGATAGTCAAAGCTAAATTTTCGCTTTATGATCAAATTTACTATTGATTAACCTCTTCACTACTTGCTTGTAAGGCATACATTTGGGCATATAAACCATTTTTTTCCATCAATTCTTCATGGTTTCCTCGCTCAACAATTCGACCTTTATCTAAAACCAAAATTAAATCTGCATCACGAATTGTTGATAAACGATGCGCAATAGCAATCGTCGTACGATTTTGACGCATATTTTGTAAGCCTTGTTGAATATGACTTTCCGTTTCCGTATCAATATTTGCTGTTGCTTCATCTAAAATCAAAATCTTAGGATTGGTTACTATGGTTCTAGCAAAAGATAATAATTGCCGTTGACCACTGGAATAAGCAGCACCTTTTTCAATTACCTTTGCATGATAATCATCCGGTAAAGCTTCAATGAATTGATCAGCTTGCACAAATTTTGCAGCCTCGATAATCTGTTCATCGGAAATTTCAGGATTAAGTAATCGTATATTATCTGCAATCGTTCCATAGAACATAAAAGGATCTTGTAATACTAAACCAATCTTTTCACGTAACTCTTGATAACTAAAGCTACGTATATCTTGTCCATCAATTAAAATTTGACCTTCTGCAAATTCATAAAAACGCATTAAAACATTAATGATAGAACTTTTCCCACTACCAGTATGTCCCACTAAAGCCACAGTTTGATTTTCATCTGCTACAAAACTAATATCTTTTAATACTTGCGTCTTGCCATCATAAGAAAAACTTACATTTTTAAATTCAATCTTGCCGTGTGTAATTTTAGCCGTCTCATCTACCGTTTGTTTAGGAATCGTTTCATTAACATCCATTAATTTTAAAATGCGACTAGCGGCAACTAAACCATCTGTATACGTACTTAAAGAATCCATTACTTGCGTCATGGGTCTAAAGAAATTTTGCACATAAGTCGTAAAAGCATAAATCATTCCCACTTCTAATGGTTGATTCATTGCTTTAAAACCAAACATGGTCAAACTAATACTTAAGCCGATTGCATACAAAAAGTTGATAATTGGTGCTAATAACAAAGTATTCGTCTTAATCATCGCATAACGTGTATGCAAATAATTCGTATTGGTTTTTTCAAAGCTATCCTTTAAGCGTTTTTCTTGGCGAAACTGTTGGATAATATGCATCCCTGAAATATATTCATTTAACTTAGTATTTAACTCACTTAGACGTTCGCGCATTTGTCGATAAATTTTTGATGAAAGGCGTTGATAAGTGATAATAATTAAAATCAATAAGGGTAAAAAAGCTAAGTTAACCAAAGCAATGGTATGATTTAAATGATACATTGCAATAAACGAACTAACCAATGACAATAGTCCCGTTAATACCATTAAGAAAACATTCCAAAAATCATATAAAGTTTCCGTATCATTAGTCACTCTTGAAACAATCGATCCAGCTGGAGTTTGGTCAAAATAGCGAATCCCTAATTGATGTAATTTTTCAAATAAGATTACTCGAATACGATTCAAAGTCTTAATTGAAGCAACCGAGTATAAATACCATTGACCAAACCATACCAATGCTTTAATAATAGAGGCTAAAAAATATAGGCCTGCGAAAAAATAAAGAATACGCATGGTAGCTGACTTTGTTTGTAAATAATGATCCATAAAATATTGTAAGATTTGAGGCATATAAACATTAATTACGGCTAAGCCAACCGAAAATAAAATAGCAAAAATAAACGTTCCTACAAATGGTCGGGCAAATTGAAAGGTTCTTTTTAAAATAGCAGCTTGCTCTTTTAAGCTAAAAGATTTGGCCCATTCAGATTTTTCTTCCATCTAAAATCCCTCCCTTTCATCCAGATTATTTTCTAGCTGTTGTTTATGCCACATTTTGGCATACCAAGCTTGATTGGCTAATAATTCTTGATGCGTGCCACGTTCAGCAATCCGACCATCCTCTAATACGATAATTTCATCCGCATGCATCACACTACTTAAGCGGTGGGCCACAATAATCATTGAAGACTGATTTTCTTTCGTTCTAATTTGTTCTAAAATCGCTTCTTCTGTTTTAGCATCTACTGCTGACAATGCATCATCTAATATCAGTAGATTAGGTTCGGTAATAAAGGCACGGGCAATAGAAATTCTTTGTTTTTGACCACCAGATAACGAAATGCCACGCTCGCCAACTAAAGTTTCATAACCATCTGGCATCTGTAAAATATCCTCATGTATGGCTGCTTGCTTAGCAGCTTGTACCATTTTTTCTTCACTATAATTAGGATTTGCAAAACGAATATTTTCAGCAATCGTTGTTGAAAATAGAAAATGATCTTGTGGTACATAACCAATGGCCAAAAGATAGGCATCCAAACGATAATCCTTAATATTATAATCGCCAAAATGAATCTGACCTTGGTATTGATCATAAGTACGTAATAATAGACTTAATAAAGTTGTTTTACCTGAACCGGTTTTACCAACAATTCCTAACGTCTTACCACTAGATAATTCAAAATGAATATCCGTTAATGCTGGAACTTGCCCATCTGGATAGGTAAAACTAGCTATATCAACAGTTAATGTACCATTAGCCTTTTGATTGATCCCCGTTTGCTTTTCAATGATATGGCTTTTTTCTTTAAATAATTCAAAAACACGATCATAACTAGCGTTCCCACGCTCAAGTACATTAAATAATTGACCAACTGCAAACATTGGCCAAACTAACATACCAATATAGCTCATAAATGAAACTAATTGACCAATTGAGATTACTCCTTTGACCACATAACCACCACCGATAATAATGGTGACAACATAAGTTAACCCAATAATTAATGTAATTAACGGGTCGTATAATGAATCAAATAATGCTACTTTTTTATTTTTCTCAATGACGCGTTGCACTTTTTCTTTGAAATCAACTACATCTTCTTTTTCTTGACCAAAGGTTTTAATTACTTTAATCCCCGTCACACTTTCTTGGACTTTATCATTTAAATCAGAAAATGCATCTTGGGCTTTACGAAAGGCATCGTGTAATTTATCTCCTAAAACTTTAGCCATCAATGATAATAACGGTAAGGGCAATAAAGCTAAAATGGTCAAACGAATATCCACAAAAATCATCATAGCAATGATGGTAATACTTCCGGTAATAAATGAATCGATAAAAGTTAAGATACCTGACCCCGCTACATTTTGAATGGCTGTTAAATTTTGCGTAGCATAGGCCATCAAATCACCTGTGCGATATTTATGATAAAAGATCTGATCCATTAATGTAAAATGATCAAATAAACGTTCTCTTAAAGTCTTTTCAAGTCTAGCTGCACTTCCCCAAATATTGGTTCGCCAAATATAGCGAAAACTATATTGAATAATCGCCGATAAAACCAATAAAAATATGTAAAAGAGAATTTTTTGAATATGTATTTGCTTACTTGCAATCTCATCAATTACTTTACCAATAACCCAAGGTGGCAATAATTGTGCTAAAGCAACTATGATTAAGGCAGTAATCCCTAACAAATAACGTTTCTTTTCGCGTTTAAAAAACCACCAAAGTTTTTTAAAAATTGCCATATTTACCTCCAAAATTTCTTTTTATATCAACCAAGTATTAAATAAAACAAAAATCGATATAGCACGCCTTTTTAAACAGGGACCACATGCTATACCGACTAAATCTAACCATAAAATACAACTATTTCATTTGGTTTTTCATTTGTTGCATCATTTGACGTACTTTCTTTTCAGAAGGTTTTTGACCCATCTGTGCCATCATTGTACGTAACATTTCTTCATTAATTGGAGGATTTTGTTTTAGATAGTCTTGCATGTATTTACGTGCTAAGAAAAAGCCACCAACTGCGCCGACAGCTAATGCTACAACAATGCATAATACTAAAATACCTGTAGATACCATTTTTTTCTTCCTTTCTCTTAATTACTCTCAGTTTTATATTGTACTAAAAAACGAGCAAAAAAGAAACATAAACTTATGGATACATAGGTTACTTTCTTTAATTTTCAAGCCAATCATTAAAAAGAGCATCATCAAACTGCTGATTTCTAAGCATAGCAATTTCACGTCCATACGGTGCTTGTGCCGTTTTCTTTTCTTTACCAACATAAGGTGTTTCCAAAATTTTAGGAATGTCCACTAATTGTGGATGATGGGCAATTTTATTTAATGCCTCAAAACCAATCATACCAAAACCAATATTTTCATGACGGTCCTTTCTAGCACCTTGGACATTTTTAGAATCATTTAGGTGAAGCACCTTTAAACGATCCAAACCAATAATATGATCAAATTCATTTAAAACACCATCAAAATCATCTTTCACCGCATAACCGGCATCATGTGTATGACAAGTATCAAAAGTAACTGATAATTTTTCATTAAGCTTTACACCATCAATGATTCTAGCCAATTCTTCAAAAGTTCTACCTAGTTCCGTTCCTTTACCGGCCATTGTTTCTAAAGCAATTTGCGCGGTTTGATCTTTAGTCAATACTTCATTTAAGCCTTCAATAATTTTTGCTAAACCAGCGTCAACTCCGGCCCCGACATGAGCTCCTGGATGCATGGTAATTTGTTTAGCTCCTAATGCTTGTGCCCGTTCAATCTCTGCTCTTAAAAATTCAATCGCAAAACCAAAATTTTCTAACTTAATTGTATTACCTAAGTTAATAATATATGGTGCATGTACGACCAACGTATCTAAGCCATTTTCTGCCATCAATGCCTTACCTTCAGCAATTTTCATTTCACTAATCGCTTTACGTCGGGTATTTTGTGGTGCACCGGTATAAATCATAAATGTAGAAGCTTGATAAGACAATGCTTCTTTAACTGAGCCTAAAAACATATCCTTGCCACTCATCGACACGTGTGAACCGATTAACATCATTTTCCTCCTTAAAAATTCAGATAGATTCATTCTTTAATATCTGTTAAAAGCTAAAAAAAAGCAAGTAACTTGCGCTAAATTTGATTTTTCACTTACAAAAAATATTTTTATATAAATTGTAAAAAAACAATCCGAATATTCAAGCATGATTAAATAAAAACCATGTTGAACATTCGGATTTTTATCTGTGCATAACAAAACTTTAAAAAAACATATGTGATAATTTGGGAATTTCTACTAGAATATCTTTGGGATACCCCCTTTTGTGATGATGCAATGCTTATTTATTTGAGGAATATAAAAAGGAGGTTAGAGCGCGTGAAATTTTAACAAAAACACCTAATCAATCACTTAAGCGTTTAATTCTTTTTTAGCTTTATCGTGTTCTTTTTTCATTTCTTCAACTTGTTCTTTGACTTCTTGATAATCAAAACGGGTAATTTCACCATGTAATTGCGTTTTAACAATGGTATCTAATAATTCTTCATCGCCTTCTTCAAAATAGATTAACAAGCCTGTTTGACCAGCTTGAATACGATCTGAGATTTCATCAAAAATCGTTCTAGTTTTCTTTTGAGAAGCAGCCGAACGACCCATGCCAACTAAATCACCGATAATCCAACCAAATAAAATACCTAATGGCCCACCTAAAATGCCGATAATCATGCCGATAAAACCATCAGTGAATACTTTATTTTGGGTTTCTAAATCAAGATAATCTTTAATTGTAAAACGAGTTCCTGCCTCATTTTTTTCGACAACAGCAAATTGCTTAATTGCATAGGCAGCTCCTTGTGAATTTTTAATTTTAGAAAATGCTTCATACGCAGTACTTGACTGATCAAATGTAATAACTGCAACTTTTTTTACCATATATATTCGTCCTTTCTATCAAATACCTGACAACTAACCATATGACTAAAGTAACAAACAATCGAGTAATGTACGTACGATTTCTCTTGAATTTATTATAACTGCAATGAATAATTTTTTGCAAATGATAACCTAGAGCAAAACTAAAAAATAAGCATAATGAGTGTCATCAAAAATAGGCTCACAATAAAACTCAACGAAGAAGCAAAGCCCACCAATTCTTCTTTAACTCCAGATAATACGGCATTGATTACCCCAAATAATGGAATAGGTGATACTGCAAGTAAACTAAAAATCAACTGCAATGATCTATTTAACGGACTAAACATAAAAATAAGAACTAATAAACTACCCACGCCAAAACGTAGAGCATATAATTGTAAAATACTTTTCATATCCGCAAAAGGGATGCGTAAATCTAAATACAAGCCAATCATAAACATCGATAGAAAAATATTTGCATTAGCAATTGGCGTTAAGATTATGTATAAACTTTCTGGCAAAGATATGGATGTACTTCTAAAAATAAGCATCACTAGATAGCATAAAAAGGGCACTGACTTTAATAAATTAACAATTAACTGACGTAAAGAAAAACTCACTTGTCGACTAGTTAAACGTTCAATAATAGCAGGTGATCCTCCGGTTAGCATAATACTATTACCAATATCAAACATTGAAATAAAAGGTACTAAGCTTGGATTCACACTTTGGATAAACGGAATTAAAAAATTACCAATATTAAAGCCCGAGCCACAATACATCAATAATTTCTGTTTTATCCTATCTTTTTTCATACTAATAAAAAATGCCAGAAATATTTGCAAAATTGACCAAACGATTCCTAAAAGAATCAGACGAAGTAAATTTTGATGAATCACTAAATGCCATAAATTAACAATAATGGCTGCCGGTAAGGTTAAATACACGATAATAATAGATAACCGATCACCATCTTTTTTAGATAATAAATTTAAGCGCTTCATCAAATACCCTAAAATAATAATGGCTAACAAACCACTAGATTGAATAAAAATATTTTCCATTTGTTGCCTTCTTTCAAATTGAACAAGAGACCATAACCAAAAGAATTGGTTATAGCCTCTTAAATTTAATTATTTAGTAAATTGCAATAAAAAATATTTTTTCTTACCACGTCTTAACACGCAAACTTCTTCACCAATTTTATCAGCATCACTCAAGATATAGTCCACATCTTGTATGCGTTGCCCATTGATATAAATGGCACCATTTTGCAAATCTTCTCTGGCTTGACGTTTGGAAGTAACTATTTTAGATGCAACCAATAATTCTAATAATTTCATATCAGCATCTGGAGCAACCGTATAACTTGGCACGCCTTTAAAGCCTTGTTTAATTTCAGCTAAACTTAGCGCTGCGATTTCGCCACTAAATAGTGCTTGTGAAATATGCACCGCTTGTTCATAAGCTTCTTGACCATGAACTAAAGTCGTTACTTCTTTAGCTAAAGCTTTTTGAGCTACTCGACTTTCAGGTGCTGCTAAAAATTCTTTTTCGATGGCTGCAATCTCATCAAGACTCAAGAAAGTAAAGTATTTCAAGAATTTAATGACATCACGATCATCAGTGTTAATCCAAAATTGATAAAATTCATAAGGAGTGGTCTTTTCCGGATCTAACCACACCGCATTTCCTTCTGATTTACCAAATTTCGTTCCATCAGCCTTAGTAATTAAAGGCATTGTCAAAGCAAAGGATTGTACTTCGCGTTCTCGACGTAACAATTCGATACCAGAAGTGATATTCCCCCATTGGTCACTACCACCTAATTGTAATAAGCACCCATAATTATCATATAATTTTAGAAAATCATAAGCTTGTAATAACTGATAAGCAAACTCAGTGTATGAAATTCCTGTTTCAATACGACGTTTCACACTTTCTTTGCTCATCATATAATTAATTGTAAAGTTTTTCCCTACATCACGTAGAAAATCAATCATACTCATATTGCCAAACCAATCATAGTTATTGGCAATAACCGCTGGATTTTCTTTGTTTTCAAAATCGATAAAACGTGATAATTGGTTTTTAATACTTTGTGACCAATTTTTTACAGTATCTAAAGTATTTAATTGACGTTCTTGATCTTTAAATGAAGGATCCCCAATCATTCCAGTTCCTCCACCAACTAAAGCAATTGGCACATGTCCATGTTGTTGGAAACGTCGTAACATTAAAATTGGCAACAAATGACCAATATGTAAACTGTCGGCAGTTGGATCAAAACCAACATATAATTTGACAGACTCTTCATTTAAATGTTTCACTAAGGCTTCTTCATCAGTCGTTTGATAAACTAAGCCTCTTTCCTTTAACTCTTGAAATAGGTCTGATGACATTTTTCTTCCTCCTTTAAAAAATATACATTCCTATCATAACTGAAAATATCTATGAAGGAAAGTTTTTCCTAAGAACTTATTAAAAAAACACGCTTTCGCTAGTAGACCAAGACACTACCTATTTTATAGAAACTTTGCTATAATACAACAAGATAAATAATCAAGAGGTGATTTTGTGACTGACAAAAACACTAGCCATCATTCAAAGGAAACGCCCAAAAATAAAATAGATAAATATCTATTTTTCAATATTTCGGTTCGAGTTATTCAAGCTTTGTTTCTTGTATTCATGTCTTTTCTGGTTCTTTTTACTGCTTTAGGATTAGGAATTGGCATGGGCTATTTTGCCTTTTTAGTTGAAGATACAAAAATACCCACTAAGGTAGAATTGCAACAAGATTTAGGCGATATTACCCAAACTTCCAAATTGCTCTATGCAAATGGTACACCTATTGCTGATATTCGTTCCGATTTACGCCGAACCAATGTCGATTCTGCACAAATATCTCCTTGGCTAAAAAAAGCCATTGTAGCTACTGAAGATGAGTATTTTTATAAGCATCACGGAGTAGTACCTAAAGCGGTATTGCGTGCACTTTTATCAGAAGCTATCGGTGGGTCTGGGGGCGGTGGCTCTACGTTAACTCAACAATTAGTCAAGCAACAAATTTTATCAAGTGAAACAACTTTTAAAAGAAAAGCTAATGA
>DYWZ01000032.1 GCA_020742395.1 Enterococcus columbae
ACGTATTGAACTTATGTCCATTTCAATATTTATACGGCTATTCTGTTTACTCCGTATAGCACAACAAAGTTGTGCTTATCTATATTTATGTGAATATTAGTTAGCTTTAACTGGTATTTATATTTAATTATATATTTCTATATTAAGTCGCTAGATTAGCAAATTCTTGCTAGTTAAGCGACTTTTTGTTTTTTATAAAAGGAGAATACTACATGTTTATTAAGGAAAAACCTTTTAGTAATTGGACTTTACCTGGTGAGGATATCAATAAAGTTATTGTTGCTTTTGATTCTGAATATCAATCGGGAAGTCGAAATAATATTTCAATTGGTGGTGAATTAATAAATGTTAATCAACGTCGCCTTAAAGATATTATTTCAATTCAGCTTGGGTTTAACTATCGAAATCGTAGTCCAACTTTATATTTTATGAAACGTGACCCTGATGATTCGGCCTTTCGTTTTAGTGATGTAATAAAACTACTCAAAAAATATTTATGGAAGATTGGTAAATATAAAGAAGTTAGGGAACTTAAGAAATTAACTATTGAACTTTGGACTTTTTGGGGTGGCGTTGACCTTAGTGTTTTTCAGGATTACGAAAAGATTCTAACTGAAAATACCAAAAGTAAGAAAGATACTAGCAAAATTGTTGCTATTCATAGTAATACGGTTTTTACTAGCCAACCTCTTAAATTGCGTATCTCAGATGAAAACCGTAATGCTGTAAGTATTACTAAAAATGATAAGTTGGTAATCCGTGATATGACTAAGTTAGCACCTGGAAAAGAGAATTTAGCTGGACTAGGTAAACTAATCGGTGTCCCTAAGATTGATACTGAAAAATGGGACCAACAAGATGGCTGCCCTAAAGGTTACTATAAGGCACATATGACAAAATTATGGGAAAATCGTCAGTCTGATTTTGTAAATTATGCTTTAGAAGATGTGGTGGTGACTGCCCTATATGGAACTTTCATTTTGCAGTTTCAAAAGCAGTTAACTGATGATGGATTCGGCGACTTTAAACCACTGCAACTTAAACCAAGCTTAGGTAGTATTGTTGGTTCCATCATTGGTTGTCAAAATGCGAAATCTTCCGATTGGATTGTCGATGAAGTAGTTAAATTACTTAGCCAATTGAAGCAACGAACAAACAATGATAAAGATTTTGAAAGTTTCTTAAGAACCATTTGCAAACCAGAAATCAAGACCGAAAAGGGAAAAGTAGTTCGTGACTATCATTTCAATGAATTACATGCCAACCCAACCTCAGACGACCTGAAAAGATGGTTGAATGAACATCTTGATTTTGACAAGATTCGTAAAGGTTATTGCTTCCCTAGGACTGATATAAGTTCTGATAAGAGTCATAAACATCTAGTTCATGATATGACTAACAAAATAGACGTTCCCTTAAACAGAATGTTTAATGACGCTGTTAATGCTTATAACGGTGGATATAACATTGTGATCTACACCGGTATTATTCCTCAAGGTGGAGAAAAGCGAGATTGGGATATTAGTTCTGCTTATTCTGAAGCTGGACATTTACTTCCTGATATAGCACCAGGCCTGGGTGCTGTAAAGTTCAAGGAATTTCACAATTTAGCAGCAAATCAGTTTAGTCGTATTGTGAAGGCTGCCGAAAAAATAAACGGTCCTTATACGGTTGGTGTGGGGATTTTTGATATTGAATATCCCTCAGACTACAAAGGATTTGTGATAACGCCTAAAAATGTTAATGAAGGTCCACGTTATTTTAGGAAAATTCATGAAGTAACTTTATCTTATACTGATGCTTATACAGCATGGTCTTGCGGGGCAAAAGTCTTTACACATCGATTGAGTTTTGTTAGACAATCGCGAATTATTCTAGGAACTCTTGACGGGATAAGTCAAGAAGGTCATATTCAGGACATTTTTCAAAAGCGTCGAGAACAGTGTGTGCATGGTAGTCCCGAAGACAAGATGAACAAGAACGTTGTGAACCAGTGCTACGGGGTAACAGCTGAGGGATTGAAAAAGAAAACCAGCCCCGACTATAACAACGGTCGTCCGTATTATGTACCGTTTAGTAGAATTACTAATCCGCTAAAGGCTATCCAATTTACGTCTATTACGCGGTTACACATTATTACCTTGCAACGAGCAATTTGGAAAATTGACCCTAAGGCAGTATTTCTTAACAATGTAACGGATGGTTGTCTAACGTGGACCAAAAAGCCACTAAAAATTGATGAAATTATTCAATCAATGGACCAAATTACGGCTAAAGAAAATCCTTGGTATCACGATATGGTTCATAACTATTTTGATGGTAAATACATTAAAAGAAAAGACGGTACCGACCAGGAAACAGCGAACTTACGAACTCGATTAACTTTTAGTCGTGATAATCAGTTAAGTGCAATGGTTGGATTAACTAAAATTACGCCTAAACAAGTCTTTAATAAGTATCTTGATCAAGGACGTTCCACAATTAACGTTGTCAACCATCAAATTACTGGAATTACGGCGATGCGACACGAGGAAAAATTCCAACATTTACAAACCTCGTGGAATCAAACGACAGATTTATATTTCTCATTTGATATGGCTCAAGTACCAATCAACTACCATCAATCGGGACAGTTTGTGTACTGGGAAACTAGACCGTATAACTCAGAAGACGAATTTAATCGATTATGGCAACCAGGACGTGATGTTTTAAAATATGGCGTTTGGTACTCGGCCGAATATGCGCCTTTCTTTCTGCGATTCTTTACCGAACTTCAAAAAGGATATAAGCCTATGAAGTTTTGGAAGGTTAATAAAAAGGATAAGAAAGGTGATAGTTACTTGCATAGAGGGACAGAAGTCTACCGCAACTGGTCTTTCTATGTAGCACGAAATAATCTTGATATTAAAAATTCTTACGGATTAATAATCCAAATATTTCATGACCATGGTTGGGTATATATGCGCGGAACCGAAGAACGTGAACTTCCGCAGTTACAGTCATTTAGTGCAACTATTCGTCGGATTCAAAAGAATCACGTTAAGGTATTACCCAACTATGTTTTGCTACACGAATCTAATCTAATTTAAAAAGGAGACCTTTAATTATGAATTCAAACTTATACAAATTGAATGAAGCAATTACTGAAATGATGAAATTGCACTATTATCTGGGACATGTATTCCGTGATTCGGAACCCGATATTACTGTTAAGACATTTAAAATCCGTTATAAAACTGATGAGTTATATGGAAAGTTGGGTGAATTATGGGATGGTAAGTCTAATGCCTATATTACAAGAAATGAAATTAAATCAATGTGTTCTAAATTTGCGGTAAGCAAGAATGAATATGATGCATTTTACAATTTGCCACCTGAAAAACGTATTGATGCTTTAGCACATATGTATGGTGATGCTATCGGAATTAAAAAAGTATATTAAAAAAGGAGCAAAGCAATGAAATTAAATCTTTCAAATTTCAACCAACGATTCACGTTTCGTGCAATAGTTCAAGGTTATTGTTTGGATAGCGTATGGTCAACAAATGAGGAACATTATATTTGGAAACCCATGATTATGCTTTCAAATATTAATTACCAAAACACTGATACGGGGCTTTTTGAATATGCTGGAGAGAAGACTTGTATCAGCTATACCAACAAGATAGCTAAGTTAGGTCAATTGGTTGCTGGTGAGATGATACAATTTAATGCCCGATATGTTGGTGAATACTTTGAATCTTTGGACCGATTGATGAATCCGTCTAAATTTAAAATTATAAAACCACTAATTGATAAGCGCTATCCAGTTCCTGCCAGTGAATATCTAAGAGTAGGGTATGTCATGGAAGTAAATCATGATAAATACCCTGACTCAAAGATGTATAAACAAGAAATAGTTGATCGGTATGACGATTGGTGTAATACCAATGCATATAATAAAAAGAGCACTGCAACCGACCAAAGTAATACAGAGCCCTAAATACAATCAACCAATTATATAAATTGATATTACTAGTATTGTCTCATGATTTATTTCTAAAAGAAAGGAGCATCGCATAAATGGGAAAGCAAACCGTTAATTATAAAGATTTAATGTCAATCGGCTTCAAGGAACATCAGGCTCGCGATATTATTCATCATGCCAAAATTGAACTTGTTAATAAAGGCTTTGCTCTTTATAATGGGAAACGAATTGGGGTAGTTCCGACTAGGGCCGTTGAAAATATTATTGGGTTTCATTTATATGAAGACAGTGATCAAGATGGCTAAAACTAAATATCCTAATGTTTATCTTGATAACAAAGGCCAGTATTATTACTTAGTCGAACTAGGTCATGACCTAATAACTGGTCGAAGAATTCAGAAAAAAGGACGACGTGATGCTCAACATAATAAATTTGCTTCTGCGCATGAGGCGTATAAAGAAGCCGTCAGAATAAAGAATGAGTACCAAGAAAGAAATGGCTTTGCTAATTATAGTTTGACATATGATGACTTCTTAGATGATTTCTATATTCCATCTTATAAGTCTGATGTTGAGAATAGTACATTCAAAAGTCGCCAAAGCACTTTTAAGCACTTAAAAAAGTGGTTTGGTGCTAAAAAGCTACGAGATATTAGGGCTACTGATTGCGAAAAGTTTCGGGTGTTTCTTCTAGGTAAAAGTGGTTATTCTCAAGGCTTTGCGAGTTTAATTTATTGTATGTTCCGTAATACCTTGGATTACGCTGTTCGGATGGATTTTTTAATTAAAAATCCATCGCGTAGGACGAAGACCATTAACAAAGGAAAAAGTACTGTAGCTTTTTGGACAAAATCAGAATTTGAAAAGGTTTTGTCAGTAATTTACACCAAAGATTACTATCAACATATGTGCTTTGTTATCCTGTACTTATACTTTACATGTGGCATGCGTGTGAGTGAGGGATTGGCATTAACATATGATGATATAGACTTTGAACACCACAGACTGAAAATTCATAAGACGTTAGAGATGAAGAATAAAAACGATTATGAACTTAAGCCGTATACTAAAACAATTAACGGAATTCGTACAATATCATTGGATAACGATACTATTCGGATTCTTAAAAATTGGAAGAAAGACCAGGAAAAACATGGTGTGCATAATTTCATTATGTCGTATGATGATACACCAATGAGCCGGACAACAATACCATTAATTGTAAAGAGGTTTGCTAAATTAGCAGGTGTTAAACCCATTCAAGCGAAGGGATTACGGCATAGTAGTGTCAGCTATTTGATTAATGAATTCAATGCGGATGTTTTGACAATTTCCAGGCGCTTGGGGCATTCAAGCCCTGAGATTACGTTAAAGTATTATGCGCATCTTTGGCCTCGTAATGATGAAACTATTGCGGACAAAATGGAAGGAAATATTAATTTTAAGTCAGCAACAAAAAACCAACTTAATTTTACTGGAAATCAAAATATTCATTCTGTAAAATAAGGTTCCCTACCAAAATCCTACCAAAGTTAATTTGCAATAGCTAAAAGCCCCGTTTTAACGGGGTTTCTTTTAGGGCATTATCCCTTGAGTACGAATAATTCGACTATTGCGCTAGGAGAAGGAATCCCAATATGACGGCATTTGTCGGAACCATACTAATTCAAAAATAAGCAAAAATCGGGTTGTTCCCTACCAAAATAGTAGTCGAAAGGTACCTTATGGTTCTAATTAGATACCAAACGCTAGCTTATAGAGACTATTTAGATATTTTTGCTTACTTTTATTGAAAAGTAAGTGACTGTTGTCCTACTTATCATCATTTGATAAGTGGGGCATTTTTTGTTTCTTTTTTGTTGCTGGCGAATTTACAATTCAAAAACTGCGTAAAAAGTAGACCCTTGAAATCGCTGATTATAAGCGGAATGTGAGGATGATTAAAAAACGTTCTTATTGGGGAATGCCCCAATCTTATCCAGTTGTGTAATTAAATAGCGACAAGTAGTTTTGAATGCTACTTGCCGCTTTTTTCGTGCTTTAAATCATGTTTCTGAACACCGTTTGTAAAATTAAGTTAGAAAAATAAAAAAGCCATTTGTGATAGACTTTTGAGTATCCCTAATCAAAAGAAAGGCAATCACAAATGACCTATAAACATCTTACCACACGTGAATTAACCCTCATAGCTGATTTTTGGTATCAAGATACAAAAGCTTACCAGGCTGCTAAACTGCTTAAACGAAGCCAGGAAACGATTTACCGTATTTACCGTTTCCTGGATACTGGTAAAACAATTGAACAATATCTTAAAGCCTACCAACGTAATAAGCAACGTTGTGGCCGTAAGCGTACTCAGCTGTCCAAAAACGAGATTAGCTATATCAATGAGCAGGTTAAAGTTGGCTGGACGCCGGATACGATCGTTGGCCGGGTAGAACGAACAATTAGCTGTAGTAGGCGAACCCTTTATCGAATGTTTGCTCGCGAACAATATAATTTCAATGTCCTCCAATTACCGATGAAGGGGAAACAACACTCAAATGGCTATGTCGAACGTCGTGGTAAGGCGGGGCATCTCGGTCGTAGTATTTACCAGCGATATCAAGATTCCCCTCACTACCAACACGAATTTGGCCACTTTGAAGCAGATACAGTGCAAGGGAAAGCCCATCATGGTGCGGTAATGACGCTAGTTGAGCGACAATCTAAAGTGATGATCGTCCTTAATGTTCATCGTAAGACGGATGAAGCAATCAATTACCACTTAGATAAACGGCTTTCTAGAATGCCTCGTCATTTTGTTAAGTCAATCACTTTTGATAATGGTAAAGAGTTTGCCGGCTGGCGTGAGATTGCCAATAAGCATGATCTTCACACTTACTTTGCGGAGGTTGGAGCGCCTAATCAACGGGGATTGAATGAGAATAATAATGGTATTTTACGCCGTGATGGTCTCAGTAAACGCTTAGACTTTCGTAATTTACCAGATGAACTAATTACTCAACTAATGCATCGAAGAAACAATATTCCACGAAAGTCACTTAATTACCACACACCACTTGAAGAATTCTTAAGTCATGTCACCGATAAACAGCTCTCAACTTTTTTCTAATTTAAATTGACATTTCGGGAAACATTATTTCTAGTACCACAATATATGAAAAGAGAGCAGTGAGATTGCGTCTCACTACTCTCAATCGCGAACTTGAATAATTTTAGTGTTTGAAAAGAGATTAGCCTTTGCGGTTAGTTTCTTTTACTATCTGATAAGTTAACTGCAAACAGAAAAACCGCCCGACTCGAGAGCCAAGCGGTAGTCAAAGTCGCTAAACTGTGCTATAATATTACCAGATTGAAGAAATATTATACTCAACAATTAGGCTGATAGCTTATAGGCTGATAGCTTAACGGTAGAGCTATTGTTCTGGTGTACTGCAATACACCACTAGTTATTAAATTTGGGAGGTAAAAATAATGATGAAGCGACCTGAATTTTTAGAAACTAAGCGGACACCGCGTTATAGTTTACGTAAGCTTAACGTTGGTGTGGCTTCGGTATTATTAGGAGTAACCATTTTTGGAATTAACTTTACAGATCATTCTGTAAAGGCAGCAACCACAGCCGATAATTCAGCAAACAGTAGGTTGCAACAAACTAAGGGTATTAATGCAATTGGTGCAGTGAAAGTGCCTAGTTTGACTGATAGTCAAAATGATGCTAATAAGGCCATCGATGATGCTCTTAACAATAAGAAGAGCGAAATTAATGGAGCAACCACT
>DYWZ01000033.1 GCA_020742395.1 Enterococcus columbae
CTCAGTTGGTAGAGCATCTGATTTGTAATCAGAGGGTCGAGGGTTCAAGTCCTTTAGCCGGCATCATAAACACGCGGAAATAGCTCAGTGGTAGAGCACCACCTTGCCAAGGTGGGGGTCGCGGGTTCGAAACCCGTTTTCCGCTTTACTAATATGCCGGGGTGGCGGAACTGGCAGACGCACAGGACTTAAAATCCTGCGGTGAGTGATCACCGTACCGGTTCGATTCCGGTCCTCGGCATTAGTAATTGCGCCCATAGCTCAATTGGATAGAGTGTTTGACTACGGATCAAAAGGTTAGGGGTTCGACTCCTCTTGGGCGCGTAGTCTTTTTATATATTATCGGGAAGTAGCTCAGCTTGGTAGAGCACTTGGTTTGGGACCAAGGGGTCGCAGGTTCGAATCCTGTCTTCCCGATTTTTTTATTTGGAGTCCTATTTCAAGGACTCTTTTTTTATTAATTAGCCATTTTTTCGATAAAAAATATGCTAAAATATGGTTATGTATGTGTAATTGAACATTAAAGGAGGAGAATCGTTGCAAGGCCAATTAATTAAAGCATTAAGTGGTTTTTATTATATTGAAGTAGACAACCAGATCTACCAAACTAGAGCTAGAGGAAATTTTAGAAAAAAGAATATTATCCCTTTGGTTGGCGATAATGTTTCATTTGAGAGTAGTAGCCTACAGGATGGTTATATTCTAGAAGTATTACCTAGAAAAAATGAATTAATTCGTCCACCGGTAGCAAATGTAGATCAAGTAATAGTGGTGAGCAGTTTAGTAGCGCCTGATTTTTCTTATAACTTATTAGATCGTTTTTTGGTAAATTTGGAACAAAAGGGCATCGATGCAATCATTTATTTAAGTAAAGCTGATTTATTAGACAATAAACAATTGATTGATGAAATTAAAGTTTGTTATCAAACAATTGGTTATCCAGTGATTGTTGGCGAGGATATTAATCAAGCCTTACAACAAGTTCAAGCTTATTTACCAGGAAAATTAACTGTTTTGGCCGGTCAGTCTGGTGCTGGAAAATCTACTTTATTAAATCAATTATTGCCGGGATTGGATTTGGCAACGAATGAAATTTCTACATCATTAGGTCGTGGTAAGCATACTACTAGACACGTTGAATTAATCAAAGTTGCCGATGGTTTAGTAGCAGATACTCCTGGTTTTAGTTCGATTGATTTTTTTGGTTTAACAGTAAATGAACTACCTAAATTATTTCCGGAGTTTATAGAGTTTGCTAATCAATGTCGCTTTAGAGAATGCTCACATACTCATGAACCTGATTGTGCAGTTTGTAATGCTGTAAAAAACAATCAAATTGCTCAAAGTAGATACGATAATTATTTAATGTTTTTACAGGAGCTTGCCAATAAGCGACCTGTTTATCGAAAGAAAAATAAAAAATAGTTGATCTTGGAGGAGAATAGATTATGAAAATTGCCCCATCAATTTTAAGTGCGGATTTTGCCAATTTACAAAGAGATGTTCAATACGTTGAACAACATGGTGCGGATTATATTCATATTGATGTTATGGATGGTCAATTTGTACCGAATATTACTTTTGGGCCTAATGTGGTTAAAGCGTTGCGTCCAGTTACGAAATTACCTTTAGATGTTCATTTGATGATAGTTGATCCAGAACGTTATATTGATGCTTTTGCAGATGCTGGTGCAGATATTATTGGTATTCATGTTGAAGCGACTAGTCATGTACATCGGGCATTACAAATGATCAAAAATAAAGATGTAAAAGCTGAGATTGTACTAAATCCAGGTACTAGTGTAGAAGCAATCAAGCCGGTATTATCAATGGTTGATCAAGTGTTAGTCATGACCGTAAACCCAGGATTTGGTGGTCAAAGTTTTATCGATTCTACCTTAGATAAAATTAAAGAATTAGCTCAATTAAAATTAGAACATGGTTATGATTATGACATTCAAGTAGATGGTGGGATTGTTCCTCAAACAGCTAAACTTTGTAAAGAAGCCGGAGCTAATATTTTTGTCGCAGGTAGCTATATTTATGATGCAGATAAACCTGAAGAAAGAATTCAAGCATTAAAAGAGGCTTTGCGATAACATGAAAATATTGATTGTTGGGGGAGGGCATCCTGATACTTGGCCTAATCAGCTAGCCGATTTTGATTTTTATATTGGTGTCGATCGTGGAAGTTTGTATTTATTGCAAGCAGGTTTGCCACTAGATTTAGCGGTTGGCGATTTTGATTCATTAACTGAATCAGAACGTAATCGTGTCTTTACACAGAGTAATCAATATCTACAAGCCCCTGCACAAAAAGATGATACCGATACACAACTAGCTTTATTGTGGGCAACGCAACATTATCCAAAGGCTCAATATATTTGTATAGGATTAACCGGTGGCCGCATGGATCACTTTTTGGCTAATTTGTGGATGGTATTAGAGCCAAGATTTACTAAATTTGCTACTCAAATTCATTTGCTTGATCGACAAAATACTATCCAGTTTTATTTGCCAGGCGAGCATACGATTTATCAAGTACCCTCAATGAAATATTTAGCTTATGTTTGTTTAACACCAATGCAATCATTAAGTTTATATGATAGCAAATATACTTTAAATCATCAAAAAGTAACTTATCCGATTTCTTATGCAAGCAATGAATTTTTAACTGATACGGCGCGAGTTGCTTTTTCTGATGGAATATTGGCGGTTATTCAGAGTAAAGATGCTTAAAATTTATTCGTTAACACTTTTAAATGCAAAAAAAGCATTAAGAGTGTTGACGAATCTTTTTTTTAATCTAGTTTAGTGGTACAATCAAACTTGTTAGTTTATACGCTAGAGGTGACTTTGTGAAAAAGTTTAATTCAAATAAAAATATTATTATTGCGTTAATTTTAGTAATTGTAGTAGTCGCTGTTTTAAGTTTAACAATCGCTAAACGTGCTTCTCAAAGTAAGACTAATTTTTTACAGTCAGCGGTTAATGATTCAGTGGCTTTAATAGATAAAGTTTTAATGGCTCCAGTCAATTTAGTAACAGATATAGCTAATAGAGTGAGTGAGTTATTCCAAACTTATGAAGAAAATCAACAATTGAAAGCTAAAATTGATTCTTATGATCAACTATTACAAAAAGAAAAAAATAATGAACGTGAAATTGAGAAGTTAAAGGCCGAGTTGGATTTAAATGCAACATTAACTAGCTATGAAAAGCAAGTGGCCAATGTAATTAGTCGTAGCCCTGATACTTGGCAGGATTTACTGATTATCGACAAAGGTAGTAAAAATGGGATAGAAGTAAACATGGCTGTAATGGCTAAAAAAGGTTTAATTGGACGGGTAATAGAAGTTAATCAATATACCGCTAAAGTCGAATTACTAACTTCTAAAAATGAAACCTCCAATCATTTTCCGGTTAGGATTTCAACAAAAGATGGGGAAATTTTTGGTATTTTAAAAGATTACAATCAAAAACAAAATTTGTTAATTGTTGAAGATTTAACGGGAACTTCAAATATTAATAATGGTGACGTTGTTCAGACATCTGGTTTAGGTGGCAATTCACCTGCTGATTTATTGGTCGGCAAAGTGGTGGATTCAAAAACCGATAGTTTTGGTTTAGCTAAACAGTTATATGTTAAACCAGAAGTTGATGCTAGTGATTTAAGTGTGGTTACAGTAATCAAACGTTCAGTCGAGGTTACAGAATAATGGCACAAAAACAGTATCCTTATTGGTTAATCCCGTTGCTATTTATCTTGATGTTGATTGATACTCATCTAGGAAATGCTTTGTCTAGTCTTAGTGGCAATGCTTATATTTGGAATGCCCATTTAGTGATGATTACATTCTTATGGATGGTTTATCGTTTACCTAAAATCCCTACATTATGTTTAGCTCTAGGAATAGGACTTTTAACCGATTGTTATTATTTAGGAATTGTAGGTATCTATGCTGTCTCATTACCTTTAATGGTATGGTTGTTGTACATTTTACATACAACAATTTATCAAAATCTTTATACCATGTTTTTTGCATTAGTTATCTTTTTAACTGGTTATGAATTATTAATTTTTGTAATACAAGTGTTGTTTAAATTAACTGCAACTGATACCGTGTTTTTTATTTCTAGATATTTAGCTCCAACATTATTGTTGAATATTATTTTATTCTTTGGCTTATTATTTCCGTATAAGAAACTGTTTAAGTAGACAGTTTCTTTTTTTTGTAGCAAATTGAAATATTTTTGTAACATTCTCTTTATCGAAATGACATCTCTCTGTGCTACAATTCATTTGTTACAAAGTTTGGGTATGTGAAAACATACACCACCGTAATGGTAAAATGAAAGAACACAATGGTTCAAATGGAGGAATAATAGTGAAGAAACGTTTATCTTCAGTCGTGATTGCATCTACGGTGTTACTTGGTACATTGACAGCTCCTATGGTTGCCATGGCGGATAATTACGATACACAAATCGAACAAAAAAATAGCGAAATTAATGACTTAAAAACTAAACAATCTGAGGCACAAAAGCAGATTGACGATTTAGAAGCAAGTGTTGCTAAAATTAACAAACAAGCAAATGAGTTGTTAGAGCAACAAAAATCTTTACGTGAAGAATCAATTCAATTACAAAAAGATGTCGAAGCGTTGAATGAACGAATTGCTAAACGTGAAGAAACCATTCAAAGACAAGCAAGAGATGTTCAAGAAAAGAACCAATCTTCAGTCTATATCAAAGCATTATTAGATGCTGATTCATTTTCTGATGCTTTAGGTCGTTTAAAAGCAATGACTACTATTGTTAATGCAAATAACGATTTAGTAAATCAACAAAAAGCTGATAAGAAAGCTGTAGAAGATAAAAAAGCTGAAAACGAAAAGAAACAAGCAGAAATTGCTGCTAATCAAGCTAAATTAGAAGAACAAAAAGGTACATTAGAAGCCAAACAAGCTGACTTAAATGTATTAAAAGCTACTTTAGCAGCGCAACAAGCAACTAAAGAAAGCGAAAAAGAAGCATTAAATGCTCAAAAAGCAGCTTACGAAGCAGAACAAGCACGTGTACGTCAAGAACAAGCACAAGTTGCTGCAACTCGTCAAGCAGCACAACAAGCAAGTACTAGTCAATCTAGCTCAAGTGCTTCAAGTAGTACAGGTTCTACAAGCTCATCTAATTCAGTAAGTAGACCAACCGTATCTACACCAAGCACACCAAGTACACCAAGTACACCAAGTACACCTGCACCAGCTCCTAGTGGAAATGGTTCAGCAATTGTTGCCGAAGCTTATAAACATATCGGTAAGCCTTATGTTTGGGGAGCAAAAGGTCCAGATACTTTTGACTGCTCAGGATTTACTCGTTATGTATACTTACAAGTAACTGGTCGTGATATTGGTGGTTGGACAGTACCTCAAGAAAGTGCTGGAACAGTTATCCCAGTTAGCCAAGCACAACCGGGTGATTTATACTTCTGGGGTTCTCGTGGTTCAACCTCTCACGTAGCGATTGCTATCGGTGGAGGCCAATACATCCATGCTCCACAACCAGGTGAAACAGTTAAAGTTGGTTCTGTTGCTTACTTCGCACCAAGCTTTGCTGTACGTATGTAACATATATAATAAACGAATTTTAAAAAGCATCGATTCAATTATCGGTGCTTTTTTTGTATGGTTATTAGAAATATGAGTTACGGATTGGACAAATTGCGGAAGTCTAACCAATAGGTATCTATGAAATTTTTGTTTTCATATTTTTTATCATGTTTTACCTAGTGGTTTAGGCTACTAGTTTTTTTTATTTGGCTCTTGATTAAAGTATATAGTCTAGCTTTTGATGCGTTGGTTTACATCTATGTAAGCGCATGTTATAGTTTGAAGTGGAAGTAAAATTTGATAGCCAAATGGAGGATAGATAAATGGATCGTCAGCGCTTAATCGAACAAATCCAAGGAGGCTTAATCGTTTCCTGCCAGGCTTTACCAGGTGAGCCTTTATATACTGAAGAAGGTCATATTATGCCTTTGATGGCGTTAGCAGCCCAACAAGCAGGTGCAGTCGGCATTCGGGCCAATTCTGTTCGTGATATTTTACAGATTAAAGAAAAAGTTGATTTGCCGATTATCGGCTTGATTAAACGAGATTATCCACCAGAAGAGCCTTATATCACAGCTACGATGCAAGAAGTTGATGAGCTAGTTCAGGCTGGGGTTGAAGTGATTGCTTTAGATTGTACTTTACGTCAGCGGCATGATGGTTTAACGGTTAAAGCATTCATTCAAGCGATTCAAGCAAAATATCCTGAGCAATTATTGATGGCTGATATTGCCACTTTTGAAGAGGCGGTCAATGCGCATCAGGCGGGTGTAGATTTTGTAGGGACAACCTTATGTGGATATACAAAAGAAAGTAAAGACATGACGGTACCGAATATCGAGTTAATTGAACAAATGGTCGCTGCAGGCATCTGTGTCATTGCTGAAGGGGGGATTCATACTCCTGAACAAGCAAGAAAAATACAACAGCTAGGGGTGTGTAGTGTGGTCGTAGGAGGTGCGATTACGCGCCCCTTGGAGATTGCTAGCCGTTTCGTGCAAGCCTTAGTACATCCTTAAACCTTTAGGGGTGTTGAATTAACAAGCAAACCCCAGCATCAGCTAATTGTTTAGCGAATGCTGGGGATTTTTACGGGTATTATTTTTGATTTACTTTATTTCTTTTATAAGCGTGAATAATTTTTAACGCACGTTTTCTAGTTTTAATATTGGGGCTTTTTAGACGGCGATAGGCACTAGATAAATCAGTTTTTTCCATCATTTCCCTCCTCTATTATAATCGATCGCTGAGATAGGCCTCGATTTGTATTTTTTCATCATAATTACAAGTATCTGCTGCAAGCTTTTGCAATAAAACCTCTCTGAATTCTAGACTGATTTCCCAAAAACCATCGATTTGTTCAAATAATTGAGCATCATAGTTTTCAAATAGGGGATATAACGCTAAAAATTCAGTAAAGCTTAGATTTTCCTCTTCATAGAAGTCCTTTATCCAGCCATTGTTTAAGGCTAGTTCACTGGGTTGACCATTAGGCAGAATCAATTGTTGTTGGACCATGGCTTGATAGATTGCCGCCTTTTCTTTGGTTGAAACCTTTTGATTAGGATAGTGGAAACGAACTGCTTCTTCCACTAAAGAAGGATAGATAATTTGCATCAAGCTTCCTCCTGCTGTTTTAATTTTTCCTTATACTCCTTCAAAGAAATGTGGTGACTTCTTTTAAAGGTCCCACTTTTTAGATCAAAAGAAATACTAGGTGTTGCTAGTTTTTTATGGGTCCGTCGTTTTCTTTTTTGACTTTTAGACGTTTTTCTTGCGGGTACTGCCATTTAGCTTCCCTCCTTATTGTTAGTGAATGAATTTTAAAAAAGTTGTGATTGCTTAGCTGATACCGATGAAATCAGTCAAATACTTACCAGCTGGCTTTTTTAACACCGGGGATGAGCCCTTGCAGTGCATATTTTCTAAAATTAATGCGTGAAAGTCCAAATTGGCGCATATAACCACGTGGTCGGCCATCTAAATGATCGCGATACTTACAACGGATGGGATTGGCCTCCTTAGGTAATTTTCGCAAGGCTGCATAATCTTTTTTTTCTTTTAGTTCTTGGCGTAAGCTGGCATATTGTTGAATTAATGCTTGTTGTTTTTGATATTTAGCTATTTTTGATTTTTTTGCCATAATTCCCTCCTATTTTTTGATTTCCTCAAAAAGGACTCGTTTTCTCAGTTTAGGTGAATATTTCTTTAATTGTAGTTTATCTGGAGTATTGCGTTGATTTTTACTGGTTAGATATAGACGCTCACCGGTTTCTTTACAAGCTAAAATAATTGATTGGCGCATGCTTATACTCTCCTTTTTTGTAAATAGTAATTATTACGTTTTACAATTTTGTATCTTAGCAAAGATTTTACTGGTTGTCAATCGGAAAAGTTACGATTTATATCGAAACGTGTGATTCTTGCAATTTGCTATCAAGGTTGACGGTTACGAAGTTGTAGACTTAAAACAAGATAGGTTATTTAACTCATCTAATATAAAAGAAAAAGGTGAAAATTTTGAGAGTCGCTTATGCTAGAGTATCCACAAGGGAGCAGAATTTACAACGACAAATTGCAGAATTGAAGAAATTTGGAGCAGAGAAAATTTTTGTTGAAAAAGGATCAGGGGCATCGATTGAAAATAGAATTGTTTTTCAAGAAGCTCTGCAATTTATCCAAGCAAAGGATATTTTCATTGTTGAAGCGATTGATCGTTTAGGGCGAAATTATAATGAAATTATCGAAACGGTTCATTTTTTAAAAGAAAAAGAGGTAAATTTAATCATTACTAGCTTACCAATGATGAGTGAGGTAATTGGCCATCCATTGCTCGATCGTTTTATTAAAGACTTAATCATTCAAATTTTGGCGATGATTGCCGAACAAGAGCGGATGGAATCTAAGCGTCGACAGGCTCAGGGAATTAAGCTAGCCAAGGAAAAAGGTATTTATAAAGGTAGAGGTAGAATTTATCGTCCGGATGCTGAAGATAAAAGCTATCGCAGGATTTATTTAGCGATTGTTGAAGATTTAAAAATGGGCAAACGCATCTCTGATATCGCTTGCAAACGCGGGGTCACTCGCCAAACCATTTATCGCATTCGTGAGGATATTTGTGTAAAACCTAAAAAATTAACTAAGAAAGTACACCCAAAAAAGCCCAAGACTTAAAAAGGGAATAAAGGGTAGTCGCAAATCAAGGCGCCGATTATTTAAAAAGCATAGTCCATAGCCGATTAAACCCAATCCGCTGGCGATAAGTAATAATAAATTGATTTGCTGATAGCTTAGCCAAGGGAACCAAGCGCAAGCTAATAATAAATCACCATTACCTAAATAGGTTTGTTTGAGCAGTAAGCTAATTAGTAAAGCTGCACTGCAAACCAGCAGATGGGAGAGAAAAAAGGGTTGTTGTAAGGAAAATAGCACGAACCATAAGAGCAGATGGGTATAAAAGAATAGCTGTAAATCAATACTTAAATATAAACAATCAGCGACACTTAGGATAAGGGCTAATGAAAGCCAAACTAAGGCGAGACATTTCTGTGATAGACTTGCTGGATAAGAGTAAAAGACATAGCTAAACATAATCCCACTAAGTATTTCGGTGATAAGACTACTGACAGGGATTTTTTGATGACAAGTATGGCAACGAAACCGTAGACAGCAAATAGAAAGAATAGGAATCAGTTCCCAAATAGTTAAACGATGTTGACAATACGGACAATGTGATGCAGGAAAAAGAATCGATTGTCCTAGCTGTCTTCTAGTAATAATTAAATAGAAAAAAGAACCAAAACAGGCCCCCAGCATAAAGATGATGATAAACATTTTAAACCTCAATTTTTTTATTTTATTAAGCCGCTCATCTATTAAATACGTAAATTTTTTCCAATAAGCTGAAAAAAATAAGAAATAGTTTTTTGTTTGATTATATAGACATTTTTATTTTACTTTTCACTCTTTTTGACTTATCCTTAATACTGTAAGAGGTTTAAGAAAGAGGCATTATCGATTAGCTGTTTGTTATTACTTTAAGCAATCGATAGTAGCGCTAAAGGAGGAATTTGTTTATGGTACTAGAAAAGACAAAAGATGTGTTAAATCAATTGGTGGCAGATTTAAGTCAGTTTTCAGTTGTGATTCATCAAGTGCATTGGTACATGAGAGGTCCTGAGTTCTTAACTTTACACCCATTAATGGATGAATATATGGATGAAATGAACGAACAATTAGATGAAGTCGCTGAACGCTTGATTACATTAGGTGGTGCTCCTTATTCTACATTGAAGGAGTTTGCCGAAAATACTGGGATTAAAGATGAAATCGGCAGCTATGAATTAACCATTCCTCAACAAATGGAAAAATTAGTCGCTGGTTATCGTTACTTAGCAGATCTTTATCAAGAAGGGATTGATGTAGCTGGTGAAGAAGGCGATGATGTAACCCAAGATATGTTTATCGCTTTTAAAGGCGCTATTGAAAAGAAAATCTGGATGGTTCAAGCTAAGCTTGGTCGTGCGCCAGAGCTTCATTTACATGATACTGTTCATCACTAAAATAGATTTTAAAGGGACCAAGGTGACTTGGCTCCTTTTTTATTTGCATTTTGGACTATCATTTGTTGAAATTTGTGATAAAATGAAGGTGAAAAAATAAAAGAATGTACAGGGGAGCTCATAATGGTGGGCTGAGAGGAAGTCATCAACTTCGACCCTTCAACCTGATTTGGATAATGCCAACGAAGGGAGTATGCGCAAAACTTCATTATGACCTTTTGTGGAGAGTACCTCGTTGCTTGAGGACTCTCCTTTTTTTGTACATTAGAGAGGAGTTATAGATGGCAAATAAAGAAACATCGGTGTGGGCTAATGGTTTTATTTGGTTTGGAGCAGCGGTATCGATTGCCGAAATTCTAACGGGAACATTGATTGCTCCATTAGGCTTGAAAAAGGGAGTGCTAGCCATTTTGCTAGGGCATTTTTTAGGAGGCATTTTACTCTATCTAGCCGGGCTAATTGGTGCTGATACGAAAAAAAGCGCCATGGAAACAGTCAAGCGGACCTTTGGCGAATATGGAGGACGTTTTTTCGCTGGCCTGAATGTTTTGCAGTTAATTGGTTGGACCGCAGTGATGTTAGTTAGTGGTGCACAAGCTGCTGAAGCCCTTTTTCCGTTAGGGCATTTGTGGATTTGGATTGTTCTTATTACAGGTTTAATGATGCTATGGATTAGTCTAGGGATTACAAATTTGGGCAAAATAAATAGTGTGGCCATGGTTGCGTTATTGCTTTTGTCGATTGTTTTAAGTGTAACGATTTTTAATCAGGCAAAGCCAATGACGCTTCCTCCGACGCTTAGCTTTGGGGCGGCAGTGGAATTAAATGTGGCGATGCCGCTTTCTTGGTTACCGTTGATTGCTGATTATACCCGCTATGCCAAGAAAAAACGAGCGAGTGTCGCTGTTAGCACGCTTGCTTATAGTTTAGGTAGTAGCTGGATGTTTTTTATTGGCTTAGGAATGGTTTTATTTTCAGGACAGTCTGATTTTTCACAAATTTTAGCACACGCTAAATTAGGCGTGCTAGGCTTAATCATTGTTATTGGCTCAACGGTGACTGCTACTTTTATGGATGCTTATTCAGCTGGCGTGAGTGTAGTCAGTATTTACAAGCACATAAGTGAAAAGCTTTGGGCATTACTGGCTTGTGTGCTAGGGATGCTCCTAGCGATTTTTGCAGCAAATCAGCACTATGAAAGCTTTTTGTATTTAATCGGTTCGGTTTTTGCACCGATGATTGCCATTCAAATCGTTTCGTATTTTATCTTAAAACAAGATTTTTCAAATGAAAGCTTTGTTGGGTTAACTAGTTTTTGTTGGTTAGTTGGTTTTATCTGTTATCGTATATTGCTAGCTCAATCGACTATCTTTGGTATTACCTTCCCAGTGATGCTCTTTACCGGTCTTTTTTATTGGGGACTACAAAAAATTTTAGGAGGAAAAAATGATGTTTCAAGTTCTAATAAATGAAGTCAAAGCCAAAAAGCCATTAATCCATAATATAACCAATTATGTGACGGTCAATGATTGTGCCAATATTTTACTTGCTTGTGGGGCTTCTCCGATTATGGCAGATGAAATCAAAGAAGTAGCTGAGATTACTAGCTTATGTGCAGGCTTAAATCTAAATATCGGTACGTTAAATCAACGGACGATTGAGGCGATGCTAGTAGCTGGTCAACAAGCCAATCAATTAAATCTGCCAGTTGTACTTGATCCAGTGGGGGTGGGCGCTTCTAGTCTCAGAAATCAAACGGCTCAACGTTTACTTGATACGCTACATTTTACAGTAATTAAGGGCAACATTTCTGAAATAAAGGCCTTAGCTTTGAAAAGTCAAACAACCCAAGGAGTGGATGCGGCCACTTTGGATTTAGTGACAAAAGAAAATTTACATGAGGTGGTAGCTTTTGCTAAAAAATATGCACAAGCGTTGCAAACTATTTTAGTCATTACTGGCCCCATTGATTTGGTGGTGGATGCTAATCGAGCTTTTGCGGTTTACAATGGGCATTCAATGATGGCAAAGATTACCGGAACAGGCTGTATGCTTAATGCCTTAATTACGGCTTACTTAGCGAGCTATCCACAAGATTATTTGTTAGCTACGCTCAATGCGGTTTGTCTGATGGGGCTAGCGGGTGAATTAGCTGCTAAACGATTACAGCCTTTTGAAGGCAATGCTAGTTTTCGGACCTATTTGATTGATGCCATTGATTTGATGACACCAGAAGTATTGGCTGGAGGCATACGATATGAAGAAATTGATTGATCAGTTGAAATTTTATGCGGTTACGGATAGTCGTTGGCTAGGTGAGCAAACCTTATATCAACAAGTCCAAGCGGCTTTAGAAGGTGGGGTGACCTGTGTTCAGCTTAGAGAAAAACATATGGATAAGATGAAGCTTTTGCAAATAGCTCAGGAAATTCATCAATTATGTCAAAGCTATCAGGTACCCTTTATTATGAATGATTATGTTGATTTGGCGATTGCTTGCAAGGCAGAGGGGATTCATGTTGGGCAAAAGGATATGCAGGCAATGCAAGTCAGAGCACAAATTCCCAAAGACTGCCTTTTAGGTGTATCTGTACAAACCGTTGAGCAGGCTAAGCTCGCACAAGCACAAGGCGCAGATTACTTAGGAGTTGGTACGATTTTTCCAACTACGACTAAAACTGATGCGGTGACGGTCTCCAAGCAGACGCTTACAGCAATTTGTCAAGCAGTACAGATTCCAGTAGTGGCAATCGGTGGGATTGAGCAAAATAATATACAACAGTTAGCTGGGACAGGAATCGTTGGCGTTGCTTTAGTCAGCAGTATTTTCGCTCAAGAAGATATTACGCAAAGCTGTATCCAGTTAAAAAAAGAAATTTGGCGACATTTATAAACGGATTCATTAATTGAAAGGAGTGGTAGCTAGTATGAAAACTGTTTTAACGATTGCAGGTTCAGATTCAAGTGGAGGAGCGGGCATTCAAGCGGATATTAAAACGATTACGATGCATGGCCTTTATGCAACAAGTACGATTACAGCCCTTACAGCCCAAAATACATTAGGGGTGACGGCGATTTTGGAATGTACGCCCGAGGTATTAAAAGAGCAATTGGACTGCATTTTTACTGATATTTATCCAGATGCTGTCAAAATAGGGATGGTAGCCAATAGTCGTTTGATTGAGGTGATTGCTGAACGACTGCTTCATTATCAAGCTAAAAATATTGTCTTAGATCCGGTAATGGTAGCGACAAGTGGTGCACGTTTGCTAAGTGAAGAAGCTCAGCTTACTTTACGTGAGGTGTTAATGCCGATTGCCCAAGTGATTACGCCGAATATCCCGGAAGCTAGTCTGCTTAGTGGCGAACACATTACAGATAAAGCGAGCATGCTAACTGCTGCTAAAAAAATTGCGCAGGACTATTCTGGAGCGATTTTATTAAAGGGAGGTCATTTAATAGAGGATGCGACGGATTTGTTGTTTGCTAATCAACAGGCTTCATGGTTTGTCGGTCAGCGTATTTTAACGGATAATACGCATGGTACAGGCTGCACACTTTCCTCTGCTATTGCTTGTCACTTAGCTAAGGGAGAAAGCTTGGCTAATAGCATTCAGCAAGCCAAGGCCTATCTGTCACAAGCATTAGCTTATGGGTTGAATTTAGGACAAGGTAGTGGGCCGATGAATCACATGTTTGCCTTAAAATAAAAAAATAAACTAGCAAAAAAAAAAAAGACTGAGAGAACTCAGTCTTTTTTAGCTCTAGGCTGTTGGTTAACTAGCGCTAGATTATCATCAACTGACTGGCTAAACAGGGGATTAAACCAATTAAGTTGCAGTTAAGAGTGTTTTAAGGTCTGCTTAGCCAGTTCAATTTGATTGCTAACTTGATCAAAACCTGTGCCACCTAGTGAGTGACGACGTTTGACTGCGGTATAGGCATCTAATTTTTCATAGATATCTTCTTCAATTAACGGGGTAATCGCTTGATAGTCGCTTAAAGCAATATCCTGCAAATAATGCCCATTTTGGATACATTGTAAGACCAATTTACCTACGATTTCGTGGGCTTGTCTAAAGGGTAGGCCCTTACTTGCTAAATAATCTGCCAGTTCGGTGGCATTAGAAAAGTCTTTTTGGGTGGACTCTAGCATCCGGTCTTTATTGACTTTCATCGTTGCAATCATCCCACTCATAATATCCAAGCTCGCTAAAATCGTTTCAGCTGTATCAAACATACCTTCCTTATCTTCTTGTAAATCCTTGTTATAAGCTAAAGGCAAGCCCTTCATCACCGTAAGCAAGCCAAATAAATCTCCGTAGACACGTCCTGTTTTTCCACGAATCAATTCAGCCATATCGGGATTTTTCTTTTGAGGCATAATCGAGCTACCCGTTGAAAAAGTATCCGTCAATTCCACAAATTGATATTCATGACTACACCATAAAATGATTTCCTCACAAAAACGAGATAAGTGCATCATTAAAATAGACGCATTACTTAAAAATTCCAAGATAAAATCACGATCGCTAACGGCATCCAAGCTATTTTGATATACTTGAGCAAAGCCTAATTCTTTAGCAGCAAACACACGATCAATTGGAAAAGTGGTACCAGCTAGAGCCGCAGCTCCTAGGGGTGAAATGTCTGTTCGCTGGATATTTTCACTAAAGCGCTGTTCATCACGCGTTAACATTTGATAATAAGCCATTAAATGATGAGCAAATGAAATCGGTTGGGCATGCTGCAGGTGCGTATATCCTGGCGCAATCGTTTCGATGTGTTCCTGCGCTTTTTCAACCAATACCTCTCTAAAATGATGGATTTTTTCAATGACTTCGGTTAATACTTCTTTTAAATATAAATGCATATCGGTGGCGACTTGGTCATTTCGACTGCGAGCGGTGTGCAGCTTGCCAGCTACCGGCCCAATTTCTTCGTGTAAGAAGGTTTCCATATTCAAATGAATATCTTCATTTTGTACGGTAAAGGTTAAGGCATTTGCCGCTAATTTTTGTTGTAGCTGCTCTAGGCCCTGTATGATTGTTTGTCCTTCTTCTGCTGAAAGAATGCCGGTTTTAATCAACATTTTTACATGAGCAAGGCTGCCAATTAAATCGTGTTTTGCTAATTTTTGGTCAAAAGCAATCGATGCGCCAAATGCATCAATCCATTCTTCGTTTTTACCGTCAAAACGGCCTCCCCATAATTTTGCCATAATTTTGTTCTTCCTTTTAAATTAATCTTTACAAGAAAGGATCGCGCCAAAAGCTTGTAGTAAGCTTTAGCGCTAGCTTTCTTATTTACCAAGCAAAAGAACCTTTTTCCTTTTTTCGCTAGGACTAGAGCCACTTATTTTTCAGCTAAGCTAGCTTGAACTTCGGCATGAACTTTACTTGGTAAGCCCCAAAGTTTGATAAAGCCGATTGCCGCATGCTGATCAAAGGTATCTGCTGAAGTATAAGTTGCTAAGTTTTCATCATATAAACTATTGTTTGATTTACGTCCTTCAACAATAATATTACCTTTGAATAATTTCACTCTGACTACCCCGTTCACATAAACTTGGGTGCTCTTAATGAAAACTTTTAATGCATCGGTTAATGGATTAAACCATAAACCATCATAGATTACTTGAGCAAGTTGTTGTTCCACAATTGGTTTAAAATGTGCTAATTCACGTACAAAAACTAAATCTTCTAATTCTTTATGAGCTTGCATCAAAGTCAGTGCTGCAGGACACTCATAGACTTCTCTTGATTTAATCCCTACCAAACGGTTTTCAATGTGGTCAATACGTCCAACACCATGAGCTCCTGCGATATGATTTAATTCCATAATCAATTCAGCTAGACTGTAGGCTTTGCCATCAAGAGCGACAGGTTTACCTTGTTCAAAGGTAATTTCGATAATCGTTGGAGTATCTGGAGTGTCTTCAAGTTCTTTTGTTAATGCATAGGCACCTTTAGGCGGAGCAGCCCAAGGATCTTCTAAAACACCACACTCACAAGCACGTCCCCATAAGTTTTGGTCAATTGAATAAGGATTATCCAAATTCATTGGAATTGGAATATTGTTTTTAGCCGCATACTCAATTTCTTCTTCCCGTGACCATTTCCATTCACGAACGGGCGCTACAACCTTCAAATTAGGATCTAAGGATTGAATGGCAACTTCAAAACGAACCTGGTCATTTCCTTTGCCCGTACAACCATGTGCGACAGTGGTTGCGCCGACTTGATGAGCTAATTCCACCAATTTTTTAGAAATCAAAGGACGTGATAAAGCGGAAACTAAAGGATAAGAATTTTCATAAAAAGTATTCCCTTGCAGAGCAATCAAAGCAAATTCTTCAGCAAATTCTTCTTTAGCATCAATCGCATAAGATTCTACTGCACCTACTTGCAATGCTTTAGCCTTAATCGCTTCAATATCTTTTTTCTCACCAACATCTAAACAACAAGCAACTACATCATAACCTGCATCAGTTAACCATTTAATTGAAACAGAGGTATCTAAGCCTCCAGAATAAGCTAATACTAATTTTTCTCTCATAATTCAAGTTCCTTTCTGGGTGGTTCTCTAAATTCTTGCATTCATCTTAACAAATAAAATTTCATTTTTCAACCCTAAAATTAAATATTTATGCAAAACAAACGAAAAAACATATAAAATATACAAAAATATAAAATGAAAAAATGCTCATTTTTGCTAAGTGAGGTTATTTGAATCAGTTTTAAATGGGCGATTAATACCAGCGAGAAATAGTTCCTTTAATCAAAGAAGATTATTTTTATGTCAAAACAGAGAAGAACAAAAATTTTTTGAAAGAAAACGACATTTTTCAGTGAGTAGTTGTTGACAATCCTTGCTTTTACCGATATTATATTAAATGGTATTGTTTGCCCCACGAGAGCCCCGGAAACTCAAGTGTATGTCAAACATTCAAATCGAATTGGAGGAAAAATAAGTGCGTACAACATATATGGCCAAACCAGGCGAAGTAGAACGTAAATGGTATGTAGTAGATGCTACAGATGTTCCTTTAGGACGTCTTTCAACAGTGGTAGCTTCAATCTTACGTGGAAAAAATAAACCAACATTCACACCACATGTGGATACAGGTGATTTTGTAATTGTTATCAATGCTGATCAAGTGAAATTAACTGGTAAAAAAGCAACTGACAAAGTTTATTACCGTCATTCAAACTATCCAGGAGGATTAAAATCAATCACTGCTGGTGAATTACGTGCGAAAAACTCTCGTCGTCTAGTTGAAACTTCTATTAAAGGTATGTTACCTAAGAACACTTTAGGTCGCAAACAAGGCATGAAATTACATGTTTATGCAGGTGCTGAACATCCACATGCTGCACAACAACCAGAAGTACTAGATATCACTAACTTAATTTAATAGGAGGGAATTTCATTGGCACAAGCACAATATATCGGCACTGGCCGTCGTAAAAATGCAGTTGCTCGCGTACGTTTAGTACCAGGAACTGGTAAAATTACTGTTAACAAAAAAGATGTTGAAGAATATATTCCACACGCTGACTTGCGTGAAGTAATCAACCAACCATTCGCTGTAACTGAAACAAAAGGCGCTTACGATGTATTCGTAAACGTTAATGGTGGTGGTTACGCAGGACAATCAGGTGCTATCCGTCATGGTATCGCACGTGCATTGTTACAAGTAGATCCTGACTTCCGTTCAGCTTTAAAACATGCTGGCTTACTTACTCGTGACGCTCGTATGGTTGAACGTAAAAAACCAGGTCTTAAGAAAGCTCGTAAAGCTTCACAATTCTCAAAACGTTAATCCTTATTATATCAAGGATTTCACGGCATCATCCGTTTGGATGGTGTCTTTTTTTGGTTGAATTCCTTGAAAATTGGGTCTATTTTACAGACTCTTTTCTATATAAACTGTTTTCGAGACTTGGAAAAATCTGTTGTTTTTAAATTTTATTTAATTCCAATGTTTACTATGTTTTTAGCAGTGTTAGGTAATGTGACTGCAATAAATTTGTTATACAATAATGGATTTTGATTTTGGGACGTAAAACATTGTGTTTTATGTGTCTTACGTTTGTTTAATATGTATGGAAAGCCTTTAATAGGTGAATAGAAAATTTATTTTTGTTGAACTAAAAAAGAAGCTAATTCGTATGAACTAGCTTCTTAGCTATCTAAATATAAAACAAGTTTATTTGCTGTTTCTCTTTTAGCTTCAGTTGTGACGTGAGTATAAATCTTCAAAGTTATATCACTATTAGCATGACCTAGACGGTCGTGGACTTCTTTCAATGTTGCTCCTGCCTCGAATAACAATGAACAATGAGTGTGTCTAAAACCGTGGATTGTGATTTCTCGTATTTCTTTATTTTCTTTAACAACAGTTTTCATACAACGATTCAAATAGTCGGGGTCAAATGGTTGGTCTTTTTCATTCTTCAGTGGGATATCTCTTGTAAATACTAAATGATTGTCCTTGACATTAATATAGCGTGCCTGTTGTTTCTCTTTCCAATTCATTAAAATATTATAAGTCGTAGGGTCAATGCTTATTACTCTATTGCTATTTTCATTTTTAGTATCAGATACATAAGCAACACGTTTAATCATTGTCATTGATTTATTAACAACAATGCTATCATGACGTATATCAGACCACCTCAACGCCATCAGTTCTCCTTTTCGCATGCCCGTGAAAGCTAATAATCGAAAAGCTGTAAACCACATATAATCATAATTTTGTTCTAATGTATCCAAAAATTTATTTAATTCATTCTTATCATAGTAATTTTCGGTATTATCACTTGTTAATTCGACAGTATTAACAATATTCATTTGCGATTTGTTTATTTTTGGCATTTTACAAAGTTTCATAGGGTTTTTAATGATTAAATCTTTTTTAATTGCTAAATCGAGAATTTGTTGAGTATAACCCTTTAAAGCTTTGTATTTATAAGACTCCTTTGCCCACTTATTGAGTATTTGCTGATAATATTCAGTAGTTATTTCATCAACATATTTTTTACCAAAAACAGGTAATATTTTTAATCTAAACAATTCAATTGTTCTGTTGTATGTAACCAATCGGACGGAATCTTTGTAATCGATTATCCATTCGTTATACATATCTTGAAATGAGATTTGAATGTATTTTTGTTCAGATTCTATTTTCCCTTCGATTTCTGCTAATTTTTCTAATGCTTGTTTTTTTGTTGAAAATCCAGACTTTTTAATATACTTTTGTTTTCCATTATAATCTAAGCCAAGGAAAATTCTGAATTTATAAGCAGTTTCTCCATTTTTCTTGATATATTTGTCTACTCTAGCCAATATAATCGCTCCAATTCTTCAGAAGTGTGCAGTGATTATACCTCGTTTCAGGAAGGATATCTAGAATGCTCTACAAATTTGCCCTCCTTTATTAATGATGCTATAAAGGTCCTTGAAATGGATACTTTTTACATTTCTATCCATCGGAAAACCTATTCTATCAACACCTAAGATTATCATTTAGTAAAGATGGATAGATTTATATTATGAAAGATAGAAAGTATCCATAAATAATTTGTCATGGAGGAATAAAAATACCACAAAAAATGATTAATGTAAAACCGATTAAGGATAAAGAAGTCTTGAACCAGTTTGCTTCAGAATTACTAAAAAATAAACATGGACAAAGAGATTATATAATTTTCGTGTTTGGGATTTTTACAGGATTAAGAATATCAGATATATTGAATCTGAAAGTTGATGATGTGAAAGGGAAATTAAAAACTGATATTGTAGAGAAAAAAACAGGAAAAAAGAGAACACTTAATTTGATGCAATTGACCAATCAAATCATTAAATACCTAAACGAGGAACACGATGGAGAAAGTAAGTGGTTATTTCCGTCTCCTAGGAATAATTATGAAACCTTTAGCTAGTCATCAATTCTGTAAGATTATGCAAAAGACTGCTGAATCGCTCGGTTTAGACTATATCGGAACCCATAGCTTGCGAAAAACATTTGGATATAGTTATTATAAAAAACAAAGGATTTATCGAGTCTAATGAAGATTCTGAACCATAGTTCTCAAAGTGTAACTCTTCGATACATAGGAATTGAAGAAGAAGAACTTCAATCTAGTTTAGATAATTTTAATCCTTTTCAATAATATCTAGGGTGGCTTTTAAGGTATCTAGGTAAGGATAATTCTGTAGTAAGGGTATATTTTTTAGGTTTGACTACTTGTAGTCAATATAATTCTATGATATTACGTAAGTAGTTAATAGAGGTTACAGAGCCTACCAAAACTGTTTTAATAGTTAGAACTACAATTTCGTAGGTCTATTTTTATAGGGAGAATATAAGTATGTTGGAATGGATTAAAGTTGATAAAAACTATTTGGATTTTTTAAGAGTAGAAGAACCAAGAATTCCAAATTCTGAATACTATGATGTAAGAGGGAGGAAACTACTGAAGCCGTTTTTTCTCCACTGTTTGAATTGGATAATTTAGTCTATGTTGCTCAAGTATCTCATCCACAAGAAAGACATTTACGATTGCGTAACAGTGCTGACTTTATAAAGGTTTTTAAACCAGATAATGAAAAACTGGTGGTGTAGATGATTTATATTGTGTCATCAATTTAAATTATATGTTTCCAGTACCTAAAGAATTAATTGAAAAAATTGAAAACTCTAAAATGAATACGTATAGAGATTTTGATAGTGAGATTGAAAAATCTAGATATATAGATTTATTAAATAAGCAAATTGTAACAAGAGGTCATTCGTGCCCTAGGAGAAAATAGGAACCTAGCTTCAATTTCGATTCCTGAAAAGAGACTTACATATTTTCTAGTCTTGATTGAGCGGTTCAAACTATGATATTAAGTGGTATAATTTTTGGTTAGATTGAAGCAGTCAACTGATACTGATCAGTTAAGTATTGGTAAAAAAATTCTTTTACCAATCAAAAAAACCTCGACTATTAGCCGAGGCTATGACTTTTTATTTCATTGGGGAAGAACTCACAATACAGTTTAATTACTCTTCATACGACTAAAGAAGAATGACACTACGGCAACGAGAATCACCGCTCCGATAATCGATGGTACCAATGCCATCCCGGCTAATGATGGTCCCCAAGAACCAAAGAGTGATTGTCCGATAGCGGAACCGACTAAACCGGACACGATATTCGCAATACAGCCCATCCCTTTTCCAGTGATGGCACCTGCCACCGCTCCGATAATCGCCCCGACAATTAATGACCAAATAAGACCCATAAAAAATTCCTCCTCTATTAATTAGATTGCTTCTTTCCTAGCTTCACGACAACTTGTTCGTTTTTTACTGTTTGCGATAGTCATCGTGTATTTCTTTGACCTTCAGCAACACCGGCAGCAAAGTCGCCACCAACGAGACAATCATCATACCTTTTCTTTGCTTTTTCATGTGCTTTCAACTCCTTTCTATAAGTTGATTGCTTCGCCACCGGTTACCCCGTAAATTTGAGCGGTTACGTAGCTGGCTTCGTTGGAGGCTAAGAAAACATAAACTGGCGCTAATTCTACCGGCTGTCCTGCCCGCTCCATTAAAGAGTTTTGCCCGAAGACCGGTAATTTTTCTTTCAGTTGCCTTTGTCTAGTTGCAAGGCTGTCCAAATCGGTCTCGGTAATCAAAACCCGACAATTAAGTAAGCGCTCATGACCAACATAGCTCTCTTCCCCACAGTCTGGCACAGATTTCATCTTCTTCTGTAGGACCGGGATTTCTTGATCCTGTTTCGGAAATTCTGATTCATAATATAACACACGTGTATCCTTTAACACTGGATCTGTCATATCCTCACTCCTAACATAATGTCGATGTTATAATTCTACGCTAATATAAATTTCATTTTTTGTAAAGAATTATACTTTTAATAAAAGTAATTGTTTTGTAAGCGCCCAATAACGAGGTATATTGAAAATCTCCAAAGTCACTTGACTCTGGAGATTCTTTTTTTATTTACAATTTGCTTGTATAGTTTCTGACCATGGCAAATAAGCTTCTAGTACTGCTTTTTTTGC
>DYWZ01000034.1 GCA_020742395.1 Enterococcus columbae
CTAATCAAGCACATGGGTTGGCCTTTTCGGTACAACCTGGAGTTGCTTTACCTCCGTCATTACGCAATATTTATCAAGAATTACAAAATGATTTAGGCATTCAACCGGTAAATCATGGTCATCTTACTTACTGGGCCAAACAAGGAGTCTTATTATTAAATACCGTTTTAACTGTTCGAGCAGGTCAAGCCTATTCACATCGAGATCATGGTTGGGAGCAATTAACGGATGTCATTATTCAAAAATTAAGTCAACGTCAAACGCCAATGGTCTTTATTTTATGGGGCAAACCTGCGCAACAAAAAATCAAACTAATTGATACTACGCGTCATGTGATTATTCAATCCGCTCATCCCAGTCCGTTGTCAGCTTATCGTGGATTCTTTGGCTCAAAACCTTTTTCTAAGACGAATGAAGCGCTGCAAAAATTTGGCTTAGCACCAATTGATTGGCAATTACCATCAGAAGAATTATTTTTGAAACAGTGAAAAAAAACATCAGTTACTGTGGTAGATGAAAAATGGTGAAAATGTTAACAATATTGTTCTTATAAGGTTTTTTTTAATATTACAGAAAAAAAGAACTGTTCATTTCATACAATGTGTTGTACAATGTAAGGGTATTAATCAACTGGAGGTTGTCCAAATGGAATTGTTCGATAGTTTGAAATTTAAAATTGTAAGAAGACATATTAAAATTGCGTTTCCAGAAGCTACTGATCCACGAATTTTAGGAGCTGCTGCTCGTTTGAAATCTGAAGAATTAGTAGAACCTGTCTTGATTGGTAAAACAGCAGAAATTCAAAAAGCTGCTCAAGCTCGCGGAATCGCTTTAGATAATTTTGAAATATTAGATCCTGATAACTATGATCGTTGGGATGAAATGGTAGAAGCTTTTGTTGCCCGTCGTAATGGCAAAGCAACGAAAGAACAAGCAGAAACTATTTTAAAAGATGTGAACTATTTTGGTACCATGCTTACTTATATGGGCATTACTGAAGGGATGGTTTCTGGTGCTATTCACTCAACTGGTGATACTGTACGTCCAGCCTTACAAATTATCAAAACTAAACCAGGTGTCAGCCGAACAAGTGGTGCATTCTTAATGGTTCGTGGACGTGACCAAGAGAAATATTTATTTGGCGATTGCGCGATTAATGTGGATCCAACAGCTCAGGAGCTAGCTGAGATTGCCGTGGCTTCTGCTAAGACAGCTGAATTATTTGATATTGAACCAAAAGTAGCGATGCTAAGCTTCTCAACAAAAGGTTCAGCTAAAGCGCCAATGGTTGATAAGGTCGTGGAAGCAACTAAAATTGCGCAAGATCTAGCACCTGAATATCAAATTGATGGGGAATTACAATTTGATGCAGCTTATGTGCCAAGCGTGGCAGCTCAAAAAGCGCCACAATCAGAAGTTGCCGGAGCTGCTACGGTCTTTATCTTCCCAGACTTACAAGCAGGTAATATTGGTTATAAGATTGCTCAACGTTTCGGCGGTTTTGAAGCAATTGGTCCAATCTTACAAGGTTTAAATAAACCAGTTTCTGACCTTTCTCGTGGCTGTAATGAAGAAGATGTGTATAAATTATCAATCATTACTGCTGTGCAAACATTATTAGATAAATAATTCTTTTTGAATAAACAGGCTATTTGTTGTGATGTTTGATTCACGCAACAAATAGCCTGTTTTTGTGTTAGAATAATGGTATTGAATAATTTGAAAGTGAGGGAGTTTTTTGCTTACTATAA
Source organism: Enterococcus columbae (assembly GCA_020742395.1). Lineage (GTDB taxonomy): Bacteria > Bacillota > Bacilli > Lactobacillales > Enterococcaceae > Enterococcus_E > Enterococcus_E columbae_A. The sequence continues at coordinate 1,752 of DYWZ01000034.1, forward strand.
ATAATCTTACTCAGATGGAAAACTTAGGTGAACAAATTGGTCAAACCGCTCAAAGTGGGGCTGTGCTATTACTTTCGGGTGATCTAGGTGCAGGCAAGACGACACTATCTAAAAGTATTGCGAAAGCTTTAGGGATTACTCAAATGATAAAAAGTCCTACCTATACTTTAATTCGTGAATATCAAGAAGGGCGCATTCCTTTTTATCATATGGACGTTTATCGGATTGATGGCGATGTGGATGGCATGGGCTTAGAAGAATATTTTGAAGGTGATGGGTTATGTGTTATCGAGTGGGGCGAACTTTTAAGTGAATTACCTGAAGAATATTTACATTTAACCATTCATAAAGATAATGTTGATGAAAATCGTCGTCAAATAAAATTGCAAGCAATCGGCGATAGTGCGAAAAATTGGTTAGCCGAGATTTTAGCTAAAGGTGATTTCAATGAGTGAAGAAATTGCCTTAACTATTCGCCAAGCAAATAAATCAGATGCGGCGGCATTGTTAGCTTTAAGCCAAACTGTTGCTAAAGAAACTGATTTTTTAATCATGGATGAATATGGGATGGGCCTAAGTGAAGCATTATTAGCTAAGCAACTTGAATTATTAGCTAATGCTAATAATCAGCTATTGTTACTGGCTTTTGATGGTTCAAATTGTATTGGGGCTGCTTCAATTAAAGGCAATGAAGAATATCGGATTGAACATATTGGTGAAGTAGGCATTTTTATTTTAAAAGACTATTGGTCTTTAGGAATTGGTTCAATTTTAATGGAAGAATTAATTGACTATGCCAAAGCGGTTGGTTGTTTTAAACGCTTAGAATTAACGGTTCAAGCAAGAAACATCCCAGCAATTCATCTTTATCAAAAATTTGGTTTTGTTAAAGAAGGCACTCTTAAATACGGTGCGAAACTTTCATCAGGAAAATTAGTCGATGTGTATTTATATGCCAAGTATTTTGAGTAGGTGAGAAGATGCAAAAAATTATGATTATCGAAGATGAAGTAGCTTTAGCTCAAGAACTTGCAATTTTATTGAAGCAAGCAGGTTATAAAACTTATGTGGTAAAAGATTTCATTCATCCATTATCAGAAATTGAAAGTTACTTACCAGATTTATTGTTACTTGATATTCAATTACCTGGGATAAATGGGCATCAACTATTACAAGAAATTCGTAAAACCTATCAATTTCCAATTATTATGGTCACCAGTCGAGCAAATGAAATGGATGAGGTTTTAGCCTTAAGCTATGGTGCGGATAACTATATTACCAAGCCCTATAATCCTACTGCCTTACTGTTGCATATTGCGGCAATTTTTAAAAGAATGCAACCTGTTAGTACCAATCTTGTGCAATATCATGATCTACAGATTGATTGGAATAAATGGACGATAAGTAATGCACAGGAGATGGTTCATCTAACGAAAAATGAACAGTTGATTTTTCAGTTATTATGGCATCAACGTGGAAAAATTGTGACTAGGGAAATGTTGATGACTGAATTATGGAATAATGATGAGTTTATCAATGATAATGCGCTGAGTGTGAATATTAGTCGCTTGCGTCAAAAATTGGCGGATTTAGGCTTAGAACAGGTGATTGAAACCAAGAAAAAACAAGGCTATCTATTATTGGAGTGAGCAAATGCAGATAGGTAAATATCTTCAAAGTCGAATTTGGCAATATTTCATTAAGGGGCTTGTTGGGCTGTTGTTGTTTTTCTTTTTATGGGTTTTTCGTTTGCCTACGACCATGCTTTTCATGTTAGTACTATTGATGTTAGGTAGTTTTTTGGTGATTGAATCCTGGGAATATCATCAGCGTAACAGTTATTATCGTGAATTATTCCAACAATTAGATCAATTACAAGAGCAGGGCTTATTGGTTCGTTCGATTATTGCCAATCCCAAATTTTATGAAGGTCAGTTGGTCAATGAAGAATTACAGCAGGTTTATCAAAGCTTTTTAACCCAATTACGTAGCAGTCAAAAACAAGCAGAGGATTTTAAGGATTTTATTGAATTATGGATTCATGAAGTGAAAATTCCTTTAGCTACTTTACAGCTGAGTCTTTATAATCAGCATCATTTACCCATTGAAATGAAGCAATCCTTACAGCAGTTAGAAGATTATTTAGATCAGGTTTTATATTTTACACGGGCTGAGCATGCACAAAAGGATTATCTCATTCGGCAAGTGCCTCTACAGCAGGTTATTCGACAGGTAGCCATGCGCAATCAAGCACGCTTGCTCAAGGAAAAGATTCAATTACAAGCACCTAGTACGCAAGCTATTGTAACAACGGATCAAAAATGGCTAGCTTATATTTTAAATCAAATTTTAGACAATGCGATAAAATATGTTCATACTGCAACTAATCCAACAATTGAATTAAAAGTAGTCGAAAATGATACGGAAATTCAGCTAAAGATTAGCGACAATGGTTGTGGTATTTCAGCTAGTGATCTGCCTCGGGTTTTTGATAAATCCTTTACCGGAGAGAATGGTCGTCTATATCCTAAAGCGACCGGTCTAGGGTTATATTTGGTTAAGAAGTTAACCACTCAATTAGGTCATGGCCTTAAAATTGATTCAACTTTGCAGCAAGGAACGACCGTAACCCTTGTTTTTGCTAAACCTAGTTTTTATGCAGTCGTTCAAAAGAATAATTAGTTTATGTAGCGAGTTTCCCGTTGTTTAGGGTAAGCTCGCTTATTCTATTTGAAAAGCTAGAAATCTTACAAAATTGTAATCTACGGTAAGATTAGGCTGACGACAGTTAATCAAGTGATAGTTATAATAAAGTTGTAAAATCAATGAGTGATAGGGAGGAACAGTATATGAATCCAGTTTTACAAGTGAAGCAGGTGGAAAAATATTTTGGCCGGGCGACTAATTTAACACGTGCTTTAAATCAAATTAGTTTTGAACTTCAATCAGGAGAATTTGTGGCGATTATGGGCGCTTCAGGTAGTGGAAAAACCACGTTATTAAATTGTATTGCAACGATTGATCGAGTTTCAAGTGGTCAAATTATTGTAGCCAATCAGGATATTACCAAATTAAAAGGGGGACAGCTAAATCAATTTCGTCAAAAACAAATCGGCTTTATCTTTCAAGATTTCAATCTACTAGATACGATGAATGCCTTTGAAAATATTGCTTTGGCTTTATCTATCCGCAATGTAGGTGTGAAGCAGATTGAAGAAAAGGTTTTGAAGGTGGCAAGTTATTTAGGCATTACTGATATTTTATATAAATTTCCTTATGAGGTATCGGGTGGTCAAAAACAAAGAATTGCCGCAGCCCGGGCGATTGTAGCAGATCCAGCTATAGTTTTGGCCGATGAGCCAACTGGTGCGCTTGATTCAAAGTCCGCACGGCAATTACTAGAGCAATTTGAATTGCTCAATGAGCGTTTAAAATCCACTATCTTAATGGTGACACACGATGCATTTGCTGCTAGCTATACTAATCGCGTATTATTTGTAAAAGATGGCCAAATTTTTAATGAGCTGTATCGCGGTACTTTAAGCCGCAAAGCCTTTTTTGATCAAATTATTGAAGTGGTGGCCTTATTAGGTGGTGATGTCAATGATGTCCGTTAAACTAGCTTTAGGTAATGTGAAAAAGAGTATCGGTAGCTTTTTAGTTTATTTTGTGACCTTGGCTTTAGGCGTGGCGATGTTTTACGCTTTTACTGCGTTACAAGATCAAAGCCTCTTTCGCTATTTTGAAAAAGTCTATAATCAAAAATTAACGGTTCTTTTTGAAAGTTTGAGTATTTTCAATAAATTTATCGCCTTTGTTTTTGGGTTAATTATTCTCTATGCGACTAGCTATTTATTAAGAAAGCGCAAAAAAGAATTTGGCTTATATATGATTTTAGGGATGAATAAACGAAAGCTTTCGTTCATCTTAGTCTTAGAAACCTTTTTTATTGGCGTGTTTTCTTTAATTTTTGGCTTATTATTAGGTGTAGGTTTTTCTCAGCTCATCAATCTTTTTTTAGGACATCTTTTTGTAGCAGATATTTCACGGCTTAGTATTCAAATTTCGCTACATGCAATTGGCCAAACCTTGATTAGCTTTGGGATTATTTATGTGGTTGCGATGTGTTTTAGTGTAGTAATCGTTAATCGCGCAAAATTAATCGATTTATTAAAAGCAAGTCAGCAAAATGAAACGAGTTGGTGGCAAAAGCCTTGGCTGGGTAGTCTTTTGTTGGTGGTTGGTTTAGCGATTTTAAGCTGGAGTTATTATATTGCTTGGCATTTAACAGAGATTGTTCATCAGGACCTTTCATTTGATTTAATTTTATACGCTATTGTCGGAGGAATTGTTGGAACCTATCTTGTGTTTATGGGCTTTTCGGCTTTTATTCCGGTGATTGCCCCTAAGTTTAAAGGCTTTTATTATCGGAAACTACATAGCTTTGGTATCCGTCAATTCAGTACACAATTAGCCAAAAGTGTCTTTTCTTTAGCGACTATCTGTCTTTTGCAATTTTTTGCGCTTGGGATTTTAGTGGCTTCTTTTAATATTAAAGTAGGGATTGAAGAAAAAAGCTTATCCGTGGTTCCTTTTGATTTTCAATATGCGATTACCCAAGCAGCGGATGAAAATGATGAAGGAATTCCGCCATTAGATCAAACGATTGTTCAGCAAGCCGTTGAAAAATATCGAGCATATTTTAAAGGAATGGTCAAAAAAGAGCTGCAATATGATACTTATATTGATCCAAAGCTTGACCAAAAGCTTGGCACGAATCAACTACTTGGCATTCAAGATGACAAGCATTTTTTACAGCATCCACTTTTTGTAAGCAATAGTCAATATAATCAAATAGCGCCTTATTATCATCTGCCTAAATTAACGATTAAACCAGGGGAATATGCACTAGTGCTGCAATCAGATGGCTATTTTGTTAAAGAGGTGGAAAATAAACTGCATGCCTTACCTGATATTACCGTGGCAAATCAGTCGTTAGTTCCTGCTAAAAAGCAATTTATTAATGGGACCTTACAGTCTTATAGCTATTTTTGCTATTTTATCTTAAATGATCGCACGCTTCATCAGCTTTCCCTGCAGCCTTATGGTAAGTTTATTGGCACGATTTATAATCAAAAAGGATTAAGCGATGAAAAAGCCCTAGCGAACAATTGGCAAAAGGCATTACCAAATGATCTGGGCAGCTATTCAGCACAATCTCGTTATGCTACCAAGACTTCAGCAGCCTCTGATGCGTTGATGATTACGGTAGTGGGCATGTATTTGGGTATTTTCTTCTTAATTGCAGCAATCGGCATTTTATCCTTGAAAAGTTTAATTGATTTTGAAAAACATCAGCAAAATTATCGGATTTTACGTCAACTAGGGACTACAGAAACGATGATTCAGAGGTCTTTATTTAATCAAATTGCGATTTTTTTCATTATTCCATTAGTCGGTGCATTGATTCATATGATTTTCGGCTTGAAGTTTACCAAAGATTATCTCATGCTAGGTGGCGGCTATGAATTAGATATTCAACGTGTGGGAGTAGTGATTGGCTTTGTTCTTTTGGTGAATCTAGGCTATTTACTTATTACGTATTTAATGAACCGCAGTGTAGTCAAAGAAGGATAAAACAAAACGCCTGTTGAAAAAATTGGTTTTCAACAGGCGTTTTAAACATAAGGTTGTCAATCAACTTGCTCAGCTATGAAAAAATTCGAGTGTCCCGCCGATGAGAAAATCAGCAAAGGGAAAGATTTTCGCAAGCGGAGGGCGAATTTTTTAAGTAGCTAGTTGATAGTACACCGTCAATAAGGTTGTCAATCAACTTGCCCAGCTACGAAAAAATTTAGGTATTTAAGTAAAGGGCACATTTATATTTTCTATGGTGAGACAAATTTTATAAATAGCTAGTCGTTTAACAGCGATTAATTTAAATCTAATTCCACCGGACAGTGATCACTTCCCATAATCTCGGTATGAATTTTAGCGTCAACTAATCGTTCTTTTAGATCATCTGATACGATAAAATAGTCAATCCGCCAACCAGCGTTGTTTTTACGGGCATTAAAACGATAGCTCCACCAAGAATAAATGCCTTCTTTTTCAGGATAAAAGTAACGGAAAGTATCAATGTAACCATTGGCTAAGAGTTGAGTAAATTTTTCCCGTTCTTCGATGGTAAAGCCGGCATTGCGCTGATTGGTCTTCCAATTTTTCAAATCAATATTTTGATGGGCAACGTTTAAATCGCCACATAAAATGACGCCTTTTTTCGCTTTCAATGTATTTAAATAATTTAAAAAGGCTTCCTCCCAATTCATCCGATAATCTAGACGTTTTAATTCATTTTGGGAGTTGGGGGTGTAGCAGGTAACCACATAATAATCTGGATATTCAAGGGTAATGACGCGGCCTTCTTGGTCATGCTCGGGCACCCCTATACCTAATTGGACGGCTAAAGGTTCATGTTTGGTAAAAATTGCAGTCCCTGAATATCCTTTTTTCTCGGCATAATTCCAATATTGATAGTAGCCCGGTAAATCTAAATCAATTTGTCCGGCTTGTAGCTTGGTTTCTTGTAGACAAAAAAAGTCTGCATCAAGTGTTTGAAAGTCTTCTAAAAAATTTTTTTGGACAATTGCCCGTAGACCGTTGACGTTCCAAGAGATAAATTTCATTTTTTCTCCTCATTTCTAACTAGGTTACTTTTATTCTACCTGATTGTTTAGTATCATGAAAGTAAAACAGTAAAAATAGATTGGTTGGAGGATTGTATATGTTAAAAATCGGTGTACTAGGTCTAGGCAATATTGCACAAAAAGCGTATTTACCTACCTATGTTCAATATCAAAATCGTGCAACTTTTTATTTTGCAACTAGAAATGATGAAGTGTTGCAACAGTTAAAAGCAAAATATCAATTACAACATACCTATCATACTTTAGATGAATTGATTGACCAGAAAATTGATGCTTGTTTTATCCATACAGCTACCAATAGTCATTATGAATTGATTAAACAATGTTTGTTAAATGGAATTCATGTCTATGTTGATAAACCGGTCAGTGAAAAACAAGAACAAGTCGAAGAATTATTTCAATTAGCTAAAGAAAAGCAATGTCATTTGCAAGTGGGCTTTAATCGTAGAAAAGCGCCCTTTGTTCAAAAATTAAAAGCGATTCCGGAAAAAAGAATTCTTCATCTAAGTAAAAATCGTCTAGCCCATAGCCGAGAAGTAGGGTTTGAAATATTTGACCTTTTCTTGCATTTAGTTGATACCGCAGTATATTTGTTAGACGAACCGATCGAACAAATGTCTAGCCATATTCAAACTTTACCTGATGGTTTGCTATCATTTGCTAGTATGACGTTACATACTCAAAATAGTTTGGCTCATTTAACGATGGATATGTATAGTGGGAGCAATCAAGAAAAATATAGCTTAACTAGTAAGCAAGGTACTTATCAAGTGAATAATTTAGTAGAATGGATAGAAGAGGTTAATCAGCAAAAAACTTATCAAACCTTTAATGATTGGGATACAACTTTATATAAACGTGGTTTTGAATCAGTGGTAAGTGATTTTCTTGATACTTTGGAGCAAGCGAAACCTATTGATATTGATAATTACCAATTAGCCATTTTATCTCATCGTCTTTGCGCAGACATGTTGCGACAATATAATCAAGAGAAAAAATAGAAATTTTATAGAATTGATGATAGAATAAAAAAGAATTTGGTGAAAAGACTAACAAAAATTGTTAGCTAAAGAAAGTGAGAGAAAAATCTAAAATGACTACAATAAATCAAGCCTTGCCACGAGTGACCATTTTTCAAAATGAACCACTAAGTCACTATACTTTTACCAAAACTGGTGGACCGGCTGACTTTTTAGCCTTTCCTAAAAGTGTAGAAGAGGTACAAGCTGTTGTTAATTATTGTCAAACCCATGATGTCCCTTGGTTGGTTTTAGGCAATGCTAGTAATTTAATTGTTCGCGATGGTGGTATTCGTGGCGTAGTAATTATGTTAGAAAAATTAGATAAAATCAGTGTTGAAGCAGAGCAAATTACTGCACAAGCGGGAGCAAAACTAATTGATACTAGTTATAAAGCGTTAGAGTATAGCTTAACTGGTTTAGAATTTGCTTGTGGGATTCCAGGTAGTATCGGTGGTGCTGTATTTATGAATGCCGGTGCGTATGATGGGGAAATTAAAGACGTTTTTGCCTACTGTGATGTGTTATATCCTGATGGTCAGGTTAAACGCTTGTATAAAGAAGAGATGGCTTTTTCTTATCGTCATAGTGCTATCCAAGAGCAAAAAGCAATTATTTTATCAGCTGCTTTTCAATTAAAAGATGGCGATAAAAGCCAAATCAAATCACGGATGGACGAGCTAACCTTTTTAAGAGAAAGCAAGCAACCATTAGAATATCCATCATGTGGCAGTGTCTTTAAGCGTCCAGTTGGTCATTTTACCGGTAAATTGATTCAAGATGCTGGCTTACAAGGGTTACAGTTTGGAGGTGCCCAAATTTCAACCAAACACGCCGGTTTTATTGTTAATGTCGATCATGCAACGGCTACTGACTACGTTGAATTAATTGCACATATACAAGCGGTGATTAAAGAAAAGTTTGATGTCACTTTAGAAACAGAAGTGAGAATTATCGGTGAAGAAAAATAATGGATAAAAAATCCAGTGGAACAATATCCACTGGATTTTTTATCCATTATTTTTGGATTTTTTCAGCAAATTGATATAAGCCTTCTAAATCATATAATTGATGATTACATTTTTGGCTATCTGTACATATATAATTACCTTTTTTGGTATAGGTACCATCGGCAGTAGCTTTGGTTGTGGATAAAAATAAAGCGACATTACCGATGTGATTACAAATACTGCAAACATTTTTGATTATATTAGGGGACATCTGACCTACAATACCTTTTAATTGATGTTGTTGATCATAATACAATAGATATTTTTTTTGACTTCCGGCATCATCAAAGCCAACAAATGAGCATTCTCTTAAATCAAGTTGCTCCCAATCGGGTTGTTTGACTTTTTTAATTTTTCGAAAAGCTTTTTCGACTTGTTTGGTCGATGGTTTTTCAAAAGCGATGACACATTCTTTAATAGGTAATAAATAGCGTTGAGCTTTTGTTTTGGTCAAGCTTTTATCTAAGATGATTTCTTTGAATGCTTCGATTTCAGGTAATTGCTCATCAAAAAGTTCATCAATTTTTTCAAAGATTAGTGCTTGGTAAACTTTAATTGTTTGTAAATCATTGACTGATTGATAAGCATTAATTAAATTTTCGACTTGATGTGTTAACGCATGAAATTGATGCGGATAAATAGTTGGTTTCATAAATATAGACTCCTTTATCTGGTTTTTCTCCCTTTTTTAGGAAGTACCTAGCAAAGGGAAATTATTTGAAGACGAACCAACTAAGTACAGATGATACGAAACGTACCATATGACCACCCCCTTAATAGTTTGCCAGTATGTAAAAGCTAAGTAAAAATAGCAAATATTTAATCAAATGTCAATAAAAAAACTAGTGAGCTGGTCACTAGTTCGTTTGTTTTTTCATTAATTTTAAAAGAATAGCTGCAACGGCTGTGGTAAAAACTCCCGCAACAATCGCTTCGGGGATTCCTTGGGTCAAGATAACAGCATTGACAGCGGCATAAACCGCATGACCGCCTTTACCAATCACTTGTGCATAATCTTTTTGGAAAAGGAAATAAATAAAATTCATCACCAAAATGGTATTGGTTAGACCACCGGATAAGCCAGCGATAAAAAGGGAAATTGGCTGTACTTTATTTTTTAAGCCTTTTTGACAAAGTTGATAAACATAATAAGGTACAATCCCAATTAAGATTCTAGGAATTAATACGACAATTAAAGCTTTCCAACTTCCATGATTCGTACCGATAACTGGAATGAAAGGCGAAAAAACAAAAGATAAAGCACTAGGCATTGTAGTTGCACGAATTAAACTAATAATTCCAAAACTACCACCTAATAGTGCACCAATTCTTGGACCTAAGACGATTGAACCAATAATAACCGGAATATGCATGGTTGTTGCATTTAAAGGACCGATAGGAATAAATCCTAAAAATGGTACAGAAGCCAGTAAAATCATAATTCCTAAAAATAGGGCAGTTAATACAAATTGAAAGGTATTGTTTTTTTTCAACGGAAAGACTCCTTTTAGTTTTTACAATGCTTGGCTAATTTGTTCGATAATTGTTTCGACCGTTGCCAAAGCACCTTTACCATAATCTCCACAAGCGAGTAGGCTTTTTCGTGGAATGATTTCATGATAGCCAATATCTTTTAAATAGGCAAGATTTTTTTTCACTACGGGATTAGCGTACATCTGCGTATTCATCGCAGGCGCAATAAATTTAGGTGTATCTGCTTTTAAAGCTAGAGCTAAGGTAGATAGCAAATCATCTGCAATCCCATTAGCTAATTTACCGATGATATTGGCACTAGCCGGTGCAACTAAGAATAAGTCTGCTCGTTTGGCTAATTCAATATGATTTATTTTATCAGGTGAGGGTTCAAACATGACCTCTGTATGCACCAAACGTTTCGATAGTGATTGAATGGTTAAAGGGGTAATAAATTGCTGGCTATTTTTCGTCATCACCGCATCGACCTGATAGCCTAGTTTGGTTAATTCGTTGGTTAAATCAGCAGCTTTGTATGCTGAGATACTGCCAGTAATTCCTAAAAGAATCGTTTTTTTATTCATGCTTTGCAACCTCCTTTTGCCATTGATGATAAATCATTTCAGCAATTTTTGCTTTACTATCGGCTTGTTGTAGAATTTCGCCTTTATGATTGAGTAAATAAGCGAGATGCTTCTTGTCATTGATATTGGCTAAATCATTGGCAATCACGTAATCCGCGCGATTTTTCTTTAGGCTTTCTTTAGCTACAGACAAAAGTTCTTCTTTACTAACGTTGGCTAATAATTTAAAACCGAATAAACAGGTTGTTGGCTGCCAATCCTTGATTTTTTGAATAATTTTAGGGGTTTTATTCAAGGTTAAAATCAATTGCTCAGTATTGGAAGCAATTTTTTTATTGGCATCTACTTGCTCATCTGCTAAAAGCTCAAGCAATTCTTTAATAGAAAAATTTTGCTGATTAGTGGCCAAACGTAGATTTAATTTGCTTAACAAGGCTTCAATAGGGAGTGCAGCTTGAAAGGCAAAATCACTAATGGCCATTGTATGAATGACCGCAGTATATTTTTTAGTAGTCAAGAGTTTTTGTAAACATTGCTCGACTGATTGGGTATCACTCACTAGATGAACGTTTAGATTCTCTTGTTTTTTTGGTTTCAAGGCAGTAGTGGTTGTGACATAATCAATAGTTACAGCGCTTTGTTGAAATTGCTCAATTAAGGCGAGCCCCAAGGCACCAGTGGCATGGTTGGTAATTGCTCTTACTTGATCAATTGCTTCACTCGTGCCACCAGCCGTAATTAAAATATTCATTCCTTCATCTCCATTTGAATCAATGTACGTCCTTGATGTAATCCAGCAAGTAAGTCCTGGGCTACTTGAGGAATCTCACCAAGAGTTTTTGTTTGAATGGTTAGTTTTTCAATGATTTGTTGATTTTTTGCCAACCATTGCCAGATTTCTTTTCGTTTAGGCATGGGTGTTTGTACAGAATCGATGCCGATTAATTGTACGCCTCGCAAGATAAACGGTAAAACAGTGGTAGTTAGTTGGATACCACCTGCATTGCCACAAAGACAAGCCACGCCTTCATAATGCATTTGTGGAATTAAAGCACTTAATAATTCTCCACCGACAGTATCAATCATACCAGCAATTTTTTGTTTGGCTAATGGTTTGCTTTTTTCAGGAATCCATTGGCTCGGATGTTCGATACACTTTATCCCTAGCTGATAGAGCCAATCGCTGTCTTCTTTACGTGATAAGGCGATGATGTTTTGATAGCCTCGCTCACTTAATAAAGCACAAGCGATACTGCCTACACCACCGGTAGCTCCCGTAACGACAATCGGTGCTGTTTTTGCTAATTGGTGTTGTTCTAAGGCGTTTACCGCTAATGCCGCCGTAAAGCCAGCTGTTCCTAAAATCATTGCTTGCTTTAAGCTAAATCCTTCAGGTAAAGCTACCAACCATTCAATAGGAACGATTTGTTCAGTTGCAAAGCCTCCTGGTTGACTAACACCCAAGCCATAGCTCGTAGCAATCACTTGCTTACCAACGGGCCAAGTATCCGTTGTACTTTCAATGATTTCGCCAGCTAAATCAATCCCAGGAGTCATCGGGTATTGACGAATAACGCCACCGTTTTTTTGACAAGTAAGCGCATCTTTATAATTCACACTAGAATAGTGGACTTTTACCCGAACGTAGCCTTCTGATAGATGCGGACGATGGGTCGTTTTTATTTTAGTTATGACTGTATCATTATCTTGTTCGACAGCAAGATAGGTGTAATTTTTTTCCATGAAATACGCCTCCGATTATTGCGTGCATATATTTCCTATATCATAACATAAGTTGAAGTGTAAACGGATGCTTTTTGTTTATTTTTTTCAGTAAAAACAGGTGAGAAAAGGTGAAAGGACGATAAAAAGATAGTGAAAAACAAGTTTTTTTACTTGTAATTTAGCTAATAAAGCCCTATGCTTAATAAGTATGCTATCATGCACGGATTGTGTCTAGCTAAGGCACTGAATGCTTTTAAGGAGGAGAAAAAATGAGTCAACCAATTATTTCATTTCATCATGTGGTGAAACGCTATGATGATGAGACAATCTTAAAAGACATCAGTTTTGAAATAGAAGCTGGTAAGTTTTACACCCTATTAGGACCTTCTGGGTGTGGGAAAACTACTATTTTGCGAATTATCGCAGGCTTTTCGGATGCAACCGAGGGGGATGTGTATTTTGAAGGCAAGCGCATTAATGATATTCCAGCCAATCAACGCCAAGTAAATACCGTCTTTCAGGATTATGCTTTATTTCCACATATGAATGTATTTGAAAATGTCGCTTTTGGCTTGAAGATAAAGAAATTACCCAAAAATGAAATCGAACAAAAGGTGAAAGAAGCCTTGCGTTTAGTACAATTGGCTGGTTATGAACAACGTGAAATCAGCGAAATGTCTGGGGGTCAACGTCAACGGGTGGCGATTGCAAGAGCGATTGTCAATGAGCCGAAAGTTTTATTATTAGATGAGCCACTATCTGCTTTGGATTTAAAATTACGGACAGATATGCAGTATGAATTACGTGAATTACAACAACGCCTAGGGATTACCTTTATTTTTGTTACTCACGATCAAGAAGAAGCCTTAGCGATGAGTGATGAGATTTTTGTGATGAATAAAGGCGAAATCGTTCAAAGCGGCACACCAGTAGATATTTATGATGAACCGATTAATCATTTTGTCGCTGATTTTGTCGGTGAAAGTAATATCGTTGATGGTATGATGCTAGAGGACTATCGTGTTGAGTTTGTCGGCAAGCAATTTGATTGTGTCGATGGTGGCATGCGTCCGAATGAACCAGTCGAAATTGTGATTCGTCCAGAAGACTTGACCTTGACGACAGCAGATAAAGGAAAATTAGTGGTAGAAGTTGACACGCAGTTGTTTAGAGGCGTGCATTATGAAATTATTTGCTACGATGAGCAGGGCAATGAATGGATGGTCCATTCTACACGTAAAGCCAAAGAGGGTAGTAAAATTGGCTTATTCTTTGAACCTGAAGATATTCATGTCATGCGTTTTAACGAATCAGAGGAAGACTTTGATGCTCGCTTAGAAAGCTATGAAGAATAGGAGGTTGTAAAGTGACAAAATTAAAGCGAATTTATGCAATTCCCTATGTTTTGTGGTTGGCCTTATTCGTCGTCGCGCCGGTATTGCTGATTATCTATCAATCCTTTTTTGATATGAATGGTCATTTTACCCTAGCAAACTATGCCAATTATTTTGCATCGGGGAAATATTTGACGATGACGTTAAATTCAGTGTGGTATGCCTTTTTAATTACCTTAACCACCTTGATTTTTAGTTATCCAACTGCGTATTTTTTGACCAAATTAAAACATAAAGATTTATGGCTATTACTGATTATTCTGCCAACCTGGATTAACTTATTACTAAAGGCCTATGCGTTTATCGGAATTTTTGGTATCCACGGTAGTATCAATCAATTTTTATCTTTATTTGGGATTGCACCGGTTCAAATATTATTTACTGATTTTAGTTTTATGACAGTGGCCACCTATATTGAATTACCGTTTATGATTTTACCGATTTTTAATGCCTTAGAGGAAATTAATCCGTCTTTAATCAATGCAAGTCGTGACTTGGGTGCCAATAGCTTTGAAACCTTTCGACGTGTGATTTTTCCATTATCCTTAAATGGTGTGAAAAGTGGGATTCAGGCGGTCTTTATTCCTTCACTTTCTTTATTCATGTTAACTCGTTTGATTGGTGGAAACCGAGTGATTACCTTAGGGACGGCAATTGAAGAGCATTTCTTAGTGACACAAAACTGGGGAATGGGTTCAACCATTGGTGTTGTCTTAATTGTTGCGATGTTTATTGTTATGCTACTGACTGCTGAAAAGAGAAAGGGAGGGATGAAGAAATGAAGAAGCATCTGCTTTCACGCATTTATCTAGCCTTTATCTTTGTTTTATTATATGTGCCTATTTTTTATTTGATTTTTTATTCCTTTAATAAGGGAGGCACGATGAATAAGTTTACTGGCTTTACTTGGGAACATTATCAAACCTTATTTGCCGATACTCGATTAATTATTATTGTGCTAAACACTTTCTTGCTGGCCTTTTTATCCGCACTATTTGCGACGATAATCGGTACTTTTGGTGCGATGGCTATTTATTACAGTAAGAAACGACAAACAAGAACTACGCTACTCAGTATGAATAATATCTTATTAGTATCGCCAGATGTTATTATTGGTGCGAGCTTTTTGATCTTTTTTACCATGCTAGGTAGTCTATTTAGTAATTTTAGTCTGGGCTTTTTCAGTGTTTTACTCTCACATATTGCCTTTAGTATTCCAATTGTAGTCTTGATGGTGTTACCTAAATTACAAGAAATGAATGATACAATGATTAGTGCTGCCCTAGATTTAGGGGCCAATTATCGTCAGGTCTTACTGCGTATTATCTTACCGTATCTATCACCTGGGATTATTGCTGGGTATTTCATGGCATTTACGTATTCACTAGATGATTTTGCGGTGACTTTCTTTGTAACGGGAAATGGCTTTAGTACCTTATCAGTGGAAATTTATTCACGTGCTAGACAGGGAATTAGCTTGGAAATCAACGCGCTAAGTACCTTAGTCTTTATCTTCTCGATGGTATTAGTAGTTGGTTATTATTTCATCAGTAAAGATAACACGAATAAAAAAGGCAGAAAGGCCAATATAGCGCAATCGGAGGTGACAAAACTACGATGAGAAAACTTCAATCATTGTTTATTGGGATTGTGGTCATTATTTTAGTTTTGGCCTTTGGTGTCCATCAATTACAAAAATCTAGTGGGATGTCTGGTGCAAAGGTTTTAAATGTCTACAACTGGGGCGATTATATTGATCCTGCCTTAATCAAAAAGTTTGAAAAAGAATATGGCTATAAAGTCAACTATGAAACGTTTGACTCTAATGAAGCGATGTTTACGAAAATCAAACAAGGTGGAACGGCATATGATATCACCATTCCAAGTGAATATATGATTCAAAAGATGAAGGAAGAAAATTTATTGATTCCTTTAGATCATAGTAAAATCAAAGGATTAAATAATATTGATAGTCGATTTCTTAATCTAAGCTTTGACAAAAATAATCGTTACTCTATTCCTTATTTTTGGGGAACATTGGGCATTGTGTACAATGACAAGTTTGTCAAAGCCGATGAAATTCAATCATGGAACGATTTATGGAAACCAGAATTGAAAAATAAGATCATGCTAATTGACGGTGCTAGAGAAGTGATTGGACTAGGCTTAAACAGTTTAGGCTATTCATTAAATAGTAAAGATGACCAGCAACTACAAGCAGCTGTTCATAAATTACGAGGCTTAACGCCGAATGTTAAAGCAATTGTAGCTGATGAAATTAAAATGTATATGGCCAATGAAGAAAGCGCAGTGGCGGTAACTTTTTCAGGCGAAGCTGCAGATATGATGTATGAAAATGAGCATTTGCATTATGTCATTCCTAAAGAGGGCTCTAATCTATGGTTTGATAACATGGTCATTCCTAAAACAGCTAAAAATATCCAAGGCGCCTATGACTTTATCAATTTCATGTTAAAACCAGAAAACGCCGCCCAAAATGCCGAATACATCGGTTATTCAACACCGAATAAAGCAGCGATGAAGCTTTTACCAAAAGACATCACTAGCGATAAGCAATTTTATCCTTCTGATGATTTAATTAAGCACTTAGAGGTTTATGATAACTTAGGTGCGAAATACCTAGGTATTTATAATGATCTCTTCTTAGAGCTAAAAATGTATCGAAAATAAGCGAATAAATAGCGAACTTGGAGGATTTAGTTACGTTTTCGTAGCTAAATCCTTTTTTGTAGGCTAAATCTCAAAAATTGCCTCTTAATTGAACAATGCGCACACGCTTGCGACCTTTGTCGTGGGTATGTGCATATCGGAATAACGTTACGAAGGAGTAGATGTCATCAAATCTCTCTTATGATAAAGAGATAACTAGTTGCCTTTTTTATTAGCCAATTTTCATGGTAGCTCACAATTAAATAAATGTTAAAAAGTGAATAAGAAAAATTTAATGAATAATTATCTATGTTACAATTAAAGAAAAAGGGGGTAGATCTTATGAAGACGATACATGTAAAAAGAAATCTTACTTTTATTGATGATCGGAGCCCAAAATATTTTGTGATTAATGAAAAGGTTAAAGGGAAAATTGGTACTTTGATTGACAACCAATTTAAAACAGAAGAAGCACTGGCTGAAGTTTATGTTAAAGATTTTTTGGGAATTAGAAGTAATCGCCACAAAATAAATGAAGATGGAGAATTTTATCTTGAATATAAGCTCAATACCACTTGGTTAATTTGTACCAGTCTGATGCTAGTTCTTACAATCATATTCATTGCAATTATGGGAATCTCTTCTATTAGACAGTATATTACAAATCATTTGTTTTCGGTGATATTACTTCCTGGGATATGGATACTTTATATTGGGATTACTCTATTCTTTTTAAGAAACAAGTTATATATTCTTACAATAAAAAAGTAGTGTTAAAAGGTTGAGGGATTATGGTGCCTTAGTTAAGGAGGTTTACCTATTGTATGAAACGAAAAGGCAAGGCTTGGCATTTAGGAATACAATGGATGCTTCAGCGTGCTGCATCCTATAAAATAATGATTATGAAACAAACTTTTTTGAAAAGTGGGAGGAGCATGATGTGTTAGCTAATCAATGCAATCAGTAGATGATCGTATCAATCTTCCTGCTTTTTTTAAACATCTAAAATAATCAATGTATTGTAATGATAATCAAAAAGGTGTATGATTCAGTTGCAGCTATGATGGCCGATCATCAATCTTATCAAGCAGAAAAGAGGTGGTAGCTTCGTGATAGAAAAAATAGCTTATCTGCTCATTATCGTTTTATTAATTATTTTACAGTTAAATCATTGGATTAGTTTGAGCCTTTTCTTTCTACTTTTTTCTTTTATTTTGTTATTGATCGATTTAAGAATGATCATTGCTAAGAAGTACGATTGGATTTTGTTGATTGCTAATCCTAACGTTGACAGTAAGGAAAATAAACGATTGCTATATGTTACAGGGGCTATCATTTGCTTAGCTGCGTTGA
Organism: Enterococcus columbae; assembly: GCA_020742395.1. Taxonomy (GTDB): domain Bacteria; phylum Bacillota; class Bacilli; order Lactobacillales; family Enterococcaceae; genus Enterococcus_E; species Enterococcus_E columbae_A. Next base: position 19,687 of record DYWZ01000034.1, read on the forward strand.
TTCTGTTTGGAGTAGGCATGTATTTAAATGAATAGTGTATTTTTCTCTTTAAAGAAGGTGTGAAAAATGGAAAAAATGAAAAACATGAAAAATATTGCGATAAGCTTCGTTTTATTGTTGTTCGTTTTTTTACTTTTGCTATTTATCGCTACTATTTTCAAAAGTTTGTTATTTACAAAGATTTTTGGTGGAATAGCCATTCTATTAACAGCGCTACTTACATTGGTGGGTTATCTTTTTACTAAAATGAGTTATAAAGGAATTGGGGCAAAGGGGCCACTGTTTGTACCCAAAGCATTGGGAGTAGGCATTACCATCAATCCTTATCATTGGTTAGGAAAATGTATTTGGTTAGGACTAGAATTATTGCTAATCGTGGTGCTTATTCAGTTTCTTTTAGCATAAAGTAATGTAGATAAAATCATTGACAAATTAAAGAAGCCTAGCTACTTTAAGTCCGTAAGCTTAAAGTGGCTAGACTTCTTTTTATTTAGCTGCATATCCTAACTTCATCTGTTCATATTGCAAAAGTTTTGCTTTTAGGGGAAGTCCCCAACCAAAGCCTGTTAATTGTCCATTTTTGCCAATCACTCGATGACAGGGAATGATAAAGAAAATTGGATTTTTGCCAATTGCATTAGCCACTGCACGAAAGGCGGTTGGTTTACCTAAATTTTGAGCAATTTGGCTATAGCTTAGGGTTTGACCAAAAGGAATTTTTTGTAATTCTTGCCAAACGCGTTGCTGAAAAGCTGTCCCACGTAAATCTAAGGGATAGTCAAAGCTATTTTTTTCATGACTCAATAATCGGCTAAATTCAGCCACATAAGGAGCAGTTTTTTCTAAATCCTGTTGCCATAGGTATTGCTGTTTTTCTTTAACCAGTTGGTCACTAGGGGCTAAAAACAATAAACCATATTCTGAGACACCTAGAGTTAGCTGAAGATTAAGTATTTGGAAATTTTGAGTAGCTATCACTTCTTTTATCGACATAGGTTTATTTCCTTTGTTTATATTTCACTCAATTCTTCTAAAGCTAGGGTAGCTTCTTCCCATTGTAGTAAAATTTCCTCTTGTAATTGTTTGGCTTGTTCTAATTCTGTAGAAAGCGCCAGGAGTTGTTCGTGGTTAGAGAGTGTTTCAGGTAGGGCCATTTGATTTTCCAATGTCTGAATGGTTGTTTCAGCCTGTTCCATCTCTTCTTCCAATTGTTCCACCTTACGCTTCAAGCTGCGTAATTGCTTTTGTTGCTCCTTGCTTTGCTGGAAGGATTGCTTTCCTGCTGTATTGGCTTCCTTAGTTTGCGTCGTTTCTTGTTCTAACAAGGCTTTTAATTCAGCTTCTTCACGCTTTTTCTCTAAATAATAATCATAATCACCTAAATATAATTTACTGCCGGTTTCAGATAATTCAATCACCTTGGTAGCAATTCGATTGATAAAGTAACGGTCATGGGAAACAAATAACAGGGTTCCCTCATAATCAATCAGCGCATTCTCTAAGACTTCCTTATTATCAATATCTAAATGGTTGGTCGGTTCATCGAGAATTAAAAAGTTATCCTTATTCATTGACAGCTTAGCTAAGGCAACTCGCGCTTTTTCGCCACCACTTAAAAGAGCGATGGGTTTTTCTACCTCTTCACCTGAAAAGAGGAAACTACCCAAAATGGTACGAATATCGCCTTCAGGTGTTGTAGGATGTTCATCCCATAATTCATGCAAAATGGTTTTGTTAGTATTTAAATCAGCTTGTCCTTGGTCATAATAACCAATACTTACATTGGTTCCAAGATGAAGTTGTCCACTAATAAAGGGAATTTTGCCAATGATTGATTTTAAGAGTGTGGATTTACCGATTCCATTTGGGCCAACTAAGGCAATCGCTTCTTGTTTACGAATATCTAGCTCGATTGGTGCGCTAAGGATCGTCTCTTCATAGCCGATTGCACCATCTGTTAACTGTAAAACCACATTTCCTGAAGCTTTTTCAATATCAAATAGGAAATGGGCCGATTTTTCATCGCCTTGAGGTTTATCTAAGCGATCCATTTTTTCAAGTTGTTTTCTTCGACTTTGTGCTCTTTTAGTAGTCGAAGCCCGAACGAGATTTCGTGCAACAAAGTCTTCTAGTTTTTGGATTTCTTCTTGTTGTTTTTCGTAGGCCTTCCATTCACTCGCTAATTGTTGGGCTTTTAAATCTAAATATTTACTATAGTTTCCTTTAAAGTAACGCATTTTTTGACGACTGAGTTCATACACCTCAGTAACCACCTTGTCAAGGAAATATCGATCGTGTGAAACGATGAGCAATGCGCCTTGATACGCTTGTAGATACCCCTCTAACCAAGCAAGTGTTTCGATATCTAGGTGGTTGGTGGGTTCGTCTAAAATTAATAAATCAGGTTTTTGCAGAAGTAGTTTGGCTAAAGCTAGACGCGTTCTTTGTCCACCAGATAAATTATTGATTGCTTGTTCGTAAAATTCAGCACCAAACTGGAAGCCATGTAAAACTGAGCGAATCTCATTTTCGTAGCCATAGCCATTGTTTTCTGCGAATTGATGCTGAATTTGATCATATTCTTTTAATAAACTTTGATATTGCGCGCTAGTCACATCAATTTGGCCCATTTCCACTTCTAGCTGACGCATTCTTTGTTCCATTTGTTGAAGGGAATCAAAGGCTTTGAGCATTTCATTCCATACAGTTTCTTCACTCGCTAAGCCTGAATTTTGCGCCAAATAGCCCAGGCGGATATTTTTATTACGAATGACTTGACCAGCATCAGGTTGTTCGCTACCAGCGATAATTTTTAATAGGGTAGACTTACCCGCACCATTCCGGCCGACCAAGGCAATTCTTGCATGACTATCTATTTCCATTTGGATATTTTCAAATAAAACATCTGCTCCGAATAAACGAGCAACTTGATTGGCTTGTAATATAATCATGTGTTATTACTCTTCCTTTAATACAAATTTGCATTATCAGTCTATCATAGTTTAAAGCCAAGAAAAAGCTATTTGTATTTAAAGAGAGTACTCATTAACAAATTGAATGAACAATAGGGCGTGATTTTGACAAAATTTTTAGTAGATATTACTGTTTTAATTGCCTTGTTACTGATTAAACGAGTTTGTGAGAAAATCACGATGAATTTTGAGCAGATAAATTGCTTTTCATTGCTACTCTTTGGTAAGATAACTCTGGAAATAGTGAACAATTCACAAGTTGGAGGAGAAAGATCGTGAAAGAAAAACAAATACCCAAAGCAACAGCCAAACGTTTACCGATTTATTATAGATATTTGAAGATGTTGCACCAAGCCGGTAAGAAGAAAGTTTCTTCAACTGAGCTAAGTGAAGCTGTGCAAGTTGATAGTGCAACCATTCGCCGAGATTTTTCTTATTTTGGTGAGCTAGGTAAACGTGGTTATGGTTACGATGTGGAAGAAGTAATGCTATTTTTTGCAGTGACCTTAAATGAAGATAAGATGACTAACGTTGCCTTAATTGGGGTCGGAAATCTTGGTAGTGCGTTATTAAAATATAAGTTCCACCATAGTAATTCTATTCGCATTAGTGCAGCCTTTGATGTGAATCAAGATTTAGTTGGTCGAATTATTGATGGTATACCAGTTTACCCAATGAGCGATATGAAAGAGCAAGTTAAGATTCAAGAAATCGATATCGCTATTTTAACAGTACCAGCTGATAAATCACAGGATGTGGTGAATGATTTAGTCGATTCTGGAGTCAAAGGAATTTTAAACTTTACGCCTGTACGCTTAAATGCCCCAGATGATGTATTGATTCAAAATGTGGATTTAACGAATGAATTACAAACCTTGATTTATTTCTTGAATTCAGATAATAATCCATCAGATATTTTTATCCATAGATAAGCCGAATCAAAATAAATTAAATTGCAGAAAATCAACGTGTTTTGTTTGAATGCGTTAGCTTTATTCCTATTGCCATCAGATTTTGCTTCTGATGGCTTTTTTTGATAATTTTATGGGAATAGGTTGATTGTCTTTATGTTTCTCCTTAGTTAATTTCTTAGCGCATTAAAATTTTTTATAATGTTCATTTGGCCTGTTTATAATAGATTAAACTAAACATGAATGTAAATAACTTCAATTTTCTAACTATGTTTTTAACCATTTCAAATAAAAACATTTTTTCAAGATATTGAAAATTACTTATTAGAAGATAGACATCCAAATGAGTAAAATACTTCTGATTTAGCAACCTTCCTTGAAAGATAGGAGGGCTTTTTTGCTAATTCAACTGTTTTATGAGAAGTAAAAATTGGTAATTAGCGAAGAGGGTTAAAAATATTTTTTAGGTTATTGGCAACCTAAAAAGCAGATGGTGTGATTTGCTTGTAATTAAGGTTATGAAAAACCTAAAAAGGAGAGATTGTTTTGGATATTAAAGATTTAAAGAGCAGAGAGTATGGGAATCTAAGTAAATATGTTTCAATGATTAAGTACCGTCTTAACAGTGTTTTTGAAGAAGAAGTAGAAGACGCAAAAATATTTGCAACTGCCTTTCTTGCGTATTTAGTAAAAAAAGAAAATTTGTCTACTAAAAGAGAATTAATCAACTACATCGAACGAAAATTACCAGAATCACAACAACTATTTTTGATAAACAGAACATCAGATACTTACTGGACGAAAGTATTAGAAATCGCAGAAGAATTATCATTGGATGCTTTATTAGCGACTGTAGTATTGTATCCATATTCTGGGTTTCATAATACCAAAGAAATTGGCACACCAGAAAGTATTGTTAAGTTAGCTTATGGCATTCTAAATCCGAAAAATGAATATGTGGCTGATTTATACAGTGGTGTGGGTAGCTTCCTTTCATATACAGCTATGCAAGATGATGAATCTACTTTATATGGAGTAGAAACAAAAGCATACCCTAAAGTGATTTCTGAAATAATCCTTTCATTTTTTGAGAACGAAGCTGAAATCATCCAAGGATCTGCTTTAGAAATTCCCAAAAATAAGAAATTCGATAAAATCTTTTGTGAGTATCCACGGAACCTAAACTCAAAATATTTATCAGATGATGAAAAACAAGCAGTACTTGATGATGGACTCATTCCAGAACTAGTGAAAACTTCTAGGACAGAATGGTATTTTGAATGTAGTGAATCATTTAAGTGAAAATGGTAAAGCTGTAGTTTATGCACCAAATGCTATTACTTGGGACGAAGACAGATTGAAAATAATTCGTGAAAGATTCATCAAGTTAGGTCTATTGAAGGCTGCGATAACTATCCCGAAAGAAATTGTATCTCCTTATGCAGGTGTTAGTTCTGTTTTATTAGTCCTTAGTAAAAACAAATCTGATTCAGTAAGATTTATTGATGCAAGTGAATTAGAATTAGTTGACGTTAATAATCGAGGATTATTCTATTCTTATAAAGATGAAACCATTAAAGAAATTTTAACTATGCTAGATTCTGATGGTAAGTACTCTAAAAAAGTCTCTATTGATGAAATCGCTAAAAAAGACTATGTTATCAATCCAGTTAGATATTTGGAATCAGAAATTAAGGTGAAAAATGGGGTGCCCTTTGAAAGTTTGATTAAAAACATTACTAGAGGCGTTCAAATGAGAGCTGTAGGAATTGAAGAAATGATTTCTGACACGCCAACTCCTTATCGCTATTTAAAATTGACGGATATTCAGGATGGTTTGATTAATGAAGATTTGCCTTATTTGAAAGAGATTGATGAAAAGCAGAAAAAATATTGCTTAAAGAATCGTTCATTGGTTATTTCTAAAACATTTAATTCATTAAAAGTTGCCGTGGCAACTGTGGAAGAAGGACAACAAATTTTAGTAAGTGGTAATTTGTATATTATTGATTTGGATGAAACAAAGGCTAATCCATACTATGTCAAATCATATTTAGAGAGTGAACAAGGAACTGTTGCATTATCAAGAATCTCAGTTGGATCCGTAATAGCTAATATACCAATTTCTAAATTATCTAAATTGATGATTCCTAATCCAAGTATAGCGTTTCAAAATGAGATAGCTGAGAAATATCTGACAAAAGTCGATGAAATAAAATTATTAAGATATAGACTACAAAAGGCAACAGACGATTTGAAAAAGATTTTTGAGGAGGAATAATTTTGTTATTATCAATTGCCGAATTATCAGATTTAACAGATGAAATCACGAATCGTTTACCATCAATCCTCTCAAAATTAAATCGGACTGGTGGATTAGAAGAATGGTTAGCTATGGGTGGTATGTCTGATCTTGTTCAAGGAGATAAAGACTTAAATTCCTATCCAAATGGAAAGATTGTCGTGATTGGTGGAACAGATATTAAAGAAAAAGTATTTTTAGGTGTAGCAAAGGAACTAGGTCTGTCTAAAGATAGATTTGAGTTTTGTTTGGACTATAAAAAAATCCAGAAATACGAATTCAACAAACTGCAGTACAATCCGAACTATTGAACAGTTTTATTTGGACTAGCACCTCATAGCTCTCAGGGAAAAGGTAAGAGTAGCAGCGTAATCACAGAAATGGAGAAATCACAAAGATATCCTAGAGTCATACGTTTGGAGTCAAGTAATGAGTTAAAAATCTCAAAGACAAATTTCAGAGAGACATTAAAGCAGCTTATAGATGAAAAGTATATTATATAAGCAGTTAGAAGGTTTGATGTAAAATGAAAATATTTCATTTAGTGGTAAGTCTGTAAGTGGAGGTATCCAAAATTTTTAATAATATAGGTTTGAAATGAATTTTAGTTAGCATGAAATATGTGTAAATTAATTTGATTAGTTATAAAAAGAAAAAGTAGATGTTGTGATTTGAATTTTTAAATACAATGACAAACGTTTGAAAACGGTTTATATGATAGTGTTAATTATATCCTTTTATGATAAAATATAACTATAAAAAATAGGTGAGTGGTGAATACTGTTATGGAATCAAATCCTAGAAAATTATTAGATGAGTTTATTCCTGAAGCAATGGGAAAACAGTTAGTTATTCCGGTTTATCAGAGAAAATATACGTGGACTGTAAAAAAACAATTAATTCAATTAATGAAGGATTTAGTGGGGTTAATTGAGGATGAAACGAAACAAAAGCAGCATTTTCTAGGTACAGTTGTTTATTTAGAAAATGTAATTGAATATAAAACAGAACGCTCGATTGTAGATGGACAACAGCGAATAGTTACAATGTTTCTAATTGCTCATGCTATGAAATCAATTGCGGATAATGAATTCCGTGCGCGAGAAATTGACGAAACTTACCTTCAGAATTATTCTGAACCAATAGGCAGCAGATATCGTCAAAGATTATATCCTTCTGTTGCAGACGGTAATGATTATCTGATAATAGCAGAAGGTCGTTATGATGAAATTGATCAAAATAGCTCTAGTAATATTGTTAAAAACTTCCTATATTTACAGTCTGAATTAAGAGATTTGGTTCATAAATATGGTTTTGATAGAGTCTTGTATGCATTAAAAAGATTTACCATTGTTTATATCAAATTGGATGATAGAGACAATGCACAACAAATATTTGAGAGTATTAATTCTACTGGTGAAAGGTTAACTGCCTCAGACTTAATTCGTAATTTTATTATGATGGATAAATCTAACGAAGAACAGACTACGCTATATCGAAAATATTGGCGAAGACTTGAAGAAGTATTTGACAATTCAAAAGAGATGGAAGATTTTTTCAGATATTATCTTGCTGCAATGACAGGAGAGTATTCTGCTAAGCATGTATTATATCAAGCATTTAAAAATTATTGGCGTGATCAAAAAGAGTTAAACTATGAAGAATTACTTGATAAGTTAGTACGTTATTCTGGTTATTTTTCGTCACTATATTTGAAAGCACCCTCCGGAAAATATGTAGATATTCTAAAGGATTTCCAAAGTATAGAAAGTATGATGCCTGCACCATTTGTACTAGAGCTATCGGAATGGTTTTATTATGACCAAAAAATTACTGAATCACAGTATTTTGAAGTGATTAAAGTGATTAATGTTTATCAAATTAGACGATATTTTAATGGCGATGACACAAGTAGAGTTTCTAAGTCATTTCCAACATATTTGAAAAATGTTAAAAAGTATGCCGAAAAATATGGTTTTGAAAATATTGTTGATATTGTCATTTATGTTTTAGTTACGAAAAATCAATCGAATAATATGGCACTTCCAACGGATAAGTCATTAAAATCTAAATTTGTAAATATGAATGCTTATGCAATGAGACTGACAAGATGGCTACTTGAAAAAATTGAGAATAAAGGTAATAGTGCTACTTTGGATATGAGTGAATTATCCATTGAACATATTATGCCACAAGCAAGTACACCGTATTGGGAAGAAAAAGCAGGAGTTACTGGTGAAGAATATACCGAGCTTGTAAACACAATAGGCAATTTAACTTTAGTTAGTAAACCTGATAACTCTAAGGCAGGAAATAAAGACTTTGAATCTAAAAAGAAGATTTTTGAGGACACATTACATATTCACATGAATAAATCGATTCATGATTTAGATTCTTGGGATAAAGGAGCGATTGAATCAAGAAGTAACTACATTATCGAAGAATTGATTTTGATGTATCCTTATCTTCGTTCAAAAGAAAACTATGAGCAAAGTAAAAATAGAAATATTTATTTATCGTCCAAAGGTGTAAAAGCAACAGGATATTTAAATGAAGATGAAACTGTTGTCATTTATGCTGGTTCGGAAATCAGTCAAAAAGTTAAGAATAATAGTTCAAATTTGTTTCATGAAGATATACAGGATTTGATTGATAAGGGAATTGTTGAAGAGACTATAGGAGGTCTTCAATTTGTGCAAGATTATTTAGCCTCATCTGTTTCAAAGGCTGCAGGATTGATTCTTGGGGGCAGTAAAAATGGATGGGAATACTGGAAAGATTCAGATGGAATGATTATCAATGATTCGTTAAGAAAAAAGAAGTAATTATCCTGGAAAATAAATGTATCCAAGCAAATAGTACAGTTTAATTATTGGTCTAAAAATCTTATAAGTAAAATATTAATTGGGGGAAATGATTTTGGCAAAAAAACATACAAACGCTAATCTAGGTGTTGAAAAAGAGTTATGGGCAGTAGCGAATAAGCTTCGTGCATCAGGTGGTATTAGTGCTGCGGATTATCGTAAAGTTGTTGTAGGATTAATATTTTTGAAATATGCATCTGATAGTTTTGAATGGAAATATGAAGAGCTTGTTGCAGAAGGAGATGGCTTTGAAGAAGAGAAAGATGCCTATACAATGGACAATATTTTCTTTGTGCCGAAAGAAGCCCGTTGGTCACACATTGCATCGCATGCGCACACTCCTGAAATCGGACAAGTTATCGATGATGCGATGAGGGCAATTGAAAAAGAGAATAAATCATTTAAAGGCGTATTGCCAATGAATTACGCTAATTCAGATATTGATAAACAAACATTAGGAGAAGTTGTTGATATGTTTACAAATAATATCAACCTTCGAGACCATAATGATGAGATGGATTTGTTGGGACGGACTTATGAGTATTTCATTGAACAGTTTGCAGCAGTAGAAGGACAAAAAGGTGGAGAATTTTATACGCCAACATCTATTGTAAAAACGATTGTTGCAGTCTTAAAACCATTCAAGGGTCGTGTATATGACCCAGCATGTGGATCAGGTGGTATGTTTGTTCAGTCTGCAAAATTTGTTAAGGAACATGCAGGAAATATAGATGATATTTCTATATTTGGGCAAGAAATGAACCCAGATACATGGAAAATGGCGAAGATGAACATGGCGATACGAGGGGTTGAAGCGAATTTCGGTGAATATCCAGCGAATACATTTACTAACGATTTGCATAAACACTTAAAGGCTGACTTTATTATGGCGAATCCCCCATTTAATGTTAAGGATTGGGGCGCAGATAAACTAAAAGATGATCTACGATGGAAATATGGAACACCACCAAATGGCAATGCAAACTATGCATGGATGCAACATATGATTTCTCATTTAACGCCAAATGGCAAAATTGGTTTAGTTTTAGCAAATGGATCGCTTTCTTCATCGCAAAGTGGCGAAGGTGATATTCGTAAAGCAATCATTGAGGATGATTTGATTGAAGGCATTGTAGCACTACCAACTAACCTTTTCTATAGTGTAACTATTCCGGCATGCATATGGTTTATCTCTCGTAATAAAAAACAAAAAGGCAAAACAGTTTTCATTGATGCGCGTAAAATGGGAGAGTTAGTAGACCGCAAGCATCGAGATTTTAGTGAAGAAGACATCGCTAAAATTGCTGAAACTTTTGAAGCTTTCCAAAATGGCACTCTTGAAGATGAAAAAGGATTTTGCGCTGTAGTTACAACTGAGGATATTAGCAAGCAAGATTACATTCTAACTCCTGGAAGATACGTGGGTATTGAAGAGCAAGAAGATGACGGAGAGCCATTTGAAGAAAAAATGAAACGGTTAACTTCTGAGCTATCTGAATTGTTCGAACGCTCTCATGAATTGGAAAAGGAAATTAAAGAACGATTGGGGGTTATTGGGTTTGAAATATAAGCCACTTTCTGATATTGCAAACTATGTAATTGATAGGATTGAAGTTGATAAATTAACTTTGGATAATTACATTTCAACAGAAAATATGATTTCAAATAAAGGTGGTGTTGGTAAATCAGCTAAGCTACCAAAAAGTAAAACAACAGCTTCGTATAAAAAAAGTGATGTATTAATTTCAAATATTCGACCCTATTTCAAAAAAATTTGGTTTTCTAAAAATGATGGTGGTTGTTCAAACGATATTTTAGTATTGCGTGCTAAAGAAGGTATTTATCCTGAATATTTGTATTATGTTTTATCAAATGACTCTTTTTTTGAGTACGCTACAGCTACGTCAAAAGGAACAAAAATGCCTCGAGGAGATAAACAAGCTATTATGAAATATCGAGTGCCAGATATTTCACTTGATATACAGATTAAAATAGCAGATATGTTATCCACGATTGATGCGTTAATTTATGAAAATAATAAGATAAATGAGAATTTAGAATGTCAAATTTCAACACTTTATAAATCGTGGTTTGAAGACTTTGAATTAAATGGAGGTGTTTGTCCAGAAAAATGGAAAAATCAAAAATTTTCATTAATTGCAAACTTTTCCAATGGGAAACGACCATCTATTAAAGATAAAAAACTCACTAAAAATACACCATATCCTATTATAGGTGCAGCGTCTGTAATGGGATTTACATCAAATTTTAACCATACAGATAAAATACTTGTTATTGGTCGTGTAGGGACACATGGTATTGTACAGAGGTTTAATATTCCTTGTTGGGTTTCAGATAATGCAATTACTATTAAGAGCAACTTCTATGAATTTACCCACCAAGTTTTGAAAAGAATCGATTACTCATCATTGAACCGTGGGTCTACACAGCCACTAATTACACAAAGCGATTTGAAAAAAGTTAATATATTAGTCCCAGACATTAAATCTCTAGAAAAATTCGAGAATATTGCTGGAACATTGATGAATCAATGGGAAGTTAGACAACAAGAAAATATTAAACTCTCTATATTACGCGATACGCTTTTAACAAAATTGATATCTGGTGAAATTGATGTCTCCTCAATTAGTATTTAGAATGCTAAATTCTCATTTAACTTAATAACTCCTACCAACGGCGGGAGAAAAACAGCGGAACTGCCGTTGATTCGTTCTCTGAAAAATAAAAAGGAGAACGAATTATGAAACAAATAATTATAGAAGAAATTGTACAGAAAATGTTACCTTATCTTGATAATGCTCAAATTCAAAAATTACAAGAAACTTTGCAGTATACTCTTTTTAATTATGAAATCACAGGAGACATTAAAGCAGAGGAAGACGATACTCAAAAATTAGTCGAATCATTCTTGTATGCCAAGCGAATAGAAGGATGTTCAGAAAAAACTATTAAGTATTACAGTGCAACTATTGAAGCGATGTTAGTTACTGTAGATAAAGAAGTTCGTCATATACATACGGATGATTTAAGGGCGTATTTAACAAATTATCAAGAAAATCATGGATCTAGTCGAGTAACAATTGATAATATTAGAAGAATTTTATCCAGTTTCTTTTCTTGGTTGGAGGATGAAGATTATATTCTAAAAAGTCCAGTACGAAGAATTCATAAGGTTAAAACTGCAACGAACATCAAAGAAACATATACTGATGAAGAATTAGAGAAAATGCGAGATAATTGTACTGAACTTAGAGATCTAGCAATTATTGATATGTTGGCTTCTACAGGAATGCGTATTGGAGAAATGGTATTGCTAAATAAGGCGGATATCAAATTCAATGAGCGCGAATGTATAGTATTTGGTAAAGGTGATAAGGAAAGAGTGGTTTATTTTGACGCAAGAACGAAAATCCATCTACAGAACTATATAAATAGTAGGACAGATGATAACCCAGCACTCTTTGTGACATTGCGAGCACCACATACAAGGATAACTATTGGTGGAATAGAATCACGATTAAGAGAGATGGGAAGAATTTTAGAAATAGAAAAAGTCCATCCACACAAGTTTAGAAGAACGCTTGCAACGATGGCGATAGATAAGGGGATGCCGATTGAGCAGTTGCAGCAACTCTTGGGACATAAACGAATAGATACGACCTTGCAATATGCAATGGTCAAGCAGAGCAATGTGAAGCAGGCACATAGGAAATACATAGGATAGGAGAATTTGATATGGCTGAATGGATAAAATGCAGTTTGGGTGATATAGCAGAAGTAACGATGGGGCAATCGCCAAAATCTGAATTCTATAATACTGATGGTGAAGGATTGCCATTTATGCAAGGGAATAGAACTTTTGGAAGATTGTATCCAATATTTGATACATATACAACAAAGATTACAAAAGTTGCTGAAGCAGGGGATATCATCATGAGCGTTCGTGCACCAGTAGGTGATTTAAATATAACGCCTGTGAAAATGTGCTTAGGAAGAGGACTGTGTGGAATTAAAGCAAAAAATGGAGAACGCGATTTTCTTTATTATCTTCTCAAGTACAATATTAGTAATTTATTAAACAAGGAAAGTGGTACAGTTTTTGGATCAGTTAATAAGAAAGATATTAATGGGTTAGAAGTAAATATTCCTGATAGTGTCTCTATACAAAGAAAAATTTCGGAGATTCTTAGAAATTTTGACGATAAAATAGAGTTAAATGAAAAGATAAATGAGAATTTAACAGCTTAAGATTCAACTTTAGATAAATCAATCTCTCCAGTAATTAATTTTGGAAGTAACAAATCTCTTATTTCTGAAAGCTGTTTGTTCTCTATTCGATTAGCAATTATTAAATCATAAATTGGTTGAAGTAAAGAACCTATTCGATAATAGTCTGATTTATTTGGAATGAGGACCTCTGAATTTTTGAGTTCACTACGTTTGATATGTCCCATAGTTGTCGCCTTATCTGTAGCTATGGAGATAAAGTGAGAAAGATGGTGTTTGGTCCAAGAATAATAAAACCATTTGTCGTACTTATTTGACGTGACTTTGAACAGATGTTGATTCAATCCACAAATACCACCACACCAAAAATCAACTAATAGACTGCCTGACCATGAAAAGATTACGTCACCATCATGAATGATGTATTCATGTTTAATTGTTGGAGAACAAGTATCACTATTATTATCGCAAAATCCTTGGCGGAGTTCTTTGATTTTAAGTACCGGAATACCTATTTCATTATTGAACGGACGATATTTTTGCATAGCAATCCCGTTTAGATACTCTGCAATATCTGTCAAATTAGCTGTTGTCCAGCCGTTAGGAAGTGTTTTAATGGATAAAAATTCGTTAATAAAAATTTCATTAGCTTGCTGTTCTAAATTCTCATTTATCTGAGGTAGGTCTTTAAAAAATATTTGAAAATTAGGGATATATGTAAAGAAAGTACTTATTGGGGGGAGTAAGCAGTATATAGTTAAAAAGTTTTAGATTGGATTCAAGTTACTAGGGGGAGTGATGTTTTGTGAGTTATGCAGAAAGCAATTATGAGGAAGCTATTCTAGAGTTTTTTGAGAATTTGGGATATAACCGTATACTAGGTTACGATGTTGAACGAGATTATTATAATCCACTATATATGGATGAATTAGAAGTAGCATTACAACAGATAAATCCTACTTTGCCTGTTATTGCAATTAATGAAGCAATTGAAAAACTTCAACATTTTGAGAGTGGTTCATTGTTACAAAAAAATAAAGTATTTATGGATTATCTACAAAATGGGATAACTGTTTCATATTTCTATGACGGAGAGCAAAAGAATTCTATTGTCTATTTGGTGGATTATGAAAATATTGAAAATAATATATTTACAGTTGCCAATCAATGGAGGATAGAAGATAAAGTTCCTCATCGTCCTGATGTAATTGTATTTTTAAACGGATTACCTATCGTAGTCTTTGAACTGAAGAGTCCATCGCGTGAAGAAACAGATGCTTCAGATGCTTATTTACAACTAAAGACATATCAGAGAAATATCCCAGTATTATTTAACTACAATGCTTTTAATGTGATGAGTGATATGGCCATTTCAAAAGCAGGAACAATTACTGCTGGAGAAGATCGTTACATGGAATGGAAAACAAAAGATGGTAGCTATGAAAATACACAGTTTGCCCAATTTGATACCTTTATTGAAGGAATTTTTGAAAAGAATCGTTTCTTGGATATTTTGAAAAATTTTATTTGTTTTTCTGAAGATGCAAAAATTTTAGCTGCTTATCACCAATATTTTGCTGTACGAAAGGCTATTGAATCAACTTTAAAAGCATCAAAGAAAGATGGCCGAGGAGGAGTTTTCTGGCATACACAAGGGAGTGGAAAATCACTTTCGATGGTCTTCTATGCACATCTTTTACAGAAAGTAATGGATTCACCAACCATTGTAGTGATTACCGACCGAAATGATTTAGATGACCAGTTGTTCACTCAATTCTCTAAGTGCTCTGATTTTCTACGTCAAAAACCTATTCAGGCAACGAGTCGAGAAAATTTAAAAGAGCTTTTAGCTGGTCGGGTTGCCAATGGAATTATATTTACTACGATGCAAAAGTTTGAATTATTAGATGAACCATTATCTGAGCGAAGAAACATTGTGGTAATGGCTGATGAAGCGCATCGTGGACAATATGGTTTGGAAGAAAAAGTTGGCACAGATGGTAAAATTCATGTTGGTACAGCCAGAATTATCCGTGATCAATTACCAAATGCAACATATATTGGATTTACTGGTACGCCGATATCAAATAAGGATAAGTCAACAACTGAAGTGTTTGGAAATTATATCGATATTTATGATATGACGCAGGCCGTTGAAGATGGTGCCACTCGTCCTGTTTATTATGAAAGCCGAGTAATACATCTTAAGTTAGATGAAAACATTTTGAAATTGATTGATCAAGAGTATGAGATACTAGCTGAACAAGCAGAAGAGTATGCGATTGAAAAAAGTAAGAAGGAACTTGGTAAACTCGATTCAATACTAGGATCAGATACGACACTCAATGCATTAGTAGATGATATTATTGATCATTATGAAAATAATCGTGCTCATGAGCTTACAGGTAAGGCAATGATTGTGGCCTATTCGCGACCAATTGCAATGAAGATTTATCAAATTATGCTTGAAAAACGTCCAAATTGGAAAGATAAAATTGGTATTGTAATGACTTCTGGAAACAACGATCCAGAAGAATGGCACGATATTATTGGAAATAAACGCCACAAAGAAGAAATGGCAAGACGTTTTAAAGACAATAAGGACCCATTTAAAATTGCAATAGTGGTTGATATGTGGTTGACAGGATTTGATGTACCTAGTCTTGCTACAATGTATGTTTTCAAACCAATGAAAGGTCATAATTTAATGCAGGCCATTGCACGTGTAAATCGTGTGTATAAAGATAAAGAAGGTGGACTTGTAGTTGATTATGTTGGAATTGCTGGTGCATTGAAACAAGCGATGAATGACTATACCAAACGTGATAAAGGTAATTTTGGTGATACAGATATTGCAAAAACAGCTTATCCAAAATTTGTTGAAAAGTTGGAAGTTTGTCGTGATATGTTTTATGGATTTGATTATTCTGCATTTATGGATGAATCTGCAACTGACTTAGTTCGCGCGAAAACAATTAGCGGTGGTGTTAACTTCATTACTGGGGTGAAGGAAGAAAAGCACAAAGAAACTTTTATCAAAGAGGCCTTATTACTACGTCAGGCATTACAACTTTGTCGTTCGTTACTTTCATCAGAAGAAAGATTTGAAGCATCCTATTTTGAAGCAGTGCGTACTTTGCTTACCAGAGTGACTGTTAGTTCAAAGCAATTATCCTTGAAAGAAATTAATACTCGCATTAATGAATTATTGAAAGCAAGTATCAAGAGCGAAGGGGTAATAAATTTATTCTCAGATGTGGATACAGGATTCTCACTGTTTGATCCTAAATTCCTAGATGAAATTGCAAAAATGAAAGAGAAAAACTTAGCAGTTGAATTACTGAAAAAATTGATTTCCGAACAAGTTTCTCTGTATAAGCGGACAAATTTAGTCAAATCAGAAAAATTTTCTGAACGTCTAACTCGCGCAATGAAATCTTATTTGAATGGAATGCTTACAAATGAAGAAGTCATTCAAGAATTGATGAAGATGGCAAAGGAAATGTCTTCAGCTAACGAAGAATCAAATTCATTAGGATTGACTGATGAGGAATTAGCATTCTATGATGCATTAACAAAACCAGCAGCAATAAAAGATTTCTATGAAAATGACCAGTTAGTCGCTTTGACACATGAGTTAACTGATATGCTTAGAAAGAGCCGAACCATAGATTGGCAACGAAAAGAATCAGCACGAGCACGAATGCGGATGATGGTTAAAAAATTACTTAGAAAATATAAGTATCCACCAGAAGAAGTAGCTGAAGCGATGGATACGGTTATGCGTCAATGTGAGCTATGGACTGATTCAGGTGTAGTTTATTTTGATCAATATCGAAATCAGCACGATATGTCTATGGTTGCTGATGATAGGGATGATTATAAATAATATCAAAATAATAAGTGTAAGAAAACTTATTAATTGAAAATATTAGTACCTTAGAATTTTTTTCAGACATAATACAATAAATAAGTTTAATATATTTCGTAAATAATCGTTTAATAATTAATGACAATGAAATCTCCAAGTATGTATTGACTTTGGAGATTTTTTTGGTAAATACGTTGATTTTTTATTAAATTCTTGTACTAAGGTTGTGACTAGTCTAAAATCGGCGTATGATAGCTTAGAAATCATTTTTTGGAGGAAAGATATGTTTAGTCATTTATCTAATTCTGTTTTACAGATGAGCATGATCTTTTTATCTATCGTCATCGAGGCCTTGCCCTTTGTTTTACTGGGCTGTATCATTTCGGGGGCGTTGCATGTGTATTTAACACCAGATAGAGTGCGCAAAATATTACCGAAAAATAAATTTCTATCAATTCTAATTGGCAGTACGATGGGGATTTTTTTTCCTTCGTGTGAGTGTGGGATTGTTCCTATTGTCAATCAATTTGTAAGAAAGGATGTACCGGCGTATACTGCCTTTGCTTTTATGTTGACGGCACCGATTATCAATCCGATTGTTTTGTTTTCAACTTTTATCGCTTTTGGTAATTCATGGAAGTTTGCTTTACTCAGAGCGCTAGGAAGCTTAATCGTGGCGATTATTGTTGGTAGCTGGTTAGCTTATTTTTATAAAAAACCAATCTTAACGCAACAAGCGATGCAGGATCTTAACTGCAATTTAGACCATCATCATTTGGAACAACCAACAAAGCTACCTTTGAAAAAGCAAATTGGCTCACTTTTAGATCATAGCTTGGATGAGTTCTTTGATACCGGGCGCTATTTGATTATAGGAGCATTATTATCAGCAAATATGCAGACTTATCTACCAACTAAATGGATTTTGACTTTAGGACATACGGAAATTTTAGCTATTTTAGTGATGATTTTACTAGCAATTATTTTATCATTATGTTCTGAGGCAGATGCGTTTATTGGTTCTAGTTTATTAAGCCTTTTTGGCCAAGGTCCAGTAGTAGCATTTTTAGTCTTTGGTCCAATGGTTGATATTAAGAATTTATTGATGATGAAACGTTACTTTGATGGCCGCTTTATCGCTTCATTAGTAGGTTTAGTTGCAGTCATTGTATTCGTCTATGCATGGGTGGTGTAAGTATGATTCGTTTTTTAATTTTGTTAGGCTATGTTCAATTAATGATGTATTTGCAATTGACCGGTAAACTGAATCAATATATTAATATTCACTATCAATATTTGGCTTTCTTATCGATGATTTTAGCTTTAATTTTGGCCATTGTTCAGTTGTTTAAATGGGTGAAAGCAGGCGATAAATCTAAGGGAAAGCATGAGCATACGCATCCTATGCATAATCATGGTCATGTGCAGGAAGCTATTGAAGAACATTCGCATGATCATCATAGTCATCATCAAGAAACGCATAGCCATGATGATACGCTCCATCATCATCACCATCATCATGGCATGACGAAGTGGTATCAAAAATTAATCGGTTATACGCTTTTATGTTTACCCTTAATAGTGGGGTTGTGTTTTCCAAAGGTTAGTTTAGATACGACTATTGTTGAGGCCAAGGGATTTCAGTTTCCTCTAAGTAAAGAGTCTACTGGGGATCCAAATTTTCAAACACAATATCTACGCCCAGATACGAGTATTTATTTTAATCCTACTGATTATAAAAAGCAGATGGATCGCTTGTTAAACAAATACAGTAAAAATAATGTTTTACAAGTCACCGATGCCAATTATTTAGAATTGATGGAAATTATTTATAATTACCCAAGTGAATTTATTGGTAAAGAGATTTCGTTTGAGGGATTTGTCTATCATTCGACCAAAGAGAATCAACAAGATGTATTTTTATTTCGATTTGGGATTATCCACTGCATTGCTGATTCTGGGGTTTTCGGCCTAAGAGTAGAGTTGCCGGATAATCAGACCTTTAAAAATGATCAGTGGTTAAAAGTAACGGGCAAACTATCTTCTGAGTACTATGCACCATTTAAACGAGAGTTGCCTGTTGTTATGGTCGATACGTTAAAAGTCGTTGAGGCACCAGAGAATCAGTATGTTTATCGAACATTTTAAATTTTTTTATGTTTTTGCTGAAATTTTCCCTAAAAATAAAAATATAAGTTATAATAGAGATAGCATATTAGGATGATTTTTAATCAATCAACCTTAAGATAAACTATCCTTAAATGCTTGCATTTAAATCAAGGAAGAGGTGTTCTACAATGGGATTTACAGATGAAACAGTTCGCTTTAGTTTTGATGATAATCGAAAGAAAGAAGTCAGCGAGACTTTAGAGATTGTCTATCGTGCATTAGAAGAAAAAGGCTATAACCCAATTAATCAAATTGTCGGGTATCTATTATCTGGAGACCCAGCCTATATTCCACGTTATCGTGATGCGCGTAATTTAATTCGTCGACATGAAAGAGATGAAGTATTAGAGGTATTGATTCGTTACTATCTAACTCATCATGGGATTAACGTTCAATGAGAATAATGGGATTAGATGTTGGCTCGAAGACGGTTGGCGTAGCGGTCAGTGATTTGATGGGTTGGACGGCACAAGGTGTTGAGATTATTCGTATTGATGAAGAAGCTGGTGAATTTGGTTTAGAGCGAGTAGCCGAGCTTGTGAAAGAATATGAAGTAGAAAAATTTGTCGTCGGTCTACCTAAAAATATGAATAATACAATTGGTCCGAGAGCACTTGCTTCACAAGCCTATGGTGAGATGTTGATTGCACGTTTTGGTTTACCGGTAGAATTCCAAGATGAACGTTTGACAACTGTGCAAGCAGAGCGTATGCTAGTACAAGAGGCCAATACTTCGCGCGCAAAACGCAAAAAGGTAATTGATAAATTGGCGGCAGTAATGATTTTACAGAATTATTTAGATATTTCTGGTAAGACGTTATAATATATTTACGAAAAGAGGAATAGACTATGACACATCATCATCATGACCATGATCACGATCATGAAGGACATGAACATATTACATTGGTAGATGACCAAGGAAATGAAACATTATATGAGATTCTTTTAACGATTGATGGTCAGGAAGAATTTGGTCGCAATTACGTGTTGTTATATCCTGCTGGTGTGCCAGAAGAGGAAGATGTTGAGCTACAAGCATATGCTTACATCGAAAATGAAGACGGTACTGAAGGCGAATTACAACAAATCGAAACTGAAGCTGAATGGGATATGATTGAAGAAGTCTTCAATACTTTCATGGCTGAAGAAGAAGAATAGTTTAACTAAGTGCTGATATTTCAATATTATCAGCACTTTTAGTTTGTTTTGAGAACATAAAAAGGGGCAAACAAGCTATTAAAACAGATTGATGCTGATATCTATTGAGATATTGGCATTTTTTATATGAAGCCTTCATTTAATGGCAGACTTATTAATGATATTTAGCAAAAATTAGGCATAAATTTACTGATCAATCATTCGTTTTAAAAAAATCCTACACATATTAATTGAATAAATCGTTATAATTAATAACGAATTTATTGTTTTTTGTCGTTGTATACATCAAATAGAATGAAAGGAATTAAGATGCAAACAATTATTTTAGATTTATTAAATGATTATGGTTATGTAGCTATTTTTTTACTGATGATGATGGAAAATATTTTTCCGCCAATTCCTTCAGAAGTGATTTTAACCTTTGGTGGTTTTTTGAGTGTTTATGGTTCGTTGAATTTTTACTGGGTAATTATTTTTGCTACCTTAGGCGCTGTATTAGGTTCATTATGTCTTTATGCAGTAGGTTTTCTGATTGGTAAAGACCGTTTAGAGCAAATCATTGATAGTAAGTTAGGACGTATTTTACATTTAAAACGTGAGGACGTTCAAAAAGCAGATGATTGGTTTGCACGTTATGACTGGCAAGTGGTCTTTTTTGGTCGTTGTATCCCATTAGTTCGTAGTTTAATTTCCATTCCGGCTGGCTTAGCCAAAATGAATGGCTATGTATTTATCTTACTTACAAGTCTTGGAACATTGATTTGGAATTGTATATTAATTACTTTAGGGAAAATGGCTGGAAATGCTTGGCAAGATATCTTGATTTATGTAGATTCTTATGCTCATTTAATACTTGGCGTACTCCTTATTATGGGCAGTATTGGTTTGCTATATTTTGTCAAAAAACGCTTTTTTAATTAAAATTTGTGCATTTAAACTATATTATTTAGGCAGATGATTCAAAAAACACATTTTATTTAAATTGTTCAGAAAATGTGCAGAAAATTATCTGCCTTTGGTGTATGATAGAAAGTAAAAGTGAATGTACAGGAGAGTTTTAATTGAAGTATAAAGGAATGTTATATGCTTGTTTAGCTGCTACTTTTTGGGCTATTTCAGGTATTTCAGGTCAAATTTTAATGCAGGGTTATCATTTTAGCGCAAACTGGATTGTGGCAGCTCGAATGGTAGTTTCAGGTTTACTGCTTTTAATATTCAGTCAGAAAGTGAGTAAAAAAGCGAAAATATCTAGTCTTTTTTCACAACCATTGGTAGTATTACGCTTGGTTTTATTTGGTATTTTTGGCGTGTATGCGGTTCAAGCCGGCTTTTTTCAAACTATTGCTTTGAGTAATGCTTCATTTGCCACGATAATTCAATTTACCGGACCGATTTTTATTATTTTTTATGAGGCGTTTCGTCAGCGGCAATGGCCATCTTTTCAAACAATTCTTTTGTTAATTTTAACGTTTATTGGTATATTATTATTGGCAACTAAGGGAAATCTAAATCAATTAATTGTGCCTAAAATGGCTATTATCATGGGATTGATTGCTGCTTTAGCTGTTGCGGTATATAGTATTTTACCCTGTCAATTGATTATGGACTATGGTAGTTTGACAGTAGTTGGTTTAGGTATGTTAATTGGAGGACTTTTTGCGAATCTCATTCATCCAATCTGGCAAATTGATGGGATTTTTACGCTACATTCTTTTATTCAGTTTTTAATTGTAGCTATTATTGGTACAGCCTTATCATTTTTTTGTTATTCACAAAGTTTACAATACATTACGCCATCTTTAGCCGGTATTTTAACTGCTGTGGAACCATTACTTTCATTGGTTTTTTCGCTTATCATTTTTCATTTAGCCTTTGGCTGGATTGAATGGGTAGGGTTTCTTTTAGTCTTTTGCTCTATTTTAATGATTCAAAGAAAATTGTAGGTGAGAATAATTGAGTTTTAAACGTTTTGTCCAACTTTTTGTTATTTATGTCATAGCTATATTATGCTGTGAAGCTTTGGTACAGTTTATCCCTGTCCATTCATTAGCTTTAAGATTAGCAATTTTTATTGTTGTTGGTTATATTGTTTTAACAATTCCGTTGACCATTTTAACGTTAATGAAAAATAAAAAATAAAAATAGACCGATGAGAGCACAACAAATAGTGTTGGCTCTTAATCGGTCTATTTTTTATTTAATTGATTGAAAAGATTTTTCTTGGTGTAATATTTAAAGCAAATATGAAAAACCCCAAATAACATTAATCCGAAGCCAAAATAGATATTCCCTTGCCAAATCAATAGGGTATTGCACCAAGCAATGATGAATAGGACGGCAAAGAAAAAGCCAATTTGCAAACGAAGAATCATTTTTTGTGAAACCTTACTTAAAAAGTTAGTGGGATTTTTTTGACTTCTAGCCCAAAGATTCACTGTAAGGATCACTAGACCAATACTAACAAATAATCCAAAGTAAACGGACAGCCAGAAAGTAAATGCTAGATTTAAAATACTAAGAATCATGCGTGTTTAAAACCAACTTTCCATTTTCAGCTTCATAGGCCTTAATATATTCTTTGGCTTCTTCATTGACTTCTTTTAAATTGACGCCTTGTTGTTTAGCAGCAAAAATACAGCCACAATAGCATTGGCGAAAGACATCGTATTCTCTACACATTTCAATTGAGCGTTGGTAGCCTTGGTTTTTCTTAAAGTCACTTGGTAGATACTGGGTATTATAGATTTTTTGAATATCCATACCAATTTGATTAATCAGTTGACTATTTTTTTTCGGTGAAATCGTTAAGGCACTACCAAAATAATCATAACCTAATTCTTGCGCTTTTTCGGCAACTAAATCTAAACGTAAATTAAAGCAAGCTTCACAACGTTTACCACCTTCAGGCTCTTTATGTAAGTCTTGTTTGACCATTAGTTGAATAAATTCATTAGGCTTATATTCATCAACGATTAAATCAACATGATTGCCCGTGTTAGCATTAAAATCTTCGATAAATTTCTTTTGAACTAACATACGACGAATATATTCACTTTCAGGATGAATATTAGAATTTGCAAAGAAAATCGTTACATCAGCATGCTGACATAGAAATTCTAAAGTATAAGTTGAACAAGGTGCACAACAGGAATGAAGCAAAATTCGAGGGCGTTCGTCATTTTTTTGCCATTCAATAATCATTTTTTGTAGTACACGATCATAGTTGATTTTTTGATTTTTCATCTTTTCTAAGATGACTTCAGCATTTAACATCATTTTTCCCCCTTTGCTATTTTATTATACTAATAAAACGTCAAAGGAAAAGTGGTTTGCAAAGAAAACATCAAAAATTTTATGAAAATGATAAAAAAAGTAGTTGACAGTTAGAAAGACTACTTGTATACTGTGCTTAAATTAAAAATAAATGAGTACTTTGATGAGAAGAGTAGCTTAATGAAATAGTTAAAGAGAATCCGGTTGGTGAGAAAGGATGCTAGGCAGTTAAGTGAAGATGAGCTCTGAGTTTCCAAATTGTTCACGCAGTTTGGACGGGAATGACCGTTATATCATCGGGTTTCACTAGGAACCTTTTGAGGTATAGTCTGTGAAGGCTATATAAATTAGGGTGGTAACACGATTTTTCAGTCGTCCCTTTACTAATTCTTTGATTAGTAAAGGACGACTTTTTTATTTACTCAAAACAAAGGAGAAAGTCATGATTGAATTAAAAAATGTAACTAAAACATTTGTTCCTCAGTCTTCAGGTGAAGAAGTCACAGCCGTAAAAAATGTTTCTCTTAAAATTGAAAAAGGTGAAATTTTTGGGATTGTCGGAGCATCTGGGGCAGGTAAATCAACCTTAGTTAGATGTATGAATTTACTGGAAGTACCTACTTCTGGTGAGGTATTGTTTGAAGGAACTGATTTAGTCAAACTTAGCCAAAAAGAATTACTAAAAAAACGCCAATCAATTTCAATGATTTTTCAAGGCTTTAACTTATTTAGCCAGCGTAGTGTCTTAAAAAATATTTGCTATCCATTAGAAATCGCTGGTGTGAAAAAAGCTGAGGCGATTCAAAAGGCTGAAACCTTACTTGAATTAGTTGGTTTGGCAGATAAAGCGCAGGCCTATCCTTCACAGCTATCTGGCGGACAAAAGCAAAGAGTGGCCATTGCTCGTGCCTTAGCAACCGATCCAAAAGTGTTGTTATGCGATGAGGCAACTAGTGCGTTAGATCCCAATACAACACTTTCTATCTTGAAATTATTACAAGAAGTTCGTGAAAAATTAGGTGTAACGGTGATTATTATCACTCATGAAATGGAAGTAGTTCAAAGAATATGTGATAAAGTAGCGGTGATGAATCATGGTGAAGTTGTAGAAACAGGAACAACTGAACAAATTTTCTTAAATCCGCAATCACCGATTACACGCAAGATGTTATTAACTGAGGAAGCAACCGAACTCATTCCAAGCGATGGACCAATTTTAAGAATCAGTTTTGATGGCCAAGCCGCCTCATTACCATTAATTTCTAAATTGATTTTAGAATCGCAAGCGCCAATCAATATTTTAAAAGCTAATACAGAAGAAATTAAAGGCAGGGCATTTGGTCAAATGATTGTTCAATTGCCGGATAAAGAAGCGTTGGTTGAAAAAATCAAAGAAATTCTAGTTCGCGAAGGATTAGATTTTGAGGAAGGAAGTGCTTATCTTGGACGCAACGATGATTAATACGATTTGGACAGGGATTTGGGAAACTATATATATGGTTTTTTTCTCAATGTTAGTTACTTATATTTTTGGATTACCACTTGGAGTGATATTATTTGTCACAGATAAAGGTTCGCTCTATCCGAATCGTGTGATTAATCTCATTCTTGGCTTTTTAGTGAATGTATTTCGCTCAATTCCATTTTTGATTTTGTTGGTTTTACTCTTACCGTTTACGCGTCTGGTTGTAGGTACAACTTTAGGTTCAACAGCAACTATCGTACCTTTAGTTGTTTCAGCCATTCCATTTGTGGCACGTATGGTAGAATCTTCATTAAAAGAAGTGGATGAAGGAGTAATTGAAGCTGCGTTGTCAATGGGGTCAAATTGGTGGCAATTAATTACTAAAGTATTGTTACCAGAAGCTAAACCGTCACTTTCAGTTGGTGCGGTGATTACCTCAGTAACTGTTTTAGGTTACTCAGCGATGGCTGGGTTCGTTGGCGGCGGTGGTCTTGGTACAATTGCGATTAACTATGGTTATTATCGTTATGATAACAATATAATGCTAATAACGGTGGCAGTCATTGTCATCATCGTCCAATTGATTCAGGTCGTTGGAATGAAACTTGTTGAAAAAATTGATAAAAGATAAGGGGAGAATAAAATGAAAAAAAGTTTCAAAAAAATTACTCAAATTGTAGCACTTGGTTTAGTAGTTGTTGGTTTAGCTGCTTGTGGTGCCAAAAGTGATGATACAGCAAGCAAAGGTGGAGACAACAAAATAATCACTGTTGGTGCAAGTGCTGTTCCACATGCGGAGATTTTAGAACAAGCCAAAGATGATTTGAAAAAAGAAGGCTATACTTTAAAAGTGAAAGTTTTTAATGATTATATTATGCCAAATACAGCTTTAGAAGATAAGCAATTAGATGCCAACTATTTCCAAACACAACCATATTTAGATAAGTTTAATGAAGAAAAGGGCACACATATTGTTGGTGTAGGGAATGTTCACTTCGAACCACTAGGTATTTATCCTGGTAAAACTAAAACGTTAGAAGCCTTAAAAGATGGTGCAACAGTGGCTATCCCAAATGATCCATCAAATGAAGCGCGTGCATTATTATTATTAGAAGATGCTGGTTTAATTAAATTAAAAGACGGTGCAGGAATTACTGCAACTGTTAAAGATATTAAAGATAATCCAAAAAATTTAAATATTAAAGAAGTTGAAGCAGCGCAAACAGCACGTTCTTTACAAGATGTAGATATTGCAGTTGTGAATGGGAACTATGCGGTAGAAGCTAACTTAGATGTAAATAAAGATGCGTTACATGTAGAATCAGCTAAATCAGATGCAGCTAAAACTTATGCTAATATGATTTGTGTACGTGAAGGCGATGAAAATAATAAAGCAGTTAAAGCTTTAGTTAAAGTGTTACAAAGTGACGATATCAATAAATTCATTGATGAAAAATACAACGGTGCAGTTGTTGCTGTAAAATAAAAGAAAAGAAACAAAGCTTAGTCATTCGATTATCTAGAATGACTAAGCTTTTTTATTCATTAAAATTAATTAGCAAAAATGCTAGCTTTTTTATTTGTCGCTATTTTTGTGTTAAAATAATCGACGGTAAGTATTTTATATTTGAATGTTTTCTATTATAATAGTAGAGAATTTGCAATGACGCTATCAATTAGGTTAAGTGTCATTTTAGGAGGAACTGATTTTAATGTCTGATCAAAAGACAAGATATAAAGCTACCATTGATGGCCAAAATTATACGATTATTGGTCATGAATCAAAAGTACATATGGATTTAGTCGTTCGTTTAGTGAATGAACAGTTAAATGAAATCAAGGCACTCTCACCACAGATTGATAGTGAACAAGCGGCAATTTTAGCTTGTGTGAATGCAATTTCTGATCAGGTGAAAAAACAAGAACGCCTTTTAGACCTTGAAGCTGAAAATCGTGAATTACACCAGAAAACAATAAAACTAGTTGAATTGGAAAATCGGATCAAACGTATTGAAGCAATCGAAAAAGAGGCTAAGGATATTTTAGAACGTACGGGACGTAGCGATGTAAAAATTGCCAATCATGTTGAAGCACAGCAAATATTAAATGAGGAAAGAAAACGAACGATTCAGGAAAAGGCGAACCAATAGGCGCAGGAAGGATAAGTAATGATTAATGTCTTATTATTTTTCATGTTAATTTTTTCTTTTTACACAGGTGGTCGAAGAGGACTAGCTTATCAGTTAATCTACAGTGTAGGTTTTGTTTGTTCTTTTTTATTAGCGATTGCATTTTATCAGCCTTTAGGTAAAAAATTAGAGCTTTTTATTCCATACATGTCGGTAACTGCTGATAGTAAGTTGGCTTTTTACAGTCAGGAAATGGCCTTGGATTTAGACAAGGCTTATTATGCTGCTGTTTCTTTTTTCATTGTTTTATTTATTGGTTGGATGATTACTAAGTTTGTTGCTATTTTTTTAATTCGTCTACGTATTGTTCGTTTAATTAAAGATTTAGATTGGTTACCAGCTGGTTTATTAAATATGGGAATCAGTTACACTTTTATTTGCTTATTCCTATTTATTTTAAGCATGATTCCATTGGTAACAATTCAAAATTTATTTTTTGAACCAGATTTTGCTAGATTCATTGTTAAACACTCGCCTGTCTTATCGTCGTTATTTCACTATCTTTTATTAAAACCGTTAGGATAGTTAGGAAAAGCTGTGCTTATTTTGTGAAGTAACAAAATAAAGTGTAGCTTTTTTGTCTTAAGATAAGTTGCTTGCAAAGATAGAAAGTAGGGAACACATTGAATAAAAGAATATTACAAACATTAGAATATCAACAAGTAAAAGATCAATTGGCAGATTTTGTAGTAACTGCTCAAGGAAAAGATATTTTAGCCAATCTGCGGCCAATTGATAAAATTGATAAATTAAAAAATTGGCTTGCCGAAACACAAGATGCGATAAAGGTATTGCGCTTAAGAGGTGGGATTCCCATTCCTCAGTTAGTAAATATCGCGCCGCATATGAAACGTATTGAGATTGGTGCTGATTTAAATGGTCTGGAATTGGCACAAGTTGCTAAAGTATTAACCACTACACAGGAATTAGTTCGCTTTTTTAGTGATTTAAACGATGCCGAAATTGAGTTTGAACGCTTATATCATTGGTCTGAGCAATTACAGCATTTACCAGAAATTACAAAAGAGTTGAAACAAGCGGTAGATGAAGATGGCTATATTTTAGATGATGCCTCAGAGGTCCTAAGAAGTATCCGTGGACAAATCAAAAAAAGTGAGCAAACCATTCGTGAGACTTTAGATGGCTTGATTCGAGGGAATAATGCTCGCTATTTAAGTGATACTTTGGTGACGATGAGAAATGATCGCTACGTTATTCCAGTTAAACAAGAATATCGCAATATTTTTGGTGGCGTTGTCCATGATCAAAGTGCTTCTGGTCAAACTTTATTTATTGAACCACGACAAGTTGTCGAATTAAATAATCGCTTAAGACAACAACAAATTGCTGAACGAACTGAAATTGAACGAATTTTAGCTGAGCTTTCAGCACATTTAGCGCCGTTTAGACGAGAAATTAGTCATAATGCAACAGTAATCGGCTTTTTTGATTTTATGAACGCAAAAGCGAGTTATGCCAAATTGATGAAAGCGAATGTACCTACGATTAATGAACAACAACAAGTAATATTAAAAGCGGCCCGCCATCCTTTAATTGATCAGGAAAAAGTCGTGGCTAATGATATTATCATTGGTCAAGAGTATCGAGCAGTTGTAATTACCGGCCCAAATACTGGGGGAAAAACCATCACCTTAAAAACCTTGGGAATTTTACAATTAATGGCTCAATCTGGCTTACCAATTTTAGCAGCTGAAGAGAGTCAGGTTGGAGTTTTTAAAGAAATTTTTGCCGATATTGGTGATGAGCAATCTATTGAACAAAATTTGTCAACATTTTCATCACATATGACCAATATTGTTGATATTTTAAGAAGAGCAGATCATCAAAGTCTGATTTTGTTTGATGAATTAGGTGCAGGAACTGATCCGCAAGAAGGAGCGGCTTTAGCTATTGCAATTTTGGATGAAATGCATCGTCGTAAGGCCTATGTCATGGCAACAACCCATTATCCTGAATTGAAAGCCTATGGGTATAATCGTACCTCAACAATAAATGCTTCTATGGAATTTGATGTGGATACGTTAAGCCCAACATATCGTTTATTAATTGGAGTTCCAGGGCGTAGTAATGCTTTTGAAATTTCAAAACGACTTGGTCTTGATACATCAATTATTGAGCAAGCCGTGCAAATTCTTGATGGTGAAAGCCAAGATTTAAATGAAATGATTGCTGATTTAGAGAATCGCCGTAAGATGACTGAAACAGAATATTTAGAGCTGCGGCACCATGTTGATGAAGCTGAAAAGTTACATCATGATTTAAAAGAAGCTTACAGCTACTTTTTTGAAGAAAGAGAGCAAGAATTAGCTAATGCTAGAAATCAGGCCAATGAATTAGTTGAAAAAGCTCAAGAAGAAGCGGAAAAAATCATTGCCGATATTCGTAAACTCCAACTTTTACAAGGGCAAGGAAATATTAAAGAGCATCAATTAATTGAAGCGAAAAGTAAATTAGCCGATTTGCATCAACCTGAAGAGCATTTGAAGAAAAATAAGGTCTTGCAAAAAGCCAAACAAAAGAAACAATTAAAAGTAGGCGATGAAGTGCTCGTTCAATCGTATGGTCAACGCGGAACATTGCTACAAAAGGTTGGTAATCATCAATGGCAAGTTCAAATGGGTATTTTAAAAATGAATATTGATGAAAATCAATTACAAGTCGTAGCCCCAGTTGAAGAACCGGCTAAACGTGTGGTTCATACTGTTCGGACTAGTCAAGCATCACATGTCGCAACCCAACTTGATCTACGTGGCAAACGGTATGAGGAAGCATTGAATGAAGTCGATCAATATCTTGATGCAGCTATTTTAGCCGGCTATCCACAAGTAACCATTGTACACGGAAAAGGTACTGGTGCATTAAGACAAGGCATTACCCAGTATTTACAAAATCATCGGAGTGTTCAATCTTTTGCGTTTGCACCTGCCAATCAAGGAGGTAATGGGGCAACTATTGTAAAATTTAAATAAATACTTTAATTGGAGCGATTATTTTTGAAAAGTTTGCGGTTCGTGTTATAATACTTTACAGAATTATCGGAGGTGAGAAAATGTCAAAAGAAATTACTGATGCTACATTTTCAGAAGAAATAAGCGAAGGGTTAGTTTTAGTAGATTTTTGGGCACCTTGGTGTGGACCATGTCGAATGCAAGCACCAATTTTAGATCAGCTATCTCAACAATATGATGAAACTGAAATAAAAATTACTAAATTGAATGTAGATGAAAATCCAGATACAGCTGCTAAATTTAGTGTTATGAGTATTCCTACATTAATTTTTTTTAAAGATGGAGAATTGGTTGAAAAACGTGTTGGCGTTCAACCTAAACCAGCTTTAGAAGAAATTATCAAAAAATTATCTTAAAATTTTTGAGGTCGACGATTGAGCCGACCTCTTTTTTGGTGATAATCATGAATGAATTAATTAGAGAAAAATTAACGCTTTTACCTGATCAGCCAGGTTGCTATTTGATGAAAAATAGCCAAAATCAAATTATCTATGTGGGTAAGGCGAAGATTTTGAAAAATCGCGTTCGTTCCTATTTTACTGGCAGTCATAATACCAAAACTGAACTATTGGTTTCAGAAATTGCTGATTTTGAGTATATTGTGACTGAATCGAATATTGAAGCCTTGCTTTTAGAAATTAATCTGATTAAAAAAAATCAGCCAAAGTATAATATCTTATTAAAAGATGATAAAACCTATCCTTTTATAAAAATTACTAATGAAAAATATCCGAGATTATTAATTACACGTAAAGTTTTAAAAGATAAAGCCTATTATTTTGGTCCTTATCCAAATGTTGGGGCAGCTAATGAAACGAAAAAAATACTTGATCGATTATTTCCTTTACGTAAATGCCAAGTTTTACCAAAAGAAGTCTGTTTGTATTATCACATGCATCAATGTTTAGCACCTTGTGTTTTTAACGTAGATCCAGCTGAATATCAAAAGATGGTCCAAGAAATTCGACGTTTTTTAAATGGAGATTATCAGGATATTCGACAACAAATCGTGGAAAAAATGCAGGCAGCTTCAGAAGAGCTATTATTTGAAAAAGCAGCAGAATATCGTGATCAAATTCAGGCGATTGATACGATTATGACGCGACAAAAAATGACTCAGACTGATTTTGTGAATCGAGATGTTTTCGGTTATTATGTCGATCGTGGTTGGCTTTGTGTGCAAGTGTTTTTTGTACGTCAGGGAAAATTAATTCAAAGAGATGTAACTAGTTTTCCGATTTATGATGAACCTGAGGAGAGTTTTTTGACTTTTCTTGGTCAATTCTATCAAAAAGATGAACATATTACGCCAAATGAAATTTTAATTCCTCAAACCATCGACTTGGAAAGCGTGCAGGCGTTAGTTGATTGTAAAGTATTACAACCAATGCGTGGTGAGAAAAAGAAATTGGTCTTTTTAGCGAATAAAAATGCACAAGTTGCTTTACAAGAAAAATTTGCCTTGATTGATAAAAAACAAGAGAAAACTATCGGTGCCATTCAATCCCTAGGCGAAGCGATGGGGATTGTGCCACCTAATCGTATTGAGGCATTTGATAACTCAAATATTTCAGGGACCAATCCAGTTTCAGCAATGGTTGTCTTTATTGATGGCAAGCCAGCTAAAAAAGAATATCGTAAATATAAGATTAAAACAGTTCAAGGACCTGATGATTATGCGTCCATGCGCGAGGTGATTTATCGCCGTTATTCAAGAGTGTTAAAAGAAGGATTAGCATTACCTGATTTAATCATTATTGATGGGGGCAAAGGTCAAGTTGAAGCAGCTAGGGAAGTCTTGGAAAATCAATTAGGTTTAGATTTACCAATTGCCGGCTTAGTTAAAAATGACAAGCATAAGACTAGTGAAATGTTATTTGGTCGTGATCATTCAGTTGTGGCACTTGAACATCATTCGCAAGCCTTTTTCTTGTTGCAAAGAATTCAAGATGAAGTCCACCGTTTTGCGATTACTTTCCATCGTCAGTTACGCAGTAAAAATAGTTTTGCTTCTCAACTTGATCAAATTGCTGGATTAGGTCCAAAACGTAAGCAGTTGTTGCTAAAAGAATTTAAATCATTAAAAAATATTCAGCAAGCAAGCTTTGAAGAACTTGCTCAATTATTACCTAACAATGTTGCGCAAAATGTTTGGCAGTATTTTAATGGAGAAGCAACGCATTCATAAAAAAAGTGTGTACAATTAATTGTACACACTTTTTACTTTGTTAACCACGAATAACTTCGATTTTATATCCATCTGGATCGATAATAAAGTAGTATGAAGGTTGAGTACCAGGTAAACCTTTTAAGTCAGTCACTTCAAAACCAGCAGCTACATGTTTTTGATGTAAACTTTCAAGATCCTCTACGGCAATTGCAATGTGACCGTAACCATCGCCTAAATTATAAGCACCATGATCATAATTATAAGTTAATTCTAATTCATAATCATCACCAGGTAATGTCATATATACTAAGGTAAATTTGTGATCAGGAAAATCACGACGACGGCTTTCTTCAAAACCGAAAGCTTCTTGATAAAATTTTACAGATTCTTCTAAATTTTTGACGCGAACACAAGTATGTGCCATTTTCATAGATAAATCATCCTTTCATATGTACTAAAGCTATTTTAGCATATCGTTTGAATTGAAAACAATTATTCTGTTTTTTATTTTTTTATCAAATGAGAGAAAGTCTATTGCTCAAAAAATTTTTTTAAAGTACAATCAAAAAAAGAATAAAAGTAGCAAATAATCGATTTGCTAACCTATTATTGATTTTTGTTGGTTAGATAAAGGAAAGAGTAAGATCATTAAGGAGTGTCAATCATGAAAGAAGCTATTTTTGGAGTGAGATTAGCAGGAAAAGAGTATCGAGATCGTTTTGGAGCTTATGGTATTGTCAGCAATGTTGAAGGAAAAATCATCCTAGTGCAAGCGCCAAATGGGGCCTATTTTTTACCAGGTGGTGGTATTGAAGCTGGCGAAGATCAAAAACAAGCTATTTCACGCGAAATGATGGAAGAATTAGGTTATCAAGTTGAGATTGGAGCTTATTTGGGTGAGGCCATCGAGTATTTTTATTCGAGTCATCGCGATATTTATTTTAGACATCCTGGTTACTTTTATGTAATTGACCGTTGGCAGAGTATTTGTCAACCACTGGAAAAAAATAATCAATTATCGTGGGTTTCTGCTGACGATGCGATGTTATTGTTAAAACGAGGGAGTCATCGTTGGGCTGTTCAAAAATGGATGAAATCTAAAGATAATAAATCAAATTAAAAAGCAGCACTTTTTATCTATAATTGATAAAAAGTGCTGTTTTCTAGTTATTTAAGACATATTGTTGGACAGCTTGTGCTACGCCATTTTCTTCATTAGAACTAGTGATAACATCAGCATGTTTTTTCACGTTTTCAGTAGCATTACCCATTGCTACACCAATTCCAGCGTATAAAATCATTGGTAGGTCATTTTCATTGTCACCAATCGCCATGACTTCATCTGCTGACAGATTTAAAAAGTTTGCTAGATTTTCTAAGGCTAACCCCTTATTCACATTTTTATTTAGAATTTCTAAGAAATAGGGTGAACTTTTAACGATGGTATAGCGCTCAAAATATTCTTTTGGAATTTGTTTGATACCAGCATCCAAAATTTCTTCGTCATCAATCATCATAATTTTAATAATATTTAAATCTGAATGCATTTCTTCAGGAGTACGGTATTTTATTGGCATATTTACTAAGTATGATTCACGAACAGTATGTGGACTGATATCACGATTAGCAGTATACATGCTATCTTCAGTGGTCGCATGTAAATGAACGCCAATTTTTCTTGATAAGTATTCTAAGTCGTTATAGTCAGCTAAAGTTAAACCATATTGAGAAATAATCTCCTTGGTAGTTGTGTTTTGCACTAATGAGCCGTTATAACTAATGACATAATCTTCACCACTAAAAAGCTCTAATTCATTTAGATAATTTAGCACACCCGGTAATGGTCTACCTGTACATAATACTACTTTGACGCCTTGAGCTCTAGCTTTTTGTAGGGCTTGTTTAACTTCATCGGTAATTTGATGGCGATTATTAATGAGTGTACCATCAATATCAATAGCGATTAATTTAATGGACATAAAATTCTCCTTGTAACTATTTATTCAATCAATGAGCCGTTGTGAATATGGCTTTGAAATTGATTGTAGGTTTCATAAAATAAATCATAATTGTCTTGTAACGATTGGTCAACCATTTCTTTTGGAAAATAGAATCGATCGTCCCCTTGACCTTGTCCGGCTAAAGCGGCAACTAATGGACTGATTGCTGATAATTCAATTAATGTACCATCTAGTTGTTGTAATTCAATTTGGGTTCTAGGTTTGCTTACATCTGGACGATATAAATCATAAGGTAAATCAAAACTAGAGTGAATAGCTGTATAGTATTTGGCAAAAAAACCAGCTTTTTCAACGTAATCTTTCATCATCGGAATTTGATTTTTTTGCTTATTTGCTTGAAATTTAATCGATTTAAAAGGTTTACGATTTAAAAAGCGGCTAGCTAGATCACTTAAAATATGATCGGGATGTTTGGTCCAATAATGAAAACAAGTTGTCAGTACGCCGTCATCTAATTCTAGATAGTCTTCTAGATTAAAGTTTTCTGCTAAAAAGGGGTAGAGCAGACCAACTTCGCGATTAAAAACAGTAGGATTTTGTTTATAGAGTTCACTTGCTCGATTTAATAAGTGTTCTAAGACCACTTCCATTCCTCTAGAGGTTGGATGAAAGTAGATTTGCATATACATCTGATAGCGACTGATGATATAGTCTTCGATGGCGTGCATACCACTAATAGAAAAAATAATGCCTTTTTGATTTGGTCGAATGTCTCGTAATATTCTTGTTAAATCAAAGGTTCCGTATTCTGTTCCCGTGTAATAGGCATCTCGTAACAAGTAATCCATGCGATCAGCATCAATTTGACTTGAAATAATTTGAACTACTTGCGGATTAGGATATGTTTTTTGGATGACACTAGCGACTTTTTCAGGAAATCCCGCTTCTACGCGATTTAAAATTTGATAGATTTCCGTTTTGGGAGAGGTAATGATTTTTACTGTCAGTGCTTCATGATCTGTATGAAAAATATGTTCAAAAGTATGCGAATAAGGACCATGTCCGACATCATGTAATAAAGCAGCACATAATGTAACCAACCGTTCTTCGTCGTTCCAACCATCTATACCGTATTGATCAATGGAATAATTTTTTTGAAAAATATCACAAATTTGACGAGCGATTTCATAGACACCCAAGGAATGAGAAAAGCGACTATGTTCCGCGCCATGAAAGGTAAAAGAGGCGGTTCCTAATTGCTTGATGCGTCGCAAGCGCTGGAATTCTTTAGAGTTAATTAAATCCCAGATAACTTTTGATTGTACATGAATATAAGTATGAATGGGATCACGAAAGACTTTTTCTCTTGGTAAAGTTTGATATTTGTATAGTTGTGACATAATTATTCCTCCTCTAAAGACAGATTTCGTTGACGCATTGATTGAAATCGCTGATTAAGTAGGGTTTCTAAATGATTTCTTTGAATCCATTGACTGGCCTTTATTGTCTGACTGATTGCTAATTGAGAAGTCAAGTGTTCAATTGTACTTTCGATAGATTGCTCTTGTTTAAGCAATTCACTTAAAGTGGTCATCGATTTAGGATTTACATTTGGATAATCTGTAAGTGTAGCTTTTTTACTACCGGTGAGTTGATAGAAAGTTTGGATTAGTTTTCCACGTAACTCTTGGTTGCCGTTAACAGAAAGATACATCATTACAGCTACTCCATTAGCCACTCGTCTTTGAGCTAAACCAGCAATTTTTTGATGGTTGACACTTAGATCGTAAGTGCCAGGACAATAAGAATCGCTGATTTCACCAGGTTCGATTGATAAATCAGGAAAACTATTTTGTAATAAATGTAGCATTTTTTGATAACCATCTTCAATAGAAGCAATGTATTGTTTAGGGAAAGCTAAGGTCACATTGATAATACCTGGATTGCTAACAACGGCTAAACCACCAGAATTACGAATGATTGTTTGATAGTTTTCATTATGTAGATAGGCAATTCTTTGATTAAACTGAGGGAGTTGTTGATCACGCATTCCTAGGATAACTAATGGTTCAGTTGACCAAGTATGAAAAAAACATTGATTATATTCACCGGCAAATTGAGTGAACGTGTCGGTTAATGCAAATGGTAAAAAATTTTGTTCGACATTATAATGATCATGGGTTAATTGAATGTATTGCATGTACAATTACTCCTTCATACAAATTGTTTGTTCTTTTATATTATATACGAGGGAATTGAAAACGAATATGAAAAAGACTTATTTTCATGGAAAAAATTAGCAAAATATGATACATATATAATTAGCAAGAAATTGAAGAACTGAAAGGAAGATAAATTTGCAATTAGTTTCAAATGGGATTCCTATAAATATAAAGCTAGAAACATCGATTGTTCAAAATGAACATCGACAAAATTTTTTGTATGAAAGTGTTGGCCAAGCTGTTCAAGTAGGGAGTCATTGGTATCTTCGTTATGAAGAAAAGGCTGAGAGTGGAGAGCACTTTCAAGTGATGCTTAAATTGTGTAGTGACGGTGCTGTGCATTTGACTAGACAAGGTTCGCTTAGAACGAAATTTCGTTTTGTACCTGGTGAAATTACTGAAACTAGCTATCAAACGTCTTATGGAACAATGTTGTTACTAACCAAGACGAAACGTTTACAACTAGAATTTTCTGAATTACCCTTAGCTGGAAAATTGCAACTAGCTTATGAATTATCAACTGGAGAAGAAATCCTTGGTAATTACCAATTATTTTTAGAATTTACCGCTTAGTTTAACAAAAACAGGCTTTTTTTATTAGAACAATTGCTTTTTTTGTCAGATTTTTGTATGATTAAGCGTAGACTTTGAAAGGACGTGTCTTGAGTGGAATTGAACGTATTTGATGGAATGAATCGAAATGAGCTTTCAATGATCGAAGTTGCTCATGCTATTTTAGAACAACGGGAAGATGTGATGGACTTTACAGATTTAGTGAATCAGATTCAAGTATTTTTAGATAAATCTGATGTTGAAATTCGTGAGTCTTTAGCACAATTTTATACTGATTTAAAT
This sequence comes from Enterococcus columbae, assembly GCA_020742395.1. Lineage (GTDB taxonomy): Bacteria > Bacillota > Bacilli > Lactobacillales > Enterococcaceae > Enterococcus_E > Enterococcus_E columbae_A. The sequence continues at coordinate 57,349 of DYWZ01000034.1, forward strand.
ATTGATGGTAGTTTTATTTCTTTAGGAGAAAATCGTTGGGGCTTGCGTTCATGGTATGCAATCGATTCAATTGATGAAGAATTGAACCATGGTTTAGATGATGAGGATGAAGAAAATCAACCACGTCGTAAACGTAAGAAAGTCAATGCCTTTATCAATGATGATGAAGATGCGATTGATTATAATGATGATGATCCAGAAGATGCTGATTTAACAGATGATGACGATGATGATGATTTATTTGATGACGAAGACGATGAAGACGAAGAAATCGCTGAATACGATTCAGATCTAAAAGAGATCGGTGCTACTGATGATGAGGATGAAGATATTCCTTCAGGTATTGAAGATGATTTAACAATTATCGACGATGAAGATGATGAAGATCTTTATGCTGATGAAGATGAGGAACTATAATAAAAAAGTGTAGCCTTTGAAGGGCTACACTTTCTTGTTATACACCAAAAAATTCATGTGCAATGCGTTTACCTTGTTCGATTTTTTCCCATTGTTGTTCAATTGAAAGCTCATTACCACAGTCACATGAAGCAAAACCACATTGATGGGATAAGTATAAACGTTCTTTTGGAATAATGTTGCTAGCTTTATTTAGTAAATCAAAAACTCTTTTTTCATCATCTAAATGATTGGTTTTACTTGAAAGTAAGCCTAAGACGATTTCTATATTTGGTTTATCTTTTAATACCGCTAAGGCTTCAATATCACCAGCACGCTCATCGTCCCATTCTAAGAAAAAGCGATCATAGTGTTGATCTTTTAAAAATTTTTCAGCAATCGATTGGTAACTACCACCTGCAGCGTGACGACTCTGATAATTGCCTCGACAATTATGGGTCCATACTTTTAAGCCTAATTGATGGGCAAAATCAATGATTTCATTATTAATAGAAATAAATTCATCAGCTAAGTTTTCTAAACCGTTATTTCCTTGAGTAAAAAAGCTTTTCTCATTATCTTCGGCAAATAATTCCCATAGACAATCGTCAAATTGAATAATTTCGCCACCAATTTGTCGATACTCCTCAATAAACTCTTTGTAAGCCTTTAACAAACCTTCTTTTAATGCTTCTTTAGTAGGATAAACTTGATTTTCACCATATAGGCCTTTAAAAATTGCTAATTCAGTAAAAGCATGCGCTGCTCCCCAAACGGTAATTTTTACAGGAGTGTCACCAGCTAAAGCTTTGGTTTTTTGATAAATTGTTAAATAATGATGATTTTTCCCAGAAAGTGGTGCTAAAATTTCGATACCAATATCCTTACGTGTTTCAAAATGTCCGCCATCTAAATCTTGGAATAAATAACCTTGATCAGCAATGAAGCGTCGTATTCCCGAAAAGCCCCATATGAAATCTAGATGCCACATAGACCGACCATATTCACCATCTGTGATAATGGACAATTCATGTGCTTTTTGTTGTGTAATAATTGCTTCAATAGCTGTGTTTTCAGTCTCTTGGTAGCCTGGCAGCTGATCATAAAAAGGATATTGGATATCTTCACGATGTTCAATCTCATTTTTATAAATAAGTAATTCTTTAGGTCTTAATAATGAACCGACTAATTGAAATTTATCTGTATAAGTCATATATGTTTCCTCCTAAATTAAGTTGTTGGGTTTATTCTAACAGAGTTAATCAATAATAGATAATACTTAAATACTTGATTTAACTATAGTTTTAAACTATAACTATTCTTAAATGTTGAAAAAAGAGAAAAAAGTCTGTTTGACAATTTATTCAGGCTAAGCTAATCTTATTTATAAAGAAAACGATTACGTTTGATAGTTGATAAAAAACAAAAAATCCTGATGTTTAATAAACATCAGGATCAGATAATTAAATTACGCACCTTAAGGGAATCGAACCCCTGTCTCAAGAACCGGAATCTTGCGTGATATCCACTACACTAAAGGTGCTCAACATTTATATTTTACATAAAATTAATGGTTATGACAAGAGGTAGTCTATGAAATTTGAACAACATGTTTCACAAAATCAAAAACAAGTTCAATCACAAAAGCTTGTTTTAACACAACAATTACAGCAATCCTTGCAGGTTTTGCATTTTTCAATAGAAGAATTAAATCAGTTTATTCAAGCAAAATCTTTAGAAAATCCCTTAATCGAGCTAAAAGAAGCTAATTATAGTACCAATTATTCTAAACCTAAAAATGCCAATGGTCAGGAGATGGACTCTTTAATTCAAATTCCTGATCGTAAAGTTTCACTGTTTGAACATTTAATTCAACAGATTCATTTAAATTATCGTGATACCTATTTACGGACTTTGGTTTTATTCTTAGTGGAATATATCGATTTAAATGGCTATTTAAAAATCACTTTAGAAAAAGTCCAGCAAAAAACAGGTGCAGAATATATTCAGTTGTTAGATGCTTTGACTTTGATCCAACGTTTAGATCCGGCTGGAGTAGGTGCAAGAAATCTTCAAGAATGTCTAATGTTACAAACCGAGCGGGATCAATTAGCACCAAATCTAGCTTATCTAGTCTTAGAAGAGTATTTTGAAGCATTTGCTGAACGAAAATGGGAAAAAATCGCTAAAGCTTTGGACTGCACGCTTATTGATATTCAGCAAATCTTTGACTATGTTCAAACACTAACGCCTACTCCAGGTGCTTCTTATGGTTCTACAGAAGGGCTATATATTATTCCAGATTTAAGTGTAAAAATAGTTGAAGGAAAACTAGTAGTAACCAATAATCGACAAGGTGTCCCTGAATTGAAATTCCATCAACAATATTTTGAACGCTTAAAACAAAATGAAGATAAAGAAGTTGACCATTATCTAAATCAAAAATTACAAGAATTTGAAAATTTACAAAAAGCAATTGTTCAACGTGGGGATACGGTTTTAGCAGTAGGTAAATATTTGATTGAACATCAACAGGCCTTTTTCTTTGACGAAAATAGACCACTCCAACCACTTACGATGCGCGAAGTAGCTGATGATTTACAAATTCATGAATCAACGGTTTCACGGGCAGTCAATGGTAAATATCTGGAATGTGAGTTTGGAATTTTTGAATTAAAACAATTTTTTGTTCAAAAATTATCAACTTCCAATGGTGAAGAAATTGCCAATACATCAATTAAAGAGCAGCTAAAGCAATTTATTGAACAAGAAGATAAACGCAAACCTTTATCTGATCAAAAAATTGTTGAGTTATTTGAAAAGATAGGTGTTGAGATTTCTAGACGGACGGTGGCGAAATATCGAGATTCTCTCCATATTCCTAGTTCAGCTAAACGCAAACGTTATGACGAATAAAATGATTTATAAAGCAGTGGGTACAAAATAGTCCCACTGCTTTGTTTGATAAGAACAATATTTAAATACTAAATATATTTTTTGAAAATAAAAAAGAATATTATATTGATTATTTTCTGAAAAGATGATATGATAATAAATGTGATGAGGAAATATTCCGAATGCACAAATTTTTTTATCCGACATGGGTCAGTATTTGTCTATACAGGACAAAAGTTGTCCAACGGAGGAAAACGATGTTAAATGATTTGAAATTGATTGGTTCAGTCGTTCCTGAGCTTATCCCAATGTTACAGCAACGTTATCGGATTTTGCAGGCAATATACTGGATGCAACCAATTGGCCGTAGGGCTTTAGCTGACCACTTATCATTGACTGAACGGACTTTACGTTCGGAAACAGATTTTTTACGAAAGATCGAGTTTATATCCAGTTCAAAAAGCGGGATGCGATTAACTACAGTTGGTGAAGAAATTTATAATCAACTAGGTAGCTTGATGGATCAAGTGCTAGGGATGCAGCAAATTGAAGTGCAACTTGCTGAGTACTTAGGTATTAGCCATTGTGTGATTGCAACTGGTGATAGCGATAAGCAAAATCAAGTGATTAGTCGATTGGGTAAATTACTATATCAATTGTTAGCTGATCAATTGCCTGATGGAGAGAATATTATTGCGGTGATGGGCGGTACAACAATGGCTCAAGCTGCTGAACAATTTGAAAATCTAGAAACTCCTAAACGACATAATTTATTTGTACCAGCAAGAGGCGGTATCGGTGAATTGATGAATGTTCAAGCCAATACCGTAAGTGCAGTGATGGCGATGCGTACAAATGGTGCTTATCGTGCGATTTACGTGCCAGAACAGTTGAGTTTGAGTACTTATGAAACCTTGTTACAAGAACCATCTATTGCTGAGGTTTTACAATTGATGCAAGGCGCTAATTGTGTCATTCACAGTATCGGTCGAGCTTTACCGATGGCTGCTCGTCGTAAGATGAGTGAAACAGACATTTTGTTGCTAAAGCGAAAGGGTGCAGTTGCTGAGTCGTTTGGATATTTTTTTGATGAAGAAGGGCAAATTGTTTACAAATCACCTCGAATCGGGTTAAAATTAAGTCAATTGCAAGATGTAGCTTATGTCTATGCAATTGCAGGTGGAAGAAGTAAAGCCAAGGCAATTGCCGCGTATATGAAAAATGCGCCAAAGCAGACATGCTTAATTACTGATGAAGCCGTTGCAAGTGAGATTTTAAAAGGGCCAACCCTTTAAAATAAAAATTTTTTTGATTTTCAATAAGGAGGAAATCTTAAATGACAGTTAAAGTAGGTATTAATGGATTCGGACGTATCGGACGTTTAGCTTTCCGTCGTATCCAAGAAGTAGAAGGAATCGAAGTAGTTGCTATCAACGACTTAACAGATGCTAAAATGTTAGCTCACTTATTAAAATATGATACAACTCAAGGACGTTTCAACGGTTCTGTTGAAGTTCACGATGGTTCATTCAACGTAAACGGTAAAGAAGTTAAAGTTTTAGCTAACCGTAACCCTGAAGAATTACCATGGGGTGAACTAGGTGTTGATATCGTTCTAGAATGTACTGGATTCTTCACTTCAAAAGAAAAAGCTGAATTACACTTAAAAGCTGGTGCAAAACGTGTAGTTATCTCAGCTCCTGGTGGTAACGATGTACCAACTATCGTTTACAACGTTAACCATGAAACATTAACTGGTAAAGAAACAGTTATCTCAGGTGCTTCATGTACAACTAACTGTTTAGCTCCTATGGCTAAAGCATTAAACGACAAATTTGGTGTTGTTGAAGGATTAATGACAACTATCCACGCTTACACAGGTGACCAAATGACTCTAGATGGACCACACCCTAAAGGTGACTTCCGTCGTGCTCGCGCTGCTGCAGCTAACATTGTTCCTAACTCAACTGGTGCTGCTAAAGCTATCGGTTTAGTAATTCCTGAATTAAACGGTAAATTAGACGGAGCTGCTCAACGTGTTCCTGTTCCAACTGGTTCATTAACTGAATTAGTATCAGTATTATCTAAGAAAGTAACTGTTGACGAAGTTAACGCTGCTATGAAAGAAGCTGCAACTGAATCATTTGGTTACACTGAAGAACAATTAGTATCTTCTGATATCGTAGGTATTACTTATGGATCATTATTTGATGCTACTCAAACTAAAGTAATGACTGTTGGTGACCAACAATTAGTTAAGACTGTTTCTTGGTACGACAACGAAATGTCATATACTGCACAATTAGTACGTACTTTAGAATACTTCGCTAAATTATAAGATTCACTTTAATCTGAATCATATATGCAGTACAAAAGCGGGGAAGCGACGCGCTTCTTCGCTTTTTTTAGTAAGAAATATTAGGAGGCTTAATCATGGCTAAAAAAACAGTTCGTGATATCGATTTAAAAGGTAAAAAAGTTTTAGTTCGTGTTGACTTTAACGTTCCTTTGAAAGATGGCGTTATCACTGATGACACTCGTATCAAAGCAGCATTACCAACTATTAAATATGTACTTGAAAATGGCGGAAAAGCGATTCTTTTCTCTCATTTAGGACGTGTAAAAACTGAAGAAGATAAAGCAGGTAAATCTTTAGCACCTGTTGCGAAACGTTTAGGCGAATTATTAGGTCAAGAAGTAATTTTCGTACCTGAAACTCGTGGTGAAAAATTAGAAGCTGCAATCAACAACTTAAAAGACGGCGAAGTAGTTGTATTTGAAAACACTCGTTTTGAAGATGTTGATGGTAAAAAAGAAAGCAAAAACGATGCTGAATTAGGTAAATACTGGGCTTCATTAGGTGAAGTATTTGTTAACGATGCGTTCGGTACTGCTCACCGTGCACATGCTTCTAACGTAGGAATCGCTTCAACAGGTATTCCAACTGTTGCTGGATTTTTAATGGAAAAAGAAATCAAATTTATCGGAGAAGCTGTTGAAGAACCAAAACGCCCAATGGTTGCTATCCTTGGTGGCGCAAAAGTATCTGATAAAATTGGTGTAATTGAAAACTTAATTCCAAAAGCTGACAAAATCTTAATCGGTGGTGGAATGACTTATACATTCTACAAAGCTAAAGGAATGGAAATTGGTAACTCATTAGTAGAAGCTGATAAAGTTGATTTAGCTAAATCATTAATTGAAAAAGCTGGCGACAAATTAGTTTTACCGATTGATTCTGTAACTGCAGCTGAATTTTCAAATGACGTACCAACTGAAGTTCATGAAGGTGACGTTCCAGACGGACAAATGGGCTTAGATATTGGTCCTGCTACTATCGCATTGTTTGCTGAAACTTTAGCTGGTGCAAAAACTGTTGTATGGAACGGACCTATGGGTGTGTTTGAAATGTCAAACTTCGCTAGAGGTACAATCGGTGTTTGTGAAGCTATTGCTAATCTTAGCGATGCTACAACTATCATCGGTGGTGGTGACTCAGCAGCTGCTGCTGAACAACTTGGCTTTGCTGATAAATTCACTCATATTTCAACTGGTGGCGGCGCAAGCTTAGAATTATTAGAAGGTAAAGTGTTACCTGGATTAGCTGCAATTAACGATAAATAATTAATTTGATCAAGGAAGGTGTTTAACACTTTCCTTGTCAAAATATTTTTAAAGGAGTGTCCTTCATGCGTAAACCAATTATCGCAGGAAACTGGAAAATGAATAAAACTGCAAGCGAAGCAA
>DYWZ01000035.1 GCA_020742395.1 Enterococcus columbae
TAACAGCCTGTTTGACAAAAAGCGTCAATTGAAAAAGAAAATAAAAACAGGAGAGAAAGTCATCGAAAAAATAACTTCCTCTCCCATCGACTTAATTGCCAACAACACTAGTTGACAAAGAGCCAAAATAAAAAACAAGCCAAAGATTTAGCATGTCTTTGGCTTGTTTTTTAGAATATACAAAAAACCTATCGTTAACCGATAGGCTTCCATAAAGCTAATAATGATTATTCTATGATTAAATGTTAAACATTAAAAATTATAATTAGCCTTTTACCACGTTTGTCGCTTGTGGTCCGCGTGCGCCTTGTTCTACATCAAAAGTAACAGATTGTCCTTCTTCTAATGTTTTGAAACCTTCGCCTTGAATAGCTGAAAAGTGTACAAATACGTCGCTTCCATCTTCACCTGTGATAAATCCGAATCCTTTTTCAGCGTTAAACCATTTAACTGTACCTGTTTGCATAAATAAATATCCTCCTTGTGTTAAAACACATACTTTATTGCAATTACTTGTTTAGGCGAACTTGTGGAAGGTGTTTATTATTCGATGAAACAAGCTACCATAAATTACCGTTACAAAAAACTACAATGTTATTGTAACACATATTTTTATAATTAGATAGCATTTTTCGTCAAAAAAGCAAAAAAAGCGAAAAAATTAATAATATTAGGCAAATGTTGCAATTTTATTGTTTGGACTTTGCTTTAGCAGAGTAATCATTACTGATTGTCGCAGTATAGTCAGCAATAAAAAAATACAGTTCATCTACTAAAAGTAAGTTTTTAGTGAGACTTGAATTTACGAACAACAAATAGTAGAATAACTTTTGTTAATATTGTTTGGTCCTCGTACCTCAGTAGGATAGAGGGACCGCCTCCTAAGCGGTATGTCGCTGGTTCGATTCCAGTCGGGGACGTAAAAAAATAAATAATCGAAGATATTATATTGAAAAAGAATCAATTCATTATCTTATTAGTTTTTAGCTTAATAGCTATATTTCTGGTGCCAAAATTCGTACAAGCAGATGTTCAGGTTAACAGTATGTATCGACTTTATAATCCAAATAGTGGTTAGCATTTTTATACAAGTGCTATGGCAGAACGAAAACAGTTAGTGAGTTTAGGATGGAAATACGAAGGTGTTGCCTGGTATGCTCCTACAAGTGGGCAACCAGTCTATCGCTTATATAATCCAAACGCTGGAGATCATCATTATACTTTAAATAGTAATGAGCGACAATTTCTTATTAAAGCTGGGTGGCGAGATGAAAACATTGGTTGGTATTCTGATGTTAATCAGGATGTTGCAATTTATCGAGCTTTTAATCCTAATACCAGTGTAGGAACACATAATTTTACGGCTAGTTTAGGTGAGCGAAAACATTTGGTGAGTGTAGGTTGGCAAGATGAAGCAATTGCTTGGTATGGTGTGGCAAATGTCCAACAATTCCAATCGCCTTTAGCAACACCATTGTATATTACCAGTCTTTTTGGTTAACGCGAAGATCCAACTGGTCAGTCTGGTACTGGACATGATGGTATTGATTTTTATGGGACTGAAAATCAAAATATCTTAGCCGCTAGAGAAGGTGTTGTAGTTGATATCGGTAGTTATTATAGTGCAGGTAATTATATTGTATTACAGCATGATAATGGTCTGTATTCCTATTATTTCCATTTAAATAAAAGTTTGGTGGTAAAAAACCAAGAAGTTCAAGCAGGACAAGTTATTGGACTAATGGGAGCCACAGGATATGCTACTGGTGTACATTTACATTTTGGTTTATCCAAACAATTATGGCGTGATTATATTGATCCACAACCCTATCTTGAAAAATATATTCAAGATTGGAATTGGTAGTAAAAAACAGCTATTACTACATTGAAAAATTTTGGCGAGTTCAGTGTAGTAATACTGTTTTTTTATTGTTTTTTTAGGTGGAAATTAGTTATACTAAATAAGTATTATCTTGTAAAGCGGTAATGAATGACTTTCAATTTGAGTAGATAATAAAGAGGAGTGATAGAATTGGGACAGATTTATGCTGTAGTGGATATTGAGACGACGGGCACAAATGTTAAAGAAGACCAAATTATTCAATTTGCCTGTACGCTGATTGAAAACGAGCGCATTATTCATACTTTTGCCACGGATATAAACCCTGGTAAACCAATTCCTAAACTAATCCAAAGATTAACCCATTTAGATAATCGTAGACTAGCTGATGCACCATATTTTGAAGATGTGGCTGAGACGATTTATCATCTATTGTCTGGAACGGTTTTTGTAGCGCATAATGTGCATTTTGATTATAATTTTTTGTCTAAAACTTTAAAAAAATATGGTTTTCCAGCACTAGCCCTTGAAGCAATCGATACAGTGGAGTTAGCGCAAATTTTTATGCCTACAGCTACTAGTTTTCGCTTAAATGATTTAGTTGAAAAATTGGGAATTGCTCATGATCGACCACATCAAGCGGACAGTGATGCTTATGTAACAGCTCAGTTATTTTTACATTTAACTGAGAAAATGAAACAATTACCTATGGATACTTTAAGACAAATTGTGCATCTATCGGCTAGTTTAAGTCGACAAACTGGTGACTATATTCAAAAGATTTACTATCGTCGGGAAGTATTAAATGAATCCTTCGATGAAAGTAAATTTTTTAAAGTAGGAAATTTAGTACTAAGAAAACAAAAACAATCAAATAAGTCTACTACCTTTAATAAAGAAGCTGTTCAGTATCCTAAAACCAAAAAAGGTAAAGAAAAATTTTTTAATCATACTTGGCAAATCAGCAAAGAACAGGCGAAAGTAATGAATTTACTATATCAACATTTTACGGATAGTACCTTACAGCAGGTGACTATTTTAGAACTATCAGCTAGTCAATTTACGCCTAGTTTATATTTTTTGCCTATTGAGTTTCTGACAAGTGAAAGTCAGCCAATGATTATTAGTTATGCTTCGGAACAATTTTTAGAAGAGTGGCAGCGACTTGGTGAGCAGTTTTCTAATCAATTTCATTTTATTGACAAAACGATGAATTACTATGCCGATGAGTATTATATAGACTTATTTAAATTCCATTTGAGTTTAAAACAGCCAACTGATCAGAAATTAATTGCGTTATATCAGATGATGATATTGGTTTGGTTAACTGAAACAACTACCGGAGAATGGAAAGAATTAGGGTTGTATAATGAAGAACAGGCATTTTTTAAGCAATTAGCTTGTCAAGATAATCTAACTAATAAACGCCCGGATGAGTTCATTCAAGCTGATTTTATTCGTTTACGTAATCAACGGTTGCATGAAAAGCAAGTAATTTTAGTTAATCATCAAGTATTATTCCGCCAAAAAAAGCATAGTTCTTTGTTTACTGAGCGTTTTAATCACATTTTATTTGTTGAATTTCAATATTTATTAGAAAATCTAAATAAATTACCTTCTGCGACTTTTAATAGTAAGCAAACGAATAAATTGTTAGATACAATACTGGAGTGGGCCAAGCAATATCCTGATTGTTTAGCTGAGACGTTGATTGAGTCGCTAAATCATTTTCAAACAATTATTAAACTATTATCTAAAATTCAACAACAATTTTTTGATGAATGGCTTAGTTTTTTTGACCAATCTACAGAACAAATTTGGACGAGTGAGACAGTCAATCAATTGCCTGTTCATTTTTATCGTAATCTGCGTCAATTGTTAAAAGCTTATGATGAAGTTTGCCAATTAATTACAGCAATCAATAATCAACTGTTTAATGAAACACAATATTCCCCTACCTTCTTTGCTTTTAGCCAAGAAGGTAGTGAATATGCTGAATTGTTACAAATGAATAATCAAATACTTCATGATTGGTTCGATAATTGGCAATCACCAGGTATTCATACTTATTTAGTTGACGATGCCAAAAAACAAGTCATACTGTATTATCAAGTATTTGCTCATTTACATCCTGTTTTTGAGTATTTAACTGAAAATTTTGCTAAATTAGCGATGATTGGTAGTGGATTTTATTTACCTTTTGATAAAGAGTACATCCAAAGAAAAACTCAAATCTCGACTAAAGTGAAACGCTTGACTTATGCAGAAGAAGAATTTTCGATAGATTTATTGGTGCCTAAATCTGGCTTATCTATTCCACAAGCAGATTCACTTACATACATCGATTATTTAAGTAAGCAACTAATTCAATTATTAACCAATCATGAATCTTGTTTAGTAATTTTCAATTCACAAGAAGTCTTATCAGGTGTTTATCAACAAATCCATGAGCAAATTTTTCATCGCGGACAAGAAATTTGGGCAGTAGGTGTGAATAGTAGTTTAGCTAAGATTCTAAAACGTTTTGAAGCAGCTAATAATCCAGTGGTTTTTTTACTTACACATCATCTAAGTGATGGTAATTTAGGTAAAATGAAGTTTTCTAAAATTGTCATTGCAAGATTGCCATTTACGAATCCTAATGAAATGAAAACTAAGAGTTACTATAACTATCTAAAAGATCAAGGGTTGGATGCATTTTATAATGAGGCGTTGCCACAAATGGCTTTACGTTTAAGAAGAGCCTTTGATTTATTAAATTTTTCCAAAGAGTCTAGTTTTATTGTTTTAGATAAGCGTATTGTAAGTACTGCTTATGGTAAAAAAATACAAAAAATGTTACCCAAACAATTGGTTTGGCAAGAATATTTAAATGAGGATAGTTACAATCTGACTAATTAATAAAATTTAAATTTATTTCTATTTATTTTTTTTAATGGCATCAAACAATGGAATATCTGCTATAATAATAAATGCCAAATTAGAAAGGAGTTAGGAAGGTATTTGAAACGTAGCAAAACGAAAGAACATAAGCTGAATATTTTCCTGCTGAGTGGGATTTATTTTTTATTAGCAATTATTTTATTAAGCTGTCTATTTTATTTAAAAGCAACGAAACCTTATCGACAAGCTAGAGCTGAAGCCAGTGAAATTGCAACCAAATATGCCAATATTGTAAAAGTAGATCAATTTTACTGGTTTAATCGTAAAGAAACTTACTTTAGTGTCATTGGTAAAGACAAAGATGGCAAAGAAAAACTAGTGTTAATTAATCAAAAAAACGGTAAGGTTAAAATTTTTAATCAATCAGAAGGTTATAATGAAGCAGAAATTCGCCACCAAGTAGCAAATGATTATCCTAACGAAAAGATTAGCAAGCTAGCAATTGGCTTGAAAAAAAAGCAAATCATTTGGGAAGTAGTAACTAAAAATAGTGAAGGTGTTTTTCAATATCATTTATACAGTTTTAAAACTGGTGAAAAAATAAAAAATGAGTAAAAAAAGGATGAGAAAAATGAAATTATCTAAAAAAGTTCAAGCTTTAGCACCATCAGCTACTTTAGCTGCAGCAGCTAAAGCCAAAGCATTAAAAGCTCAAGGGATTGATGTTTTAAGTTTAACTGTTGGTGAACCTGATTTTGCTACGCCAAAAAACATTCAACAAGCGGCTATTACAGCGATTGAATCTGGAAAAGCTAGTTTTTATACACAATCAGCTGGCATTCCTGAGTTAAGACAAGCGGTTGTTGATTATATAGAGGAAAATTATCACTTGACATATAGTGTAAATCAGACGATTATTACAGATGGAGCGAAATTTGCTTTATATTTGTTGTTCCAAACTGTTTTGGATGAAACTGACGAAGTGATTATCCCTGTACCTTATTGGGTAAGCTATAGTGAGCAAGTTAAATTAGCTGGTGGTATACCCATTTTTGCGATGACTGAGGAAGAAAATGGCTTTAAAGTTAAAGTCAGTGATTTAGAAAAAGTTCGTAGTCCAAAGACGAAAGCCATCATTATTAATTCGCCATCAAATCCAACAGGAATGATTTATAGTGCCGATGAACTTCGAGAAATTGGTGAGTGGGCAGTAGCACATGATATTTTAATCGTAGCTGATGATATTTATGGTCGATTAGTTTATGGTGAAAATACATTTACGTCAATGGCAATGCTAAGTGAAGCGATAAGAGAAAATACTATAGTTATCAATGGCGTATCAAAAACTTATGCAATGACTGGTTGGCGAATTGGTTTTGCTGTAGGTAATGAAGCAATTATTCAAGGAATGATTAAGATTGCTTCACAGTCAACCAGTAATCCAACTGCAGTCAGTCAATATGCTGCCTTAGAAGCTTTAACTGGTGATCAATCTCCAGTTGAAAATATGCGTCAAGTCTTTGAAGAACGATTAAATCGCTTGTATCCATTATTACAAGCTATTCCTGGTTTCAAAGTACAAAAACCACAAGCTTGTTTTTATTTCTTTGTAAATGTTAGTGAAACATTGAAACTTTGTGGTTATCAAGAAGCCACTAGTTTTGTAGAAGATTTACTTAATGAAGCACATGTTGCATTGGTTACAGGAGCTGGTTTTGGGATGGATCAATATGTTCGTATCAGTTATGCAACAGATTGGGAGACTATCGAAAAAAGTGTTCAACGGATGAAAGCTTTTGTCGAAAAGAAAGCACAAATCTAATCCGTTAATATAAATATATTTTTTTTAAAATAGATTGGAGAGACTTTCGTGAAACAGATTCAAATTATGGATTCAAAAAATCACGTAGGTGAAGTTGTTAAAATTGGTGCTTGGATTGCCAACAAGCGTTCAAGTGGTAAAATTGCCTTTTTACAATTACGTGATGGAACCGCCTATTTCCAAGGAGTTGTGGTAAAAAGTGAAGTCCCTGAAGAGGTATTTCAATTAGCTAAAGGGTTAAATCAAGAAACTTCTGTTTGGATTACTGGTGAAATTAGAGAAGATTCTCGATCAAAATTTGGTTATGAAATTGGGATTCAAAATATTGAAGTAATTGGTGAAAGCCATGAATATCCAATTACACCTAAAGAGCATGGAACGGACTTTTTAATGGATCATCGTCATCTATGGTTACGTTCTTCAAAACAACATGCTATTATGCAAATTCGTAATGAAATTATTCGTGCTTCATATGAGTTTTTCAATAATAAAGGTTTTGTTAAGGTGGATCCACCAATTTTAACTGGTTCAGCTCCTGAAGGCACAACTGATTTATTTGAAACTAATTATTTTGATCAAAAAGCTTACTTGTCACAATCTGGTCAATTATACATGGAAGCTGCAGCAATGGCGATGGGTCGCGTATTTTCATTTGGTCCAACTTTCCGTGCTGAAAAATCTAAAACTCGTCGTCATTTAATTGAGTTTTGGATGATTGAGCCAGAAATGGCCTTTATGCATCAAGAAGAAAGTTTAGAAATTCAAGAGCAATATGTAGCTTACTTAGTTCAAAATGTATTAGATCATTGTGATTATGCCTTACATGTTTTAGGCCGTGATCGTAGTGTATTAGAGAAATATACGAAATTACCGTATGCACGTATTAGCTATGATGAAGCGATTGAACGTTTGCAAGCAAATGGTTTTGATGATATTCAATGGGGCGATGATTTTGGCTCACCACATGAAACCTTTATTGCTAATTCATTTGAACAACCAGTGTTTATAATGAATTATCCAAAAGCGATTAAACCATTTTATATGAAACCACATCCAACCCGCGATGATGTAGTGGTGTGTGCAGACTTAATTGCTCCAGAAGGTTATGGTGAAATCATCGGTGGTTCTGAACGAGCAACTGATTATGAATATTTATTAGAACAAATCAGAAAACATGGTCTAGATGAAAAAGAATACGCTTGGTATTTAGACTTACGTAAATATGGTACTGTGCCACATTCAGGTTTTGGTTTAGGATTGGAAAGAACTGTAACTTGGATTGCTGGAATTGATCATGTGCGTGAAGCTAGTCCGTTCCCACGTTTATTAAACCGTATTTATCCATAAATAATTTTAGGCATGGACCATTACTGGTTCGTGCCTTTTTTATCAGTAGCAAATAGTTAATTTTTTCTTTTGATGTTTGCTATTTTGAAAGAGATTAGTTACAATAGTCTGGTGCAATTTAGTGAGGTGAAGACATGCGCTTAGTAGTACAATTAAAAGACTATCTAGAAGAAAAAAAATTATGGGAAATTTTCTCGTATCTTTTTTTTGGTGGTTTGACTTTTCTAGTTAATTGTGTAACCTATTTCTTATTTTTAAGAGTTTTTGGAATGAATTATCTTATAAGTAATTTAATATCATGGATTATATCGGTATTATTTGCTTATATTACTAATAAGTTATGGGTATTTCAAACCAGAAATAAAACGTATTCGGAAACATTGAAAGAGCTATTTTTATTTTTTGCTGCTCGAATCATTACGCTTGGATTAGACATGGGATCATTATCTTTTTGTTTGGAAATATTAAAGACGAATAACATTATTGCTAAGTTTGTATCTCAATTTATTGTCATAGTATCTAATTATGCTTTTAGTAAATTGGTTATTTTTAAGAAAAGTTGATTTTATGATATAAAATAACTTTTATCTTATAAAAAATTAAGAAGTTTATAAAAAATATTTCTATCTGTAGCTGTTTCGTGTATAATAAAACGAGTTAGTAGTAATTTTTATTAAGGAGGCTTATGTTTTGAGTAAACAGTCAACTAATGAGCCGACTTCGGCAAAACAAACGACGACTACTTTAGCACAAGATGCTGCCAAGAGCCGTAGTACTCGTCAAAATTATCGCCGTATAACACCAGAGATGCGAGCAAAATATCAAAAAGAAAAAAGAATGAATCGACGGAATACTGAAGATAGAATTGTAAATAAGATTGTTACCATTGTAGTAGTGGTTTTGGTTTTAATCATCTCTATTTTAGGTTTTACCGTTTTTCAGTATGTTAAATCGAGTTTAAATCCATTAAATCCACAAAGTACCAAGAAAGTGGAGATAACCATTCCAAATGGTTCTTCTAATAAAATGATTGGTGAGATACTGGAAAAAGGAAAGATTATTAAAAGTGGTCTAGTGTTTAATTACTATACTAAATTTAATAATTTAACAGGTTTTCAAGCTGGAACGTATCAGTTGAGTGCAAATATGACTTTAGATACGATTAGTAAAAAACTCCAAGGTGGTAAAGGCATTAGTGTCGCTGATGTTAAACTAACGATTCCAGAAGGTTTTACCGTAGAGCAGATTGCAGATAAAGTGGCTGATAAAACACAATTAAAGAAAAAAGCCTTTTTAAAATTAATGAATGATGACGCATTCTTTGAAAAAATGTTAGCGAAGTACCCACAATTATTGACTTCAGCTAGTCAGGCTCAAAATGTGAAATATCGTTTGGAGGGCTATTTGTTCCCAGCAACTTATGACTATTTAAATAGTATGTCTTTAGAAGATTTAGTTAGTCAAATGATTGATAAGACTAACACGATTATGCAACCTTATTACGAACAGATTGCTCAGAAAAATATGACGGTTCAACAAGTTTTAACGTTGGCCTCTTTAGTTGAAAAAGAAGGGGTAAATGATAGTGATCGTAAAAATATTGCCCAAGTATTTTATAATCGATTAAATAATAATATGCCATTGCAATCTGATATTTCTGTATTATATGCTTTAGGTGAAACGAAAGAATTAGTTACTATTAAAGATACACAAGTAGACTCTCCGTATAATTTATATTTAAATATTGGCTTTGGTCCAGGACCGTTCAATAATCCAGGAGAAAAGTCCATTCAAGCAGTATTAAATCCAATTAGCAATAATTATTTATACTTTGTTGCTGATGTTAAGACTGGTAAAGTTTATTTTGCTGAGACGCTAGAAGAACATAATCAATTAGTTGAAGAATATGTTAATAAAAAGAATGATTAGTTAGAGAATAAAGGAGAATTCAAATGGTAGAAAAAGTTTATCCAATGACCCAAGAAGGAAAAGAAAAATTAGAACGTGAATTAGAAGAATTAAAAACAGTAAAACGTGGTGAAATTATTGAACGTATCAAGATTGCACGTAGTTTTGGTGATTTATCAGAAAACTCAGAGTATGAATCAGCAAAAGATGAACAAGCTTTTGTAGAAGGTAGAATTACTACTTTAGAAAATATGATTCGTTTTGCTCAAATCATTGATAATGATGGGGTTGCTCAAGATGAAGTATCAATTGGTAAAACAGTGGTCTTTAAAGAATTACCAGGTGGTGAAGAAGAAGAATATACAATTGTTGGTAGTGCCGAAGCTGATCCATTTGCTGGCAAAATCTCAAATGATTCCCCAATTGCGCAAGCCTTGATTGGTAAAAAAGTAAATGATGAAGTCAACATTTCAACTCCTGGTGGAGATATTTTAGTTCAAATCGTTTCTGTTCAGTAATGATGGATATTGCAAGCTTTAGATAGTTTGAAATGAAAATGAGGATGTGATTCGCGCAGTCGATTACATCCTTATTTTTTTAAAGAGGTGAGAATGATGAACTCTTGGCAATTTTATATCGTGGTTAATATTTTGCTAGTGATTTTATCTTTGTGGCAAATTGTTGGCAACATTGAATTAACTATTTTTTTATTACTAGGCAGTTTAAGTCTATTTTTACATTATATCCGTAAAAAAAAGGGAAAAAATACCAATTTATTGCTATGGATAGGCTGTGTTTTGATTTTTATCAGTTTGATAAATAGTTATGCTTTTTGGTTGATTTTGATTTTTAATGTTTTATTTTTAGCGCTAAAAGGTTTTGAATTTGCTGATATTGATTTTTCCTCTTTACTTTTTTGGCGCAAAAAAGAAATTATTATGGTGACGACTAAAGAACCGGAAGTCAATCCTAGAGCAATCACCAAGCAAAAATATTTTGGTAGTCAGATGATTGGTAAGCAAGTTTTTAGTTGGGATGATATCAACTTAAGTGTTTTTGCAGGAGATACCATTATTGATTTAGGAAATACTTTGTTACCTAAGAAACAAAATATTATTTTATTCCGTAAAGGTTTTGGTCGAACGAGAATTTTAGTGCCTCAAGGTATTTCACTTGAAATTCAACATGTTGCATTTCGTGGTGATTTACATGTGAATGAAGTGATCTATTCGCTTAATCAAGAACAAGTAATCATTCGTGAAGAAATTTATACTGAAAGCGAACGAAAATTAAAAATTATTTCCAATGTTTTTGTTGGTGATTTAGAGGTGATTCGTATATGATGAATCCACGGTTATTTCGACGAATGATTTATTTAGGTATTTTCTTTTTAGCTAGTTATATATTTGTTTTATTTGCTTATCTTTTTGCCAAAGGCCGTCAAAGTTGGGTGTTAGAAATTGTCACTGCTAAAATTCTATTTATACCATTAATCGTATATATTATTATTTTATCTTTTGGCCTATCCCTTGTATTATGTATTATGTGGGCTTTTAGTCAAAAATACTTATTGCAATCGATTCAAAAGCAGATGAAATTAGTGAAAGATGGTAAGGAAATTGCGCCAATTCAAAATAATCGCTATACTCATGATATACATAATGACATGATGCGTGATTTGATAAGCATACAAAAACAGTTAAATGCTATGACTTTGGAACTACAAGTCCAACATCAAAAACAAGAACTGTTACAAGGCGAAAGTCGGGAAGAAATTTTAGAAAAAGAGCGGCATCGATTGGCTAGAGAGTTACATGACTCAGTTTCTCAACAATTATTTGCTGCAATGATGATTATGTCTGCTTTAAATGAAATGACGGATTCAAAAATTGTTGGTGAAAAATATCAGCAACAGATTCAAATGGTTGCTAAAATTTTAACAATGGCCCAATCAGAGATGCGTGCTTTATTACTACATTTAAGACCTATTTCATTAGAGGGTAAGAGTTTAAAACAAGGAATTGAGCAATTGCTTAGTGAACTTCATTCTAAGGTAGAAATGAAGATGACTTATGAAATTGAAGATATTGAGATGCCAACATCGATTGAAAATGAACTGTTTCGAGTTATTCAAGAATTACTTTCTAATACATTACGACACGCTAAAGCAGATGAATTGGAAGTTTATTTAAGTAAGGTTCAGCAGCAGCTCAATTTAAGACTAATTGATGATGGTATAGGATTTGATTTAAATCAACCTAAAGCTGGTAGTTATGGTCTACTAAATGTTAAAGAACGTATTGCAAGTATTGGTGGAAATGTTAAAATTATAAGTATTCCAAAACAAGGAACCAGTATCGAGATAAAGGTTCCTTTGGTTAAAAATGGGGTGAGTAAATGATTCGTGTATTATTGGTTGATGATCATGAGATGGTACGTTTAGGTGTATCTTCTTATTTATCGATTCAAGACGATATTGAAGTTGTAGGCGAGGCTGAAGATGGTAACCAAGGAGTCCAAAAAGCTTTAGAATTACGTCCAGATGTTATTTTAATGGATTTAGTGATGGAAGTAATGGATGGGATTGAAGCTACAAAACAAATTATGGCTGCCTGGCCAGGAGCAAAAATCTTAATAGTGACTAGTTATATTGATGATGAAAAAGTATTTCCGGCTTTACAAGCTGGAGCTAGTGGTTATCTTTTAAAAACATCATCTGCTAGCGAAATTGCTCAAGCCATTCGTGCAACCGTTAATGGGCAACGAGTGATTGAAGATGAAGTTAATGAAAAAATTCAAAATCAAAGTTATGCGGAACAATATTTTTTGCATGAAGAATTAACTAATCGTGAACGTGAGGTATTAAATTTAATTGCTCAAGGTAAGAGTAATCAAGAAATAGCTGAAGAGCTCTTTATTACGTTGAAGACAGTAAAAACTCACGTTTCAAATATACTTTCTAAATTAGCTGTAGAAGATCGAACACAAGCTGCGATTTATGCATTTAAACATGGGTTAGTAAAGTAAGCGAATCTGAGGGGAGAAATAAATTTGAAACAAAATTATGCAATTATAGGATTAGGCCGATTCGGAGGAAGCATTTGTCGAACTCTTATTGAATCAGGTCAAGAAGTATTAGCGATTGATTCGAATGAAGAAAGAGTCAATGAATATATGAATATCGCAACCCATGCGGTTGTGGCCAATGCCCAAGATGAAAGTACGTTACGTTCATTGGGAATCCGTAATTTTGATCACGTTATTATTGCTATTGGTGAGGATATTCAAGCAAGTATTTTAGTTACATTAATGGTAAAAGAGATGGGGGTTCCCAATGTACTTGCTAAGGCCCAAAATGAATACCATGCTAAAGTTTTAGAACGAGTTGGCGCCGATCGCGTAGTCCATCCGGAACGTGATATGGGGGTAAGAATTGCCCATAATTTGGTGTCTCGCAATATTTTAGATTTTATTGAATTATCAGATGAGTTTTCGTTAGCAGAAATTAAAGTTTCTAATCCAAAATTCTTCAATAAATCATTGATTGAAGTGAATTTTAGGCAGAGATTTGGCTTGACCATTGTAGCGATTCGACGAGCGGATGGCCAAGTAGTAGTATCGCCACCAGCTAATGAAATTGTCTGTGAAAATGACAATCTTTTAGTTATTGGTAGTACAGTTAACGTAGATAATTTAGATGAAAAATTAAATGATTGATAAAAGAATTTACGAGGTGAAAAAAATGGAATTAACGATTTCCAAGCAAGCCCAACAATGGTTTGATCGAGAGATTACTTTAAATGAAAATCAAGGAATTCGTTTTTATGGGAAAGTATATGGAAGCACACCTATTCATGAGGGATTTTCTGTTGGCTTATCTGTAGATACACCTCAACAACCAATTGTAGAAACAATAGTAGATAATAGATTATATTTCATTGAAGAAACAGATCAATGGTTTTTTGCTAACCATGATTTAATTGTGGATTACGATGAAAAGCTGGATGAACCGTGCTATCGATTTGTTCAATTATAATTCTTGGTAAATGAAGTGGAGTTTTTTCACTTCATTTATTTTTCTTTAAATATTTTTATATCTATAAGGATAACTTGTCTAATCCCAAAAACTTAGGTACAATAATACCAATGATTGCTAGAGGAGAACATCACATTTATGATACAAATAATTAAAGATTCGATGATACACTTTGATCGAATTAAGGAAATAAAAAAATTACCATTTAGTAAGTTGATTGGTTATCTTTTGCTATTAAGTTTATTGATGGCCATTCCATTAGCTGCACAGGTTAATCGAGTTTTTTTAGACATTAAACAAGATAGTATTGAAATTGCCAATCATTTACCTAATTTTCATTTTAATGATGGAAAATTAGTGTTAGAAAATAGCCAAAAAGAAGGATTTATTTATCAAACAGATTCGATTATTTTTACCTTTGATCCTGAAGGCAAAAGAAGTGTTAGCGATATTGCATCCGATCGCTTAGGAAATGTGCTTAGTGCTGGTTTCTCTAAAGATAAGTTTATTGTTTCATTTCCTTCAAGTGAATTGACTCATACAATGTTAGGTAGTAACCAACTGGTTATTGATTACGATAATCCGATGCTTGCTCAATTAACGGGTAAAAAAATTCGTAATGAGATAAAAAACAGTCAATTTCCAATATGGATGTATCTCATAGTGATTGTAATGGTTTTATATCCTTCGTTTGTGAATCTTGCGATTACTTTATTCACAGTAACATTAATTGCGAATATTTATAGCCATTTATTACGCTACAAAAATGGTTTTATCGATAATTTAAAAATAATGATTGCTTGTGCTAGTTTACCAGTTATTTTAGCTTTATTAATCAATACGTTTATTGCTGATTTTGATAGCAATTTATTTATTACCTTAGGAAGTTTCTTTATCTTTACCCAAGCGATTAAAGATGAACAGAAGTTAGTTTAATAGTGACGATTAAAAAATTATTTGGAAGATTGCTACTTTTGATTTTCCAAATAATTTTTTATTGATTATGAAAGTTAATATTTTTTGAATATTCAAATAAACAACTTTAATGATTTTCTGAGCAGATTTTTTGCTGAAAAGGGAGATTTTTGATACTCTTACAGTGTAATAACATTTTAGGAGGTTTTTATTTATGACTTATCAATTACCTGAATTACCATATGCTTATGATGCACTTGTTCCATATATCGATGAAGAAACAATGCACCTACATCATGAAAAACATCATAATACTTATGTAACCAATTTAAATGCTGCTATTGAAAAACATCCTGAATTTGGTACAAAAACGGTTGAAGAGTTAGTTGCTGTGATCAATGAAGTTCCTGAAGATATTCGTACAGCCGTTCGAAATAACGGTGGTGGACATGCTAACCACTCATTTTTCTGGAAAATTATGTCTCCAAATGGTGGCGGTGAACCAGTTGGCGAATTAAAAGCTGCTATTGACGAAACTTTTGGCAGTTTTGATGAATTTAAAGCTCAATTTAAAGCAGCTGCTGCAGCTCGTTTTGGTTCTGGTTGGGCTTGGTTAGTAGTAGATAATGGTAATTTAGCAATTATGTCAACAGCTAATCAAGATAACCCATTAATGGAAGGTAAAACTCCAGTTTTTGGTTTAGATGTGTGGGAACATGCTTACTACTTAAACTATCATAATGTTCGTCCTAACTACATTGATGCTTTCTGGAATATAGTTAACTGGGAACAAGCAAACGAAAATTATTTAGCAGCTAAATAATTCGCTTTATGTAAATATTCATTTGAATGATTGTTTATAGACTAAGGAATGTAATTTTGATTCTTTAGTCTTTTTTTATAAGCAAAATATGTTGCAAATGCAATATGATTTGTTTATAATAAATTTCACCAAATATTGTTAGAGGTGAGTGTGTGAATGCAGAAGTATTACGTTTGATTGGTAAAATTTCACGAGCATTAGATTCGATTGCTAACATTGAATTTAAAGATTTGAATTTAAATCGTGGACAATACTTGTATTTAGTACGGGTATATGAACATCCGCAAATTATTCTAGAAGAATTAGCATTGATGCTGAGGGTAGATAAAACAACGGCTTCAAGGGCAGTGAATAAGTTGGTAAAGCAAGGATTAATTCAAAAGCAAAAAGATGCTCAATCGTTAAAACGTCAATTATTATCTGTTACTGATGAAGGAACAAAATTAGCTAAATTTATCTTAAAAGAAAATGATTATTCTGAGAACCAAGCTTTAAAAGGATTTGATTACGAGCAAATTCGGCAATTGATTAGTTTATTGGAAATGGTGGATGCAAATCTTTTAGCGGATTACCAGTTAGTCAAATCAGGAAAAACACGGAATTATTAGAAATAAATAAAATAGCTGAAAGGATGAGCGTATGATTCGTAAAGTAGAAATAACTGAATTAGAAAAATTATGTGAGTTAAGCAGACAAACTTTTATTGAAACATTTGCTAAGGATAATCAAGCTAAGGATTTAGAAGATTACATTGCACAAAACTTGACAGTTGAAAAGTTGCGATCAGAGCTTTTGAATCCAAATTCATTTTTTTATTTTGTAGAATATGAAGGAATCATAGCTGGTTTTTTGAAATTAAATATTAATCAAGCTCAAACAGAATATCAAACGGATGATAGTTTAGAAGTAGAGCGAATCTATGTGAAGCAAGCTTTTCAGGGAAAAGGATGCGGAAAAGAGTTGTTTGATTTCGCTATTTCAAAAACTAAAGAGTTAGCTAAAAAGCGTATATGGTTAGGGGTTTGGGAACATAATCATAAGGCTTTAAAGTTTTATCAACGTTATGTTTTTAAACAAATCGATAGGCATACCTTCTGGATGGGAACAGATGCCCAGACTGATTATATTTATCAACTTATGCTATAAAGTATTATAATCATCTATTTGTCTAGACATATTTAAATAAAAATTCTTGAAGAAAAAGGGAAATTATTATTTTCGATAATCAGTATATTTTGGGAATGAAAAAATTGTTGCGAACGTTTTCGATGTGTTATATAATGCTTATTGAGTAAATAAGCGTTTACTCAAACGATTTTTTGGAGGTCATTATGTAATGGAACATGGTAAAGTGAAATGGTTTAACAATGATAAAGGTTTTGGATTTATCACTACCGATGCTGGAAATGATGTTTTTGTACATTTTTCTGCTATCCAATCTGAGGGATTTAAAACATTAGAAGAAGGTCAAGAAGTATCTTTCACTGTGGTAGAAGGTCAACGTGGACCTCAAGCTGCAGATGTTGTTAAATTATAAAAATAAGCGGAATCACGAATTCGGCTTTTAGGAGAATGGTTTAAAAATCTGTTCTCCTTATTTTTTTACAATAATATAAAGTAAAGGAGTAGCTACTTGAATTTGTCTGCTTGCATAGTTAATTAGATTGGATTAGCAGGACTTATTTAGAGTAGAAAAAATGAAAATGATTGATAATTTGATGGATTTACAAAATGGTTCTGATATAAGAGGAATTGCAATTGATACTGATGAGTTTGTAGCTAATTTAACTATTTCAGCTGTTGAAAAAATTGCTTTAGGTGTTTTAAATTGGGCAACGAAAAAATTAGTTAAACAACCAAGTGAATTAATTATTGGCTTAGGGTGTGACAGTCGATTAAGTGGACCGCAATTAAAACAAGCAATGATTGATGTCTTTAGCCAATCAGGTGCAAAAGTTATTGACTTTCAATTAGCTACTACTCCTGCAATGTTTATGGCTACGCAATTTCCGCAATTTTCATGCGATGTAACCTTGATGTTAACAGCAAGTCACTTGCCATTTTATTATAATGGAATTAAATTATTTACCGCACAAAGTGGTGTAGAAAAAAGTGACATTCAAGAAATTTTAAGCTCGGCTAGTGCAGCTGAAAGTGTCACTGCTTTGAATACACAACCGGTTATACAAGCAGATTTATTAACACCATACGCTGACTTTTTAGTTGAAAAAATCAAAAAGGGTAGCCAAAGTACGCTTGAAGAACCATTAGCTGGTTGGCATATCATTGTTGATGCTGGAAATGGAGCAGGTGGTTTTTTTGCTGAAAAAGTTTTAAAAAGACTAGGGGCAAATATTACTGGATCACAATTTTTATCTCCAGATGGACATTTTCCAAATCATATTCCAAATCCAGATAATCAAGAAGCAATGGCTAGTATTAAACAAGCAGTATTAAAAGCACAAGCTGATTTAGGAGTTATATTTGATACGGATGTTGATCGAAGTGCGGTAGTGACTAAAAGTGGTGCTTTGTTAAATAGAAACAATTTAATTGCGGTTTTGAGTCGAATTATTTTAGCAGAACACCCTCATACCCGAATTGTCACTAACTCACCAACGACCAATCATTTAAAAGTTTTTATAGAATCTTTAGGCGGTAAACAAGTGCGTTACATTTCTGGCTACCGTAATGTAATCAATAAAGCCATTGAATTAAACGAACAAGGATTAGATACTCAGTTAGCGATTGAAACAAGTGGTCATGCAGCGTTTAAAGAAAATTATTTCTTAGATGATGGGGCTTATGTTATCGCGAAGATTTTAATGCTTTTACCGAAATTAAAAGAAAACAGGCAAACGTTAGATGATTTAATCAGTGAATTAAAGCAACCTGTTGAAACAAAAGAAGTGCGTTTTAAATTAGAGGTTGAAAATTATCGTCAATTAGGTGAACAGGTAATTAAAGATTTAGCAAATTATTCCGTTCCAGGATGGACGATAGATCCTGAAAATGAAGAAGGAATTCGCTATACTTTGACAGCTCCTTATGGTGAGGGATGGTTTTTACTACGCATGAGTTTGCATGAACCATTACTTGTTTTACAAGTAGAAAACGATTTGCCAAATCAAATTAAACCAGTATTAATTGAAATACAAAAATTTTTAAATAATTATGCTCAGGTAAATCAAGCCAAATTAGTTGAATTTTTACAATAAGTTTAGTGCCGTTCAGTGGTAGACCGGACGGTTTTAGTAATTTATCAGTTAGAAGAATCATTGCGAATATTTCGTTTTTGTTAAATTTTTGTAATAAAATCTATGATGTATTGCTCAAAAGGGACAAATATGGCAAAATCTACATGATGTATCTCCATAAGCGATTTGCTGGATTTATATAAACGCTATTAATTGTGAGGGCCTCAACATGTAAGTGAAAACTCCCTTATTTAATAGACATTAAAGAGGTGTTCTATGAAATTATATCAAAAAATTATTATTGGCATACTGAGTGTATTGGCAGTTGCTATAACAAGTGCTACAGTGTGGGCTGCATTTGCTTATAAGGACGCAAACGCAACTTTTGCGGCAATTAGTAAACACACAGATCGTAAATCAAGCAAACGAACAACTGCGGTTAGCTTAGAAGATCGTGATCCAATAACTATTGCTTTATTTGGTATTGATACAGGTGGATTGGGCCGAACAGAACAAGGGCGGTCTGATACAATGATGATTGTTACCTTAAATCCTAAAGAGAAAAAAACTACAGTGGTTAGTTTAGATCGAGATATTTATACTAAAATTGTAGGTTATGATTCTTATGATAAGTTAAACCATGCTTATGCTTTTGGTGGAGTTAAGATGGCTTTAGATTCTATCGAGTATTTATTAGATGTGCCAATTGATCACTATGTATCAATTAATTTACAAGGATTAACCGATTTAATTGATGCCGTAGGTGGTATTGAGGTAGATAACAAAATTGACTTTACCCTTGATGGGGTACATGTTCCAGAAGGAAAGCAACGTTTAGATGGTACCACTGGTTTAGCCTATGCTCGGATGCGTAAACAAGATCCTGAAGGCGACATTGGACGTCAGCGTCGTCAACGAGAAGTTGTTTCGAAAATTGTCCATAAAGTTTTAGGGCTAGATGGTATTTCTAAATATAAAGAAATTCTAAAAGCAGTTCAAGATAACTGTACAACGAATTTAACTTGGGATCAGTTATTAGATATTTCTGAAAACTATGTCCCTGCTTTGGAAAATATTCAAAGTTATCAATTAAGTGGTCAAGAACCATCTTGGCAAAGTAATGTTTATTATCAAGTTTTAGGTAAACATGAGTTGTTAAATATTCAGAATTTAATTAAGTCTGAATTAGGTTTACCAACCAAGAGCGAGCTGGCTATTTCAGACGGTTATAGCAAAGGTTATAATCCTGAGCAATTATATGATGATGAGGATACACCATTAGAGTCAGATGAACAGGCCCAAAAAGAAGCTAAAGAGCAAAGTCAACAAGTTTCTACTTCAAGTGAGAGTGTAACGAATGTTGATAATACACAGATTGGTTATGTCAGTGATGAAAATGTAGCAATTAATCAATAAAAATATTCGTGATGAAAGAAATGGCTCTTTGTCAACTAGTGTTGTTGGCGATTAAGTCGATGGGAGAGAAAGTTATTTTGGCTCTTTGTCAACTAGTGTTGTTGGCAATTAAGTCGATGGGAGAGGAAGTTATTTTTTCGATGACTTTCTCTCCTGTTTTTATTTTCTTTTTCAATTGACGCTTTTTGTCAAACAGGCTGTTA
>DYWZ01000036.1 GCA_020742395.1 Enterococcus columbae
CAATCGTTCGATCAACTAAGATTGACTGGGCATCAACAATTGTATAAGGATGTTCTTTAGTAATGTATTCAGCAACTAAAGACAATTCCGTACAGCCTAAAATCACTGCACTGCACCCTTTTTGATAACAATCCTCAATAATTTCAAAAAATAAATCTAAATTAATGAAATCTCCCTCTTTAACATCATGATAAATTAAATGATTGATTTTCTGCTGAATGGCAGGTTCTGGAATATAATAAGACACTTTTTGTTGTTTTAATTCCTTCTCATAAACACCAGCTTTGACACTACCTTCTGTTCCTAAAAATGCAATAGTCCCTTGAATATTTTGACGTTTAATTTCATTGACTGCTTCTTTGGGCATGTGTAAAATCGGAATACTAGTTGCCTTTTGTAATTCATCAAAAAAGTAATGCGCAGTATTGCAAGTTAAAACAATAAAAGCTGGTTGAAGGAGATTTTGCTGTTTCAAATCATCAAGTAAAAACGGTACTGGATTTTCCGCAGTTGTATCAAGAATATATGCAGTTCGATCAGGAACAGTCGCATGATTAAACAACACATAATTTAAATAATCTTGATCTTTAGCTGTAGGTGTCCGTTTGTTGAGCAAGCGAACAAAACTTTCGGTGGCCATTGTTCCCATCCCGCCTAAAATGCTAAAGAAATTACGCATTATAGACCTTCTTTCGTTTGAAAATATTTTTGATAATCTTCTTCATATTTTTTATAAACATACTTCATTAGCAGATAATGTCTTAAAGAGCGATCCTTTTTATAAAATAAAGTTGAACCGTATTTACCTTCATTTAGTAAAGTTAAGGCGCGCGCTTTATCAGCTGACTCTTTGGTATATTTCTTAAAAATAGAAATCGGTACGTTCAACCATAACTTGGCATTTTCACCGTTGGCTTGACCATAAACCGTTTGCTTAAATGGTTGATTAAAAATCAAATCTTCCGTAATAAACTTCGCTAAATTTAATCCATTTAAGGTAACAAAAAAGCTACTTCTACCTTGACGCAAATTAATTTCAAATAATTTATAAATTCCATCTCTTGGATCGTATTTCATGTCAAAATTCGCAAAACCAACATAATTAATACGTTTTAGAAATTGTGCTACATCTCGATAGATTTGCTCATTTTCATCAGGTAAAATAACCGTATAATTTCCAACCGAACCAGGTGCTGGATCTTCTAATAATGGATGACCTAGACACATCATGCGCACATTATGATTATGGTCAACATATACATTTAATACGCGCATATTACTATCATCACCAGGAATAAAATCTTGAACAATCATCTCACTAGTATAACCCGCTTGATAGATGCGTTGAACGATGGTTTCAAACTCGTCTCGATTATCAATAATGAAGGCTTTTTTGCGCCCTTCAAAATCAATCGACAACCATTCTACACTGTTGGCTGGCTTTAAAGCAACTGGAAAAGCAAAGGGTAGTTCTTGCTTAAATTGACCATCAGTTAAGTGTTCTTTAGTTAAAATAAAAGTTTTAGGATATGGCAAACCATATTGCTCACAAGTTTCATAGAAAGTTACCTTATTGATTAAAACTTTGAATAAATCATAATCATTGGCAATAAATGTATAATATGGAGCTAATTTTTCCTTATTTTGTGAAAGCAATTCAGCATAACCATCTCCACAAGGAATCAATAGATATTTCACATCTGATTGATTAAACGTCGTTTTAGCTAGTTCAATCAATTTTTCAGAAAATACAGGATCTTTATCAAAACCTGCATATAAACGCACATCGACAATTTTGGTAAAACGAGTCGGCGCTAATTGATGACTCCCAAGGGCTATTGGCTTCATTTGATAGGCTTCATTAAAAGCCCGTGCCATTCCATATACATTCATATCAGTCCCTAACAAAATAGGAACAAACTTATTTTCTTGCATGATTCACACTCTCTTCATCGATAGCTTTTGAAAATTTCATTTTCAAAACATTTACAACGAACATCATACCATAAAGAAAAGGTCAATCAAAGAAACTTTTCTTTGATTCACCAATTCTTTTATAAAAATATAACAATTTAATTATTATTTTTTCATGAAAATTTTATTTTAGTATTCTCGCCAAATATTGTCCCGTATAGCTCTCACTTACTTTAGCCACTTCCTCAGGTGTACCAGTAGCTAGAATGGTCCCACCACCTGCTCCACCTTCTGGACCTAAATCAATTAAGTAATCGGCACATTTAATGACATCTAAGTTATGCTCAATAACTAAAACGGTATTTCCTTTATCGACTAAGCGCTGTAAAACTTGAAGTAATCTAGCAATATCTTCTGCATGTAAACCAGTGGTTGGTTCATCCAGAATATAGAAGGTTTTACCATTTGAACTTCGATGTAACTCACTGGCTAATTTCATCCGTTGCGCTTCACCGCCTGAAAGAGTTGTTGCCGGTTGCCCTAATGTAACATAACCTAAACCAACATCAACTATCGTTTGTAGCTTACGTTTAATTTTAGGAATATGTTTGAAAAATTCTAATGCATCTTCGACCGTCATTTCTAAAATTTCGGCGATGTTTTTTCCTTTGTAGTGTACTTCTAAGGTCTCTGAATTATAACGTTTCCCATGACATACTTCACATGGCACATATACGTCAGGTAAAAAATGCATTTCGATCTTGATAATCCCATCGCCTTTACATGCTTCACAACGGCCACCTTTTACATTAAAACTAAAGCGTCCTTTTTTATAACCGTGAACTTTGGCTTCATTTGTTTGCGCAAATAGATCACGAATATCATCAAAAACACTCGTATAAGTTGCAGGATTGCTTCTTGGCGTACGACCAATTGGGCTTTGATCAATATCAATCATTTTTTCTAGCGTTTCATAACCAGTAATTTTTTGATGCTTACCAGGTTTACTATGCGCACGACTTAATTTTTGGGCTAAACCTTTTTTCAAAATCTCATTAACTAATGTAGATTTTCCTGAACCAGAAACTCCAGTTACAGCAATAAAAGAACCTAGTGGAAAATCTACCGTAATATTTTTCAAATTATTTTCGCTTGCCTTATGCACCGTTAGCATTTGCCCGTTGCCTTTTCGGCGCTCTTTAGGTAAAGCAATTTTACGCTTACCAGATAAATATTGCCCTGTAAGTGAAGCTTCATTTGCTGCCACTTCTTGCGGGGTACCTGAAGCAACTACTCTTCCACCGTGTTGCCCAGCCCCTGGGCCAATATCAATTAGATAATCTGCAGCACGCATGGTATCTTCATCGTGTTCAACAACAATTAGTGTATTGCCTAAATCACGCATTTTTCTTAATGAATCTAATAGACGATCATTATCTCTTTGATGTAGACCAATTGATGGTTCATCCAGAATATATAAAACACCAGATAGATTGGACCCAATTTGTGTAGCTAATCGAATACGTTGAGCTTCACCACCAGATAAAGTTCCCGCTGCTCGACTTAATGTTAAATAGGCTAAACCTACATTTTGTAAAAAAGTCAGGCGATCTTTGATTTCTTTTAAAATAGGTTGGGCAATTATTGTCGCTTGTTGACTTAATTTAAGTGTTGATAAAAATTGTAAAGCATCTTGAATCGATAATTCACTAAATTCTCCTAGATGCAAACCGCCGACTTTAACAGCTAATGCTTGTTCATTTAAGCGATAACCATGACAATGTTGACAAGTCAATTCAGTCATATATTGACGCATTTGTTCTCTTGTAAAATCACTATTGGTTTCGTGGTAGCGTCGATGAATATTGGGAATAACACCTTCAAAAGGCACTTCTACATCTCTAACGCCACCAAAATCATTTTCATAATGAAAATGAAACATTTCGCTATTTGAGCCATTTAAAATAAGGTCTTGATGTTCCTTAGGTAATTGTTCAAATGGCGTATCTAAATCAATTCCAAAACTTAGACAAGCTTGTTCTAACATTTGTGGATAATATTGTGAGCTAATCGGATTCCACGGAGCAATTGCACCTTCACGTAAAGTTAAACTAGTATCAGGAACCACCAAATCGGTATCGACTGCTAACTTTATACCTAAACCATCACATTCTGGACAAGCGCCAAATGGAGCATTAAACGAAAATAGTCGTGGCTCTAATTCCCCTACTGTAAAACCGCAATAAGGACAGGCATAGTGTTCGCTAAATAACATCTCTTCTTGCCCAATAACATCGACTACCGCATAACCATCAGCTAAACGCAAAGCTGCTTCAAAAGAATCAAATAAACGTGAGCGAATACCTTCTTTTACAATTACACGATCGATAACAATGGCGATGTCATGTTTTTTATTTTTTTCTAATTCGGGAACTTCGGTAATATCATAAATTTCACCGTCTACTTTTACTCGAACATATCCTTCTTTTTGAATATGTTCAAAAACCTTTTTATGTTGCCCCCTTTTTTGATGGATAACCGGTGAAAGAATTTGAATTTTACTTCTTTCAGGTAAATCCATGACCTGATCAACCATCTGTTCAACTGATTGACTAGTTATTTCAACATGATCATTTGGACAAATAGGCGTGCCACATCTAGCATAAAGTAAACGTAGATAATCATTAATCTCCGTTACCGTCCCCACTGTCGAACGTGGATTTTTACTGGTTGTTTTTTGGTCAATAGAAATAGCCGGCGAAAGGCCATCAATACTATCGACATCAGGTTTATCCATTTGCCCTAAAAATTGACGCGCGTATGCACTAAGACTTTCGACATATCTTCTTTGGCCTTCTGCATATAAAGTATCAAAAGCTAGAGAACTCTTCCCTGAACCAGATAAGCCAGTTACAACCACTAATTGATCTCTTGGAATAGTGACATCAATATTTTTTAAATTATGTGCTCTAGCACCGTGAATGACAATTTTATCATTCGCCATTTCTTTCACTTCCTCATTATTCACTTTTCAATTCTAAGATTGTATCACGCAATGTAGCTGCTCGTTCAAAATCTAAGGCTTTGGCTGCCTCTTTCATTTCTTTTTCTAGTTTAGCAAGCAACATTTCTTTTTCTTCTTTACTATATTCATGATAATTTTTAAAGTCAAAAGGAGTATCTTTCACTTTGGCAGATTTAGTAATCGAGATTAATTCACGAATTTCTTTTTTAATCGTTTTTGGCACAATGCCATGAGCTTCATTATATGCTTCTTGAATTTGACGGCGACGCATGGTTTCATCAATTGCTTTTTGCATGGATTCGGTCATTTGATCAGCATACATAATGACTTTTCCATCAGCGTTACGTGCTGCTCGACCAATTGTTTGGACTAACGAACGCTCACTACGTAAAAATCCTTCCTTATCAGCATCTAAAATTGCTACTAAAGAAACCTCCGGCACATCTAAACCTTCACGTAATAAGTTAATTCCAACCAATACATCAAATTCTCCCAGTCGTAAATCGCGAATGATTTCAGTTCGTTCCAAGGTTTTAATATCACTGTGTAAATACTTGACTTTAATTCCTAATTCTTTAAAGTAATCAGTTAAATCTTCAGCCATTTTTTTAGTCAAGGTCGTAACAAAAATTCGTTCATCTTTGGCAATTCGTTCATTGATTTCACCAACTAAATCATCAATTTGTCCCATGATTGGACGTACTTCAATCAATGGATCCAATAAACCAGTCGGACGAATAATTTGTTGGATTACATGATCCGTTCGCTCCATTTCATAAGGTCCTGGTGTTGCTGAAATATAGATAATTTGATGTACACGCTGTTCAAATTCTGCTAATTTCAATGGACGATTGTCTAAAGCTGAAGGTAAACGGAAGCCATAATCTACTAGCATCTGCTTTCTAGCTCGATCTCCATTATACATACCGCGAATCTGTGGCATCGTCACATGTGATTCGTCAATCACCAATAAGTAGTCTTCGGGAAAGAAATCCAATAGCGTATAGGGTGGCTCACCTTCTTTTCTTCCATCCATATGTCGAGAATAGTTTTCAATTCCTGAGGTGTAACCCATTTCTTTTAGCATTTCGATATCATAATTCGTTCGCTGTTCTAAGCGCTGCGCTTCTAATAACTGACCATTTTCCCGTAATACTTGTAATCGCAAAGCAAGTTCCGCTTCAATTCCTTTAATCGCATCATCTAAAGTTGTTTCATCGGTTACAAAGTGAGTAGCCGGAAAAATTGACAGATGGTTGGTATCCGCATAAACTTCGCCGGTTAATGCATCAATTTCACGAATACGTTCTATTTCGTCCCCAAAAAATTCAATACGAAGCGCACGTTCATCACGTGAGGCTGGAAAAATCTCTACAACATCTCCTCGAACACGAAAACGGCCACGCTGAAAATCAATGTCATTACGTTCAAATTGAATGTCTATCAATGCCCGTAATAAATCATCACGATTCATTTCCATTCCTACTCTTAATGAAACGACTTGCTTTTGATATTCCATCGGTGAACCTAAACCGAAAATACAAGAAACCGAAGCAACTACAATCACATCATTACGTTCTAAAAGCGCACTAGTGGCAGAATGTCGTAACTTATCAATTTCATCATTAATACTTGCATCTTTTTCAATATAAGTATCACTAGATGGTACATAAGCCTCTGGTTGATAATAGTCGTAATACGAAACGAAATATTCAACTGCATTATTAGGAAAAAACTCTTTGAACTCTCCATAAAGTTGCCCTGCCAAAGTTTTATTGTGGGCAATTACTAAGGTTGGTTTATTCACTTTTTGAATGACTTGTGAAATGGTATAAGTTTTCCCCGTACCAGTTGCTCCTAAAAGAATCTGTTCTTTGACTTCACTGTTGATTCCGGCAACTAACTGCTCAATTGCCTGCGGTTGATCGCCTGCTGGTTGATATTTTGAAACTAATTCAAAAGTATTATCAGTAATTCGTTCAATCAATCTAATCACTCTTTCTACCTATTTATATATAGATGATTCATCTTAATCGTCCTTTGAAAGATTTGCATTCTTATTGTATCATACCGAACATACTTTCGCTATTAAATTAAACTTGTCTATTCTAAACGGATGCGTTTTCAATTTTACTTAATAATATTAA